>NZ_JAGFIP010000019.1:0-72157 GCF_017582705.1 Paenibacillus sp. F411
GACGCGGCAGGATTCACTTTATGTTACAGCCTGGTATGTTGCTCGCCCTGTCTCTGACAGGTACTTATGTCGATACGCTTCTACGCACAGATTTCGCCATACGCAGGTATCCTAGCTACACAGGGGCTTGGTCCCTCCTGTGACCGGACTTTCACCGGCTAGAAGATGCGTGCTTTGCTGGGCACGCCGGCATAAAAAAAAGAGCCAGAGTCAATCTGTCTCTTTCCTTCATGTCCTTCATGTAGAGAATATTAGTTGGCTTCAGCCGTCAGAACAGCTTTACGGGACAGGTTGATCCGGCCCTGCTGATCGATTTCGGTAACCTTCACTGTAATCACATCTCCAATGGCTACCACATCTTCTACTTTACCCACACGCTCGGTAGAAAGCTGAGAAATGTGTACCAGACCGTCTTTGTTCGGCAAAATCTCAACGAAGGCGCCGAATTTCTCAATCCGCTTCACCGTTCCGGTATAGATTTCACCCACCGCAACCTCACGCACAATGCCCTCAATAATGGACAGGGCCTTCTGGTTCATTTCGGCATTGGATGAAGCGATGAATACACGGCCATCCTGCTCGATGTCGATTTTCACGCCGGTCTCTTCGATGATTTTGTTAATAATTTTGCCACCGGCACCGATCACATCGCGAATCTTGTCCGGATTGATCTGCATCGTGATGATTTTTGGTGCATAAGGAGAAAGTGCCTCTCTTGGCTGCTGAATCGCTTCAAGCATTTTGCCCAGGATATGCATACGTCCTTCTCTTGCCTGCTCCAAGGCTTCCTGCAAAATGCTACGGTCGATGCCATCAATCTTAATATCCATCTGGATGGCCGTAACGCCTTGCTGGGTTCCCGCAACCTTAAAGTCCATATCTCCCAAATGATCCTCCATCCCCTGGATGTCAGTCAGAATGGAAACATGCTCTCCGTCCTTGATCAAGCCCATGGCAACACCTGCAACAGGAGCCTTGATCGGTACGCCGGCATCCATCATAGCCAGGGTGCTGGCACAGATGCTCGCCTGAGATGTCGAGCCGTTGGATTCGATAACCTCAGAAACGAGACGAATCGTATACGGGAATTCCACTTCATTCGGAATAACCTTGGATAATGCGCGCTCACCCAACGCTCCATGTCCGATTTCACGGCGGCCCGGTGCGCGAAGCGGACGAGCTTCACCCACACTGAACGGCGGGAAATTGTAATGGTGCATGAAACGCTTCGTTTCTTCCAGATCAATACCGTCCAGAATTTGCACGTCTCCCAATGCGCCAAGCGTACACACGCTAAGAGCCTGGGTTTGTCCACGTGTGAACAGTCCTGATCCGTGAGTTCTTGGCAGCAGGCCAGTATCACAGTCGATTGGGCGGATCTCGGAAAGACCGCGGCCATCCGGGCGCACCTTATCATGGGTAATAAGGCGGCGGACTTCTTCCTTCACGATGTCATGCAGCACTTCCTTAACATCCTTCAGAAGCTCCGGCGTCTCCAAATACTTCTCTTCAAATACAGTGTATGCTTCATCGCTGATGGCATCGATGGCATCCTGGCGGGCATGCTTCTCTTCAATGCGTACAGCCTCTACCAGACGCTGCTCGGCAAACTTCCGAACCTCTGAGTTTACAGTTTCGTTAACCGCGTGCAGCTTGACTTCCATCTTCTCCTTGCCGGCTGCAGCTACAAGCTCACTGATGGTGGACACAATCTGCTTGATCTCATCGTGGCCAAACATAATTGCTTCCAGCATCACTTCTTCTGGAACCTCGTTGGCTTCGGCTTCAACCATCATAATAGCGTCTTTGGTACCGGCTACAACCAGGTACAGATCACTTGCTTCCTGCTGTGCAATAGTCGGATTCACGACGAACTCGCCGTTCACGCGTCCCACTGCTACTCCGCCAATCGGTCCGTTAAACGGAACGTCGGAAATGCTGAGAGCGGCAGAGGTACCAATCATGGCAGCAATCTCAGGCTCGCAGTCCTGATCCACGCTCATCACCAGATTAAGCACCTGCACATCATTTCGGAAGCCTTCAGGGAACAGAGGGCGAATCGGGCGGTCTGTCAGGCGGCTTGCCAGAATGGCTTTCTCGCTGGGGCGTCCTTCGCGTTTAATGAATCCTCCCGGAATTTTGCCGACAGCATACAATCTTTCCTCATAGTTCACCGTCAGCGGGAAAAAATCCAGGTCCTTCGGAGCACTGGAGGCTGTTACCGTACAAAGCACGGCTGTATCTCCGTACCGAACCATGACTGCTGCATTGGCCTGCTTGGCCAATCTGCCGGTCTCGAGTACCAGCTTTCTTCCACCCAGCTGCATTTCAACACGTTGTTCCATGTAGTCCCTCCTCCTAGGAGTTATTAGTTTAGTCATTGCTTAAGTATTCCCTAATTGTTTATCCCCTAAAAAAATAGCCCGGCTGCGCCGCTGTCGTTCCAAGAAGGACAGTGGACAACCAGGCTGCTTTTCGATACACCTTATCGCAATTAGCGGCGTAATCCAAGCTTCTCGATCAACGCGCTGTAGCGTCGAACATCCTTGTTTTTCAAGTATGCAAGCAGTTTCCGGCGTTGGCCGACCATTTTCAACAATCCACGACGGGAGTGATGATCTTTCTTGTGCGTACGCAAGTGGTCAGTCAAGCTGGTGATGTTTTCCGTAAGGATAGCGATCTGCACCTCTGGGGATCCTGTGTCGGACTCATGAGTCTTGTGCTCGTCAATCAGCTGCTGTTTACGTTCTTGAGTCAATGCCATCCTGTTCACCTCCTTCATTATAATCGCCATTAGCCTCGTCACCGACGGTGAGATCGGATAACCAAGCCAAGGTTCTACACCCGTAACCCAAGTGCCTTAAAGAGTATAGCATACTTTACCTGAAAAAGAAAACGGAACTTTGGATATTTACCTAAGACAAATGGGACAGCTGTTCTCTCGCCTTTGCTGCATCTTGACCGATCCTGTCAATCAGCTCATTAATGGAATTAAACTTGAGCTGGCCCCGGATGTGCGATACCAGATCCACAGTCATCACTTGACCGTAAAGGTCCCCGTCGAAATCCAGCAAATGCACCTCATACACCGGTTCAGCCATGCCCTCGTGAAAGGTTGGCTTCATTCCGATGCTCATCACACCGCTGCGCCAAACCTGATCTGAGGAGCATCTCGCGCGTACTGCGTAAACCCCCTGTGACGGAGTCACATAGGAAGCTTCAAGATCTAGGTTCGCTGTAGGGAAGCCGATCTGCCGCCCTCGCTTCTCACCGTGCACCACGGTGCCGGAAATACGGTACCGGCGGCCAAGCCAGCGGTTGACATCCTCCAGCCTGGCGTCAGCGAGTGCTTCGCGGATGGAGGAGCTGCCTACCTTCTCTCCGTCCACCAGCAACGGCGGAACAATGACAACCTCAATCTCTCCATTCCCGAGCACATGCAGATCTTCTGCATCCCCTGCGCCCTTGTGGCCAAATCTGAAATCAAAGCCGACCACAACGGTGTGCAGTGACAGCGGAAGCAGCATGTCCTTTACGAATTGCTCCGGTGTGATGCGGGAGAACGACTCATTAAACTCAATAACGTAGAGAATATCTACCCCCAGCTGCGCCAGAAGGTCCTCCTTGTCAGACTGAGGGGTTAGATAACCGTCGTAGCTGCCCTTGCGCATGACTTCCTTGGGATGTGGATAAAAGGTAATAACGGCTGCGGGGATCCCGGCCTTTCGCGACGAATTCACAGCGGTCTGTATGACACTGACATGCCCCAGATGCAGCCCGTCAAATTGACCAATCGCTGCCGTCTGGGGATGTCCGTATTCCGCAATCTGTGCTTCGGTAAGGGGGTATGACAGCGAAACGATTTTCATCTGGTTCTCACCTGCAATTCACTTAATAGATTCTCCCGTGCGTCTTAATGGAACACCTTCACCGGCACAATCGCACCGGTTTCTTCCTGTCTGCGAAAAATGCCCAGAAACTGCTGATGACCATCATACAGGCGGATAGCATCATTATGCTCCACCGGCGGCTGAACGGCTCTTGATGAAAGACGTTGTCCCTGGAGGGCCGCAGACCGTTTCTCGTCGATGACCGTATGCGCCGCTAGATGACGCACAGCTTCATCGGCCGGAATCAAGGAAGAGGCCAGCGTTCCGGCCTCCACCCTCTGTGCAATTTCTTCGAGCGTGAGGCAGTGCGAAGCCTCAACCCCGGCAGACAAGGTTCGCTTTAACGAGACCATAACGGCAGGATAACCTAACGCTTTGCCAATGTCTACACAGAGGGTACGAATATAAGTGCCTTTGGAGCAGAGCACCCTGAACGAGATGTCTGTGTGAGTGCCAGCCGCTTCAAAGCCGGTCATTTGGATCTCATGGATGGTCACCGTGCGGCTCTTGCGCTCCACAACCTTGCCCTCCCGCGCCAGCTCGTACAGCCTCTTGCCGTTCACCTTTACGGCAGAGTACATCGGCGGAACCTGTGATATGCTTCCCAAGAAAGAGGTCAGCGTCTTCTCTGCTTCCTCCCGGGTCACATTCACTTCATCAACCTGATCGATCACCGTGCCGGTAATATCTTCCGTATCACTGGAGAAGCCCAGACGAAGCACTGCATAATACTCCTTGGGAAGCTCCTGCATATACTCTACCACCCTAGTGGCACGACCCAGGCAAAGCGGAAGCACCCCTGTTACCTCCGGATCAAGCGTACCGGCATGACCGATTCTTTTCATTCCTAAAATGCGCCGGGTCTTGGCAACGACATCATGTGACGTCCAGCCCGCCGGCTTCATCACTGCAAGTACACCATCAAATTCACTCATAATGCCTTTTTCACCGCTTTAATCACTTGTGACATCACCTGATCCAGTCCACCTTCAATGCGGCAGCCCGCTGCCCGGACGTGGCCGCCGCCTCCGAACTCTTGGGCCAATGCTGCTACATCCACTTTGCCGGCAGAGCGGAAGCTTGCCTTGACCGCATCCGGGGATACCGCTTTAAACAGTATGCCTACCTCTACACCCTGGATATTGCGGGGGAAATTGACGATCCCCTCCAGGTCCTCATTCATCGCGCCGGTATCTGCCATATCCTCCGGGGTGACATAGACCCAGGCAACCTTTCCGTCCTCTGACAATTGCAGCGTATTTAGTGCTTTGACGAGCACCTTCATCTGCGGCAAAGTCATTTCCTCCAGCAGGGATTCTGCAAGCTCTGGACCATTCACCCCATGAGAGAGCAGATTCGAAGCAATGCTCATTACTTTAGGCGAGGTGTTAGAATACCGAAAGCCCCCTGTATCGGTAAGAAGCCCGGTATAAATCGCTGCTGCGATATCTGCATTCCACTCTACGTCAAATTCATGAATCAAATCATACAAAATTTCAGCGGTAGCGGCTGCTTCCGGCAGAACGACATGAACGTGTCCATAACGGTCGTTGGTCGGATGATGATCAATATTCAGAATCAGTGCGTCATCGGCAAACAACTCCCGGGTCCGGCCGACGCGTAAAAAGTCAGCGCAATCCACACAGATAACATGCTTGAAGTCACCTTCCGGACGCTGCTCCGTCATGTTGATCAATTCATCTGCGTGCCATAATACCTTCATTCTCTTCGGAATGGCACCTTCATTGACCATTATGTATTTTTTGCCCAAACGCGAGAGAAGCCAGCCCACCGCAAGGGTGGAACTGACTGCATCTCCGTCGGGCTGAACATGCGACACGATCAAATAATCATCATGCTCCAGCAGAAATTGCTTTGCCTGCTGCAGCTCCTGTTTATAGGTCAGCATTCGCCCTCTCCTTTATGAAACGATTAATCCAGCGGTTAATCTTGTTCTCCGATTTCACCTAGCAGCTTCTCAATCCGGCTGCCGTACTCAATGGATTCATCGAACTTGAAGATGAGCTCCGGTACGTGCCGAAGCCGAATGCGCTTGCCAAGCTCGGAGCGGAGAAAGCCGTTTGCTTTCTCCAATCCCTTTAAGGAAGCTGCCTTCTGCTCTTGATCTCCAAGCACACTCAAGTAAATCTTGGCCTGCGATAAATCGCTGGTAACATCAACACCTGTTACGGTAATAAAACCGATCCGAGGGTCTTTGAGCTCCGTCTGGATAAGCTGACTCAGCTCTTTTTTAATCTGTTCCCCAACCCGGCCTGTGCGGATTTTTGCCATGTCTGATCACCTCTCTAGCTTAGCGCGCCACGGTTTCCATAACGAAGGCTTCGATGACGTCGCCTTCTCTGACGTCGCTATAGTTTGCCAAAGTAATGCCGCATTCATAACCCTGCGCGACCTCTTTTGCATCATCTTTATAGCGCTTGAGGGAATCGATTTTGCCTTCATGAACCACAATGCTGTCCCGGATCAGGCGAACTTCCGCATTACGGGCAATCTTGCCTGAGGTTACCATACAGCCGGCAATCGTTCCGACCTTGCTAACCTTGAACGTATTGCGGACCTCGGCATGGCCGATAATGTTCTCCTTGTATTCCGGATCGAGCATGCCTTTCATCGCCTGTTCGATTTCCTCAATGACATTATAAATTACCCGGTGGAGACGAATGTCTACCTTTTCCTGCTCGGCGGTCTGCTTTCCTTGGGTGTCCGGACGAACGTTAAAGCCGATCACGATAGCATTGGATGCCGCAGCAAGGATAATATCAGACTCTGTAATCGCACCTGCACCGCTGTGAATGATCTTCACGCGAACGCCCTCAACCTCAATTTTGTTCAAAGAGCCCTTCAATGCTTCTACCGAGCCCTGTACATCACCTTTGATGATGACGTTCAGGTCCTTCATCTCACCGTCTTTAATATGCTTGAACAGATCGTCGAGCGTGACGCGAGTTCCATAATTCAATTCAGACTGACGCTGAGTTATCGCACGCTTGTCAGCAATGGAGCGTGCCTTGCGCTCGTCTTCGAATACCATGAATGGATCGCCTGCGCCCGGAACCTCGGTCAGACCTGTAATTTCTACAGGAGTCGAAGGACCGGCTTCTTTCAGACGGCGTCCCTTGTCGTTAACCATGGCCCGGATCCGCCCGAAGCAGTTACCCGCTACGAATGCGTCGCCGACCTTCAGTGTGCCATGCTGTACGAGAATACGGGCAACAGGCCCTCTTCCTTTATCCAGCTCGGCTTCAATAACGGTACCCCGTGCGCGCTTGTCTGGGTTCGCCTTGTACTCGTTCACTTCAGCGACGAGCAGAATCATTTCCAGCAAATCCTCAAGACCCATGCGCTGCTTCGCAGATACATTGACGAAAATCGTATCGCCGCCCCACTCTTCCGGGACCAGCTCGTATTCCGTCAGCTCCTGCTTCACTTTATCCGGATTCGCATCCGGCTTATCGATTTTGTTGACCGCTACGATGATTGGCAGGCCCGCTGCCTTAGCATGGTTAATGGCTTCCACCGTTTGAGGCATTACGCCGTCATCCGCCGCCACAACAATAATCGTCATATCTGTAACCTGCGCTCCCCGGGCACGCATGGCCGTGAAAGCTTCGTGGCCTGGTGTATCGAGGAAGGTAATTTTCTTGCTGTTGATTTCAACCTGGTATGCCCCGATATGCTGGGTAATACCGCCAGCTTCACCGCCGGTTACATTCGTAGAGCGGATCGCGTCCAGGAGCGTGGTTTTACCATGGTCAACGTGGCCCATGATCGTAACTACAGGAGGACGATCTTTTAAGTCGGCAGCTTCATCCACTTCCTCTACCGTCTCAAAGCGGTCTTCCTCCACTGGAATCTTCACCTCTACCTCTACGCCGAACTCACCGGCCAGAAGCAGAATCGTATCGATATCCAGCTCTTGGTTGATCGTGGCCATCACGCCGAGGAAAATCAGCTTCTTGATGACCTCAGAAGCATCCTTATGCAGCAGCTTCGCCGTTTCACCGACGGTCATATTGCCACGGACGATAATTTTCTTCGGCGTGTTGTCGATTTTCTCGCGAGGAGGCTGGTTGTTCTGATTGCGTCCCCGGTTATTTCTGCCGCCGCGATTGTTATTACGGAATCCACCCTGACGATTGTTATCATCAAAGCGCTTGCCGCCACCGGAGCGATTGTTGTTTCCACCGCCGCCATTGCTATTATTACCGCCATTGCCACCGCTGCGGTTGCCGCCGCGACCGCCGGCAGAACCTGCATTTCCACCTGCATTGCGATTGCTGTCTGTACGTGCGCCTGATGCGCCCGCTCCTTGCGGTCCACGGCTATTCTGCTGCTGCCCCGTTTGCTGGCTGCGTCCTGTCTGCTGGCCAGACTGTTGCGGGGAACGAGTGCCCTGCTGACCGGATTGCGGAGAACGATTGCCCTGCTGGCCTCCGCCAGTGCGGCTGCCGCGATTTTGATTCGTGTTACCTTGCAAATTTGAACTTGACGACGAATTCCTCCGGTTATCCTGACCGCTGTTTGAACGCTGCTGTGAACCGGAAGCCTGGTTTTGGGTTTGTTGGTTTCTACTATTCATACCTACCTGCTTTTCCTGTTGTTTTTGAGTCTGGCCCTGATCCTGGGTTTGCAATGAATCCTTTTGGCCTTGATTACGGCTGCCGCCAGACCCACCCCGGCTGCCGTCCATAACTTTATCCGAACCGTTTCGAGGTGGCTGCACCGCCTGCGAGGAGCCGCGGTCCGAAACCGATGCCGGCTTTGACTGTTCTCCCCGAGAGGCATTGGAGCCATCACGCTTTGCAGCCGCATTCGACTTGATGTCCTTGAAGAACTGCTCTACCTTCGAAACGGTGTCATTCTCCATCACGCTCATGTGATTGTTGACCGGAACGTTTAAACGCTTGAGTATTGTGATGATTTCTTTACTGCTCATATTGAGCGATTTAGCATATTCATATACACGAAGTTTATTGTCTTTGTTTTCCTGTTTACTCAATATACTCCACCTCCGACATTACCTCCAATTTCTTGGAGATCATTTCTGCGAATCCTTGATCCGTAACGGCCAGCACAACCCGTTCAGGTTTACCTACGCTTGTGCCCAGACTTTCCCGGTCAAATCCGATTACCAGAGGGATGTTGTAAGAACCGCATTTATCGCGGAACTTCTTTTTTGTATTATCTGAGGCGTCACCCGCCAGAAGGACTATTTTTGCTTCAGAAGACCGGATGGCTTTGAGCACGATCTCATCGCCGGTAACCACTTTGCCCGCCCGCATCGCCAATCCTAAGCTGGACAATGCTTTATTGTTCATCAGGCTCACGGTCCTTTTGTGCCAGAAATTCTTCTTCCACCTGCGTAAAATCCTGCGCCAGCTGCTCGTAAATATCACTGTGCACCGGCGCCTTCAAGGCACGATCGAGCGCTTTATTCTTGTGTGCCAGCTTGAAGCAGGACAGCTTTCCGCACAAATAAGCGCCTCTTCCCGACTTTTTGCCAGTCAGGTCGATCAGCACTGCGTCTTCAGGCGTTCTAACGACACGAATCAGCTGCTTTTTGGGCATCATTTCCTGACAAGCTACACATTTGCGAAGCGGTATTTTTCTCTGTTTCACTTCCTGCACCCCCGCCCTTATAATCTAGTCGACGGAGACGGAATCCTGATGCATCTCGCCGGTCAAGGTCTTGGGTCTGCCGTACTCCTGCTCTGCTTGGCTCTCGCTCTTGATATCGATCTTCCAGCCTGTCAGCTTGGCAGCAAGACGTGCATTCTGGCCCTTGATTCCGATCGCCAGCGACAGCTGATAATCAGGAACGATCACGCGTGCCATCTTCTCGTCTTCAAACACCTGTACCTCCAGCACCTTGGATGGGCTAAGCGCATTGGCCACGTATTCCTCGACGTTCTCGGAATAGCGAACAATATCAATCTTCTCGCCGCGCAGCTCGTTCACGATGGTCTGTACACGCATGCCCTTGGGACCTACGCAGGAGCCTACCGGATCAACCTCTTCATTGCGGGAATATACCGCGATCTTGGAACGGAAGCCGGCTTCACGCGCAACCGATTTGATCTCGACCACACCGTCGAAGATTTCCGGAACCTCCAGCTCGAACAAGCGCTTCAGCAGGCCGGGATGTGTTCTGGAAAGAATAATCTGAGGACCCTTGGTCGTGTTCTCAACCTTGGTGATGTAAGCCTTGATGCGATCGCCATGCTTGAATTTCTCATTCGGCATTAGCTCGGTCAGCGGCAGGGCAGCTTCAATCTTACCTAAATCAATGTAGATATTGCGAAGATCCTGACGCTGCAGCGTACCGGTCACGATATCCTCTTCCTTATCGATAAAGGCGCTGTAAATCAAGCCGCGCTCCGCTTCACGGATACGCTGGGTGACGACCTGCTTCGCCGTTTGCGCAGCGATCCGTCCAAAGTCACGAGGCGTGACTTCAATCTCGGCCACATCGTCCAATTGGAAATGCGCGTTAATATCACGCGCGGCCGGCAGCGAAATTTCCGTACGCGGATCCAGAACCTCTTCCACTACCAGCTTGCGGGCATATACCTTGATTACCCCCGTATTGCGGTTCATATCCACTCTCACGTTCTGAGCCGTGTTGAAGTTTCTCTTGTAGCTGGAAATCAGCGCGGCCTCAATGGCTTCAAACAGCACATCCTTGCTGATCCCCTTATCTCTCTCCAACTCGTTCATCGCTTCAATAAAATCCATACTCATTGAAAATCGGTTCCCCCTTTCATAAATACCGTCTAAAAAATGATGGCCAGTCTCGCACTGGCAACTTTATCATATGGAATCGCGTAAGTTTTTCTGGCGGTTTGGATTTCAAGCTCCTCATTCTCAAAAGAAATGAGCTTGCCTTCAAACTCCTTGCTGCCGCCCAGAGCTTCATACACCGTGACAAATACATGCTTGCCCACAGCCTTGGCGACATCCTCTTTCTTCTTCAATGGACGCTCGGCCCCCGGTGAGGACACCTCCAGGAAGTAAGCGGTCGGAACCGGATCGTTCTCATCCAGCTTCTGGCTCAGGTATTCACTGATCAAGCCGCAGTCATCGATATCGATGCCTCCATCCTTATCAACAAATACGCGTAAAAACCAATTGCTTCCCTCTTTCACATATTCCACATCTACCAGTTCAAAGCCGTGTTCTTCCAAATACGGCTGCACCATTTCTTCTACAGTACTTTTAATCTTTGATGTGCTCAAAGAACATAACCTCCAACACTTCATTTCCTATATACCAAAGAGTAAAGAGTGGGTTGCCCCACTCTTTACACAACGGTTTTATCTCCATGATTACCAAAAAAATTATAACATAGTCTGCCAATAGTGACAAGTGTGAGTCCTTGACTAGCCTGGATGGTCGGGTGGCTGTATCATCCACTCCGAAAAGCTCTAGAACAGGGAAAGCTGATTGCTCTCCGGCAGTCCGCGGAAGCAGCCCATCTGTGTCAACAGCTCCACCGCCGTCTTACTTGCCTTAGACTTCTGCTGGAAATCCTCAATGGATAAGAACTCTCCCTGCTCCTTAGCCGCAGCGATGTTACGGGCCGCGTTATCACCAATTCCCTGCAGGGCGGAGAACGGCGGAATCAGGCAGTCGCCTTCAACAGTAAAGCGAAGTGCGTCAGAGCGGTACAGGTCAATGTTCTTGAAGGTGAACCCGCGAGCCGTCATTTCCAGAGCCATCTCCAGTATGGAAAGCATGCTCTTCTCCTTGGTACTTGCCTGGAATCCCAGCTGCTCAATCTCGATAATCCGCTTGTGAATGGCATCATAGCCCTGACAGCACAGCTCAATGTCAAAGTCCTCTGCCCGGACTGAGAAATACGTGGCATAATACTCGATCGGGTAGTACAGCTTGAAGTAAGCCGTACGCACGGCCGAGATGACATATGCGGCCGCATGGGCCTTCGGAAACATGTACTGAATTTTAAGACAGGAATCAATGTACCACTGCGGTACCTTGCAGCGCTTCATCTCATCGATCCATTCCTGCGACAATCCCTTGCCCTTACGTACACTTTCCGTAATCTTAAACGCCAGACTGGCATCCATCCCTGCCTTGTAAATCAAGAAGAGCATAATATCGTCACGGCAGCCGATAACCGTCTTGATGTTACAAGTTCCATTCTTGATCAGCTCCTGCGCATTGCCGAGCCACACGCCCGTTCCGTGGGACAATCCTGATATTTGCAGCAGATCGGCAAAGCTTGATGGCTGCGATTCAATCAGCATTTGCCGAACGAACTTGGTACCCATCTCCGGCACCCCATAGGTTGCTACCGGAGAGCGAATCTGCTCCGGAGTTACTCCCAGCGCTTCTGTAGAGTTAAACATGCTCATAACCTTGGGATCATTCATTGGAATCGTTGTCGGATCTACGCCAGTCAAATCCTGCAGCATCCGCATCATCGTTGGATCATCGTGGCCCAGAATATCCAGCTTCAATAAATTGGCATCAAAGGCATGATAATCGAAATGCGTGGTCTTCCATTCCGCCTTGACGTCATCCGCCGGAAACTGGACGGGGGTAATATCTTCAACCTCCATATAATCCGGCACAACCACGATCCCGCCCGGATGCTGGCCGGTGCTGCGCTTAACGCCGGTACAGCCGCCGGCCAGCCGGTTCAGCTCAGCGCCGCGCCAGCGCTTCTGATGCTCTTCCTCATATTTCTTGGCAAAGCCGAAGGCGGTTTTTTCCGCAACGGTACCAATGGTTCCCGCTCGGAACACATTTTTCTCACCGAACATGACCTTCGTGTAGTTATGCGCTTCAGGCTGATATTCGCCGGAGAAGTTCAAGTCTATATCCGGCACCTTATCTCCCTTAAAGCCAAGGAAGGTCTCAAACGGAATATCCTGCCCTTCGCCCTTCAATCGCCCTCCGCACTTCGGACAAGCCTTATCCGGCAAATCGAAGCCGCTCGGGACACTGCCGTCCAGGAACCACTCGCTGTGCTTGCATTCTTTATCCAGACAGATATAGTGCGCAGGCAACGGATTAACCTCGGAAATGCCTAGGAAGGTAGCTACTACAGAGGACCCTACAGAGCCCCTGGAGCCGACCAAGTATCCGTCCTGGTTCGATTTTTTAACGAGCTTCTCGGAAATTAGATAGTTCGCAGAGAAGCCGTATTTGATGATAGGCTCCAGCTCCTTCTCCAAACGGGCGACCACAACCTCCGGCAGATCCTCTCCATAGATAGACTTCGCGGTTTCATAGCAGGTGTTGCGGATTTCCTCGTCTGCTCCGTCCAGAATTGGTGTAAACAGCTTGCTCGGAAACAGCTCGATTTCTTCGAAGCGGTCTGCCAGATCGTTGGTATTTTTGACGACAATCTCAAAGGCCTTCTCTGCTCCCAAATATTGAAATTCATCCAGCATCTCCTGGGTCGTGCGGAAATGGGCATCCGGCTTTCGAAGATCCTTCAGCGGGCTGAAGCCGGTAATACCATGGATCGTAATGTCGCGGAACAGCTTGTCCCGAGGCTCCAGATAATGAACGTTCCCGGTAGCAATGACGGGCTTATCCAGCTTTTCTCCAATGGCGATAATTTTTTGGACCGCTGTTTTCAGCTCTTCCGGACTGCCGACCAGTCCCTTGTCCACAAGGTGCATGTACATCGTCAGCGGCTGCACCTCCAGCACATCATAGAACTGGGCAACCTCCTCTGCTTCCTCTACAGTCTTGTTCAGTACCGATTCAAAAAATTCGCCCTTCTCGCACCCGGAGAGAATAATCAAACCGTCCCTCATCTCGACCAGCTTTGACTTTGGAATGCACGGCACCCGCTTAAAATGCTGAGTATGCGACATGGATACGAGCTTGTACAGGTTTTTCTTCCCGATCATGTTTTGGGCGTAAATGCCGCAGTGGAACGGTCTCGTATTACTTAGATCCGTACCGACATAATCGTTCAGTCGGTCCAGCATCTTGATGCCCTTCAGCTTCTCAACATCAGACAGCAATCCATTGAGGATTCCCGCGAGCGCTATAGTGTCATCAATGGCCCGGTGATGACTTTCGAGGAGCACCTTGTATTTGTCAGCCAGCGTGTTCAGCCGGTGGTTCTTCATGCCGGGATGCAGCATCCGGGCCAGCTCCAGCGTATCCAGGTACGGATTATCCAGCGTATTCATGCCGGCATTTTTCAAGGAAGCCTGAATGAAGCCCATATCGAATCTCGCATTGTGCGCAACCAGCACCGCATCGCCCACGAACTTCACGAACTCCTCCAGCACAGGCTCCAGGTCCGGAGCATCCTTGACCATTTCATCAGTAATGTTCGTCAGCTGCTGGATATGGTACGGAATTTTCTCGTGCGGATTTACGAAGGTCGCATAGCGGTCAATTTCTTTACCCTCCTGCATTTTTACGGCGGCAAGCTCCGTAATTTTGTTCTGCGTGATGGATAAGCCGGTCGTCTCGATATCAAATACAACATAGGTGGCATGATGCAATTCCAAAGGCTTGGCCTGCTCGACTACGTTGACCGCGTCATTTACGACGTTCGCCTCAATGCCGTAGATCATTTTGATGCCATTCTTCTTGGCATGCTTGTCCGCATCGGGAAAGCACTGGACCCCGCCATGATCGCTGACCGCAATCGCTTTATGCCCCCAGGCTGCTGCTGTTTTGACATACTTATCAATCGGAGTAACAGCATCCATCGTGCTCATTGTCGTATGGAGATGAAATTCTACCCGCTTGAGCTCCGCTTGATCTTTACGTGCAGCAGGAGCCTTCACCTCCACCAGATCCGACGGCATCATGACCAGCTCGGGCACCTGCATAAACCGGTCATACTCCACCCGTCCCCGTGCTTTAACCCACTTGCCGTTCTCCAGCAGACTCATGACCTTGAGGTCATCCTTAGTTTTGGCAAACATTTTCATCTGGAGGGAGTCGCTGAAGTCGGTCACATTATACGTAAACAGTGTGCTGCCATTACGAAGCTCTTTACGGTCCAGCCCGAAGATGGTACCCTGAATCGTAATCTTCTTCTCTTCATCCTGAATATTCTGAATGGACACCGGATGATCCTTAATGTCATAGCCAATCTGCAGCCTTACCTCTCCTTCTTCTTCCTCCGGCAGCGGGTCTGCCTCCAGCGTGGACATCATGCGCTCAATGACTTCCCGCTCTTCCTCCCGCTTCTTCTGCTCAAACTCTGCCAGGGCGGCTTGATCCTGCTGTTCACCCAGCTGCAGCTTCACCCTGAGCTCCAGTGCGAAATATTGCTTGAAAAAGGTCATCAGCGCCTCGTCGATCTGCTTCTTCCGTGCCAGCTCCAGCGCCATGCTATCGGGCATCTGAACAGTCAGCAGCCCGTCATTCAGCTCATGGCTTGCCCGCGCCATCCAGCCGTTCACGGACGGGATTTGGCGGTGTACCCACTCCAGAAACAGCCGCCAATACTCCTGAATCACCTCAGCTGGTGTTACTGATCCCTGATACACGAACTGAAACCGGATTTTTGCAATATGATTCAGCTTCTCCTGAATACGAAGACAGAAGGACCGATATACCTCAGCAGGCACCAAGCTGTCTTTGTGCAAGGTGATCAGCCACTCCCGGTTTTCTTGCGAGATCTCAACCTTCTCAATGATTCCGTCCAAAAAATACGGATCCACCAAGCCGGCCGGCACCTCGCCCTGCCTCATCAATAGCTCAAACCTGTTTCTTTTTTCCTTTATGTCCGCTGTGCCCATGGCTCCCTCCCTGCTGTATCCTTGGTTCACTTACTTATAAAAATGAAAAGCTTCCGGGCAGCACCGCAAGCTCCTCTACCCTACAGAGCGTTATGCCATCCAGAAGCTTTCCGGAAGATATGCGTTTAGTTACTACTTTAACATACTAGTAAGCTTTTGCGAACAGGACGTTATGTTTTGCCTGCTCTTTGCAAACCAGACAGTGTGTTTTGTGCTGAGCTGCTTGGAATGGTATATTCCGGCTTGTCGCTCCGGTTTCCTGCTTTACCGTATCCTCGCAGGCTTCAGAGCCGCACCAGCCGGCAAGCGTAAAGCCCCGCTTTTCTTCCATGCTTTCCTTCATTTGATCCAGCGTATCTACATCATAGAAATGGTCTTCCCGGAATTGCTTCGCACGTGCAAACATTTCCTGATGCACCTGCTCCAGCATATCCTGAACCTCCTGGACCAGATCACTTTGCTGAATGATTTTCTTCTCACCGGTAATGCGGGAGACCAGAACGCAGACTCCGTTCTCCATATCGCGAGGTCCGATTTCCAGACGAACAGGTACGCCGCGCATTTCATATTCGTTAAATTTCCAGCCTGGACGAGCGTCCTTATTATCGTCGACCCGAACGCGCACTCCGGCTGCTCTCAGCTCACGATACAGCTCGTCCGTACGCTCGACGACAGCATCCCAGGTTTTTGGAGGGCCGATCGGCACCATAATGACCTGGGTTGGCGCTACCTTCGGCGGCAATGCCAGTCCGCGGTCATCACCGTGCACCATAATAAGAGAGCCGATCAAGCGCGTGCTCACTCCCCAGGAGGTCGTATGGGCAAACTCAAGTGTGTTCTCACGGTTCAAGTATTGAATTTCGAACGCTTTAGAGAAATTGGTCCCCATATAGTGGGACGTTCCCGCCTGAACAGCACGTCCGTCCTTCATCATCGCCTCAATAGAATACGTATCCACAGCACCCGCAAATTTCTCGGACGGCGTCTTCTGGCCCTTGATAACCGGAATAGCAAGGATATTCTCCACAAACTCCGTGTAGATGTCCAGCATTTGCATCGTTTCCTGACGCGCTTCTTCCTCGGTTTCATGGGCGGTATGTCCTTCCTGCCAGAGGAATTCACTCGTACGGAGGAACGGCATTGTCCGCTTCTCCCAGCGAACGACGTTGGCCCATTGATTAATGAGCACCGGCAGATCACGATAGGATTGAATCCACTTAGAGTACATATGGCCGATCATCGTTTCCGAGGTCGGACGAATTGCCAGGCGCTCCTCCAGCTTCTCGCCTCCGGCTTCTGTAACCCAAGGCAATTCCGGATTAAAGCCTTCAACGTGCTCTTTTTCCTTCTGGAAGAAGCTCTCGGGAATGAAAAGAGGGAAGTATGCGTTGCGGTGACCGGTTTCCTTGAATCGGCGATCCAGCTCTTCCTTAATATGCTCCCAGATTTCGTAGCCGTCCGGCTTGAAGACAATACAGCCGCGTACCGGCGAGTAGTCCATTAAATCTGCTTTTTTGATGACATCAATATACCAGCGGGAAAAATCCTCTCCCTGCGGCGTAATTTCGGTCACAAACGCTTTATCCTTTGACATAAGAATTCTTGTCCTCCCATATGGCCCTCAAATATAAATACAAAAGACGGCCGGAACGGCGAAGCCGAACCAGCCGCACATCTACACTACCCGTTAATCAGGCGTAAAATATCGTTATAGGTTACAGCAATCATCAACAGGAACAGCATAGCAAAGCCTACGAAGTGGACCATGCCTTCCCGGTTGGGATCAATCGGCTTGCCTCGCAGCGCCTCCACTCCCAAAAAGATCAGGCGGCTTCCGTCAAGCGCAGGAATCGGAAGCAGATTGAAGATGCCCAGGTACAGAGAGAGAATGGCTGCCCAATAGGTCAGCTGCTCAATGCCCTGCTTCGCAATTTGACCCGTCACCTCAAAGGTGCGCACCGGACCGCCAAGATCATCCATATTAAACTGCTGAATTAATTGGCGGAACCCTTGAAAAATAATGCCGGTGGTATCCACCATTGCATTTCCTGCCCCGCCAACGGTCTCGCCAAAGCCGGCTGAGCGGCTGGGAAGCTCTGGTATGATGCCGACTTTGCCGCCTTCCTGGCCTTCCATAGAGCGCGGTGTCAGCGTCACATTGAACACTTCATCCCCCCGGCGCACGGTCCAATCCATCGCCTTGTCCTTCGATGCGGCAATCAGCTCAATCATCTTGGCGTAATCGGGTCCGATAGCCGTACCGTTAATCGTTTCAATGATATCTCCCTCACGCAAATCCGCCTCGTCAGCCGGCATCCCTTTTGTAATCTCGCCGATCTGTACATATGTCGGATTCTCAATCGGAATTCCTGCCATCTGGATATGGAGAGCAAAGAGCACAAAGGCCAGCAAAAAGTTCATCAGCGGTCCGGCAAAGATCGCCAGCGATCGCTGTCCCACCGTCTTGCTGCCAAACTGACGGTTCTTTGGTGCAATCTGCGTCTCTGTGCCTTTAGCTACCATCATGGCTTGAGGATGCACCTCATATTGCTGAAGCTCTCCGTCTACGTCCAGACGCAGCGACAAGCGCTCCTCCAGATCAATGAATTGAACTTCCCCGCGCAGCACATTCTTGCGGGTGTCCAGCTGATCCAGATAAATCCGCTTTACCTTCTGGTCCTTGTCCAGTCGAACGGCAATCGTCTGCCCCGGTTGAATCTCAACCAGCTCCGGGTCCTCCCCGGCCATGCGGGCGTAGCCCCCAAACGGCAGCAGCCGCAGCGTAAACTGAGTTTCATTACGTTTATACGAGAACAGTTTCGGACCGAAACCAATCGCAAATTCACGTACCAATATCCCGGCGCGCTTGGCGAAATAATAATGTCCCCACTCGTGCACCGTGACGATGACGAAAAACATCAGCACCGTCAAAAAAACAACCTGAACCATTTCCAAAATTGACATCCCCCTTTTCATCTGAGAACGCAGCAGGTTCTTCTAGATTATCATTATTCTCACGTCTCGGACAAGAGAATCAAAGACGCTTAGCTTTTTTAGGGGAAACTTGGACATGACCGGAGTACACCGCCCGTGCCTCTAGATTTCAGCAGCCACTTTTCGGGCCCATGCATCACTGTGGGCAATGGTCTCTAGCGAAGGCTCAGCAATGGATTCATGCTGATCCAGCACAGCTTCAATGATTCTTTCAATATCAAGGAAGGCTATGCCGCGGTTCAAGAAACGGGACACCGCAACCTCGTTGGCTGCGTTAAATACGGTCGTTGCCGTGCCCCCTATTCTACCACATTCATAGGCCAGCTTTAAGCAAGGAAAACGTTCGAAGTCCATCTCTTTGAAATGCAGCTTCCCGGCTTCAGCCAGGGATAACTGCGGCGAGGCTGAGTGCCAGCGCTCCGGATACGTCAAGGCGTACTGAATCGGAACTCTCATATCCGGATTCCCCAGTTGAGCCATAATGCTGGAGTCGCGGAATTGAACGAAGGAGTGGACAATGCTTTCGGGATGCAGCAGCACCTTGATCGAATCATAGGGCAGTCCAAACAGCCAATGCGCCTCGATCACTTCAAGCCCTTTGTTCACCATCGTTGCCGAATCAATCGTTATTTTGGAGCCCATGGACCAGTTAGGATGCTTCAGCGCATCCTCCACAGTGACATTCTTAAGCTCATCCCGGCTTAAATGTCGAAACGAGCCGCCGGATGCAGTCAAGGTGATGAAATCAATATCTTCCATCCGCTCGCCATTCAGGCACTGAAAGATGGCAGAATGTTCACTGTCAATAGGAAGCAGAGACACACCCTTCTCTCGCGCCCGTGCCGTTACAAGATGGCCTGCGGTCACCAGCGTTTCCTTGTTCGCAAGACCGATGCTTTTGCCGGCATCAATTGCAGCCAGCGTGGAAGGCAGCCCCATGCTGCCTACCACCGCGGTCACGACCATATCCGCTTCACTCCCGGCGCCCACCTCAATCATACCCTCGCTGCCGTAATAGAGCTTGGTGCCTGCCGGAAGATCGTTAGCGATACGATCAGCCAGCTCTTGCGTGGACACGGATACCTTCTTCGGTTTAAATTCCTGCACCTGGCGCAGCAGCAGCTCAACATTGTTTCCGGCAGCCAGGCCCTCGATTTGAAAATGCTCGGGGAAGCTAGCGACAACATCCAGGGTTTGTGTTCCGATCGAGCCTGTGGAACCGAGCACGCTGATTTTCTTCATGAGCAGTTATCTATCCTTTCTCAGTAAGGCAGCAGCCCCCAAATATGTACAAACGGAAACACAATGATCCAGCTGTCACAGCGATCCAGGATCCCGCCATGTCCAGGCAGAATGCTGCCTGAATCCTTAATGCCGTACACTCGTTTATAAGCAGATTGAATCAGGTCACCCAGTTGTCCAATCACAGCGCTAACCAGACCGATGAGCAGCGCCTGGCCTACAGGCAGGATCCCGCCGGAGAATACCGAGAACACAAGTGAGGTGAGGATCGCAATGAACACACCCCCGAGCGCGCCTTCAATCGTTTTGTTCGGGCTGATCGCTGGCCACAGCTTAGTTCTGCCGATCTTTTTCCCTACGAAATAGGCGCCGGCATCACTGGCCCAGATTGAAGCAAACAGGAGAAAGGTCCAGAATAACCCGTTTCCGTCAGCGGCAGCACGCGATTCGGCAATGTATGAAAACCCAGTACCAATATAGACAACCCCCAGAAACATGACTGAGACCAGCTGGATCCCTGTTTTGTTCTTGCTAAATACGGTCACCAGCAGGAACAGAAGCAGCAATGTCCACATGATCTGGATGAATGACACCTGCAGCTGAATTTCAAGGAGAGACCACGGAAATACAAACCATAGCACTCCCAAATAACCGACGATGGCTGTCGCACCGAAAGGAGCAAGCTTTGCCATTCGGGCAAATTCATAATAACCGACCAGTGACATGGCCAAAATCAATAAATGATACCAAAGCCCTCCAGCCAAGCACAGCCCCAGAAACAGGGCACCGGCCACAATACCTGTTACGATCCGCTCTTTCATTCCGAAGCTACCTCCATTACTAGGTCAACCCGCCGTAACGGCGTGTTCGGTGTTGATATTCTGCCACGGCCTCCTGAAGATGAGCACCCGTAAACTCCGGCCACAAAATATCAGTGAACCAGAGCTCACTATAGGCCAGCTGCCATAGCATAAAGTTGCTCAGACGCAGTTCTCCGCTTGTACGAATGAGCAGGTCCGGGTCTGGCAGACTGCCTGACAGCAGACGTGAGCCGATCATCTCCTCTGTGATGTCCTCCGGCTTAAGGCTTCCCCGGTGTATATCCTGACCCATCTCCTGAATACAACGGGTGAGCTCTTTGCGGCTGCCGTAATTCAGCGCAAAATTCAAGACCATTCCGTCATTATCTGCCGTTCTTGCTACAGCTTCCTTCATTGCCTCCAGCGTATGCGATGGAAGATCCTCCGGATGTCCCATCATCGTTACGCGAACATTTTTGTCAATCAGCTCTTCCAGCTCAATAGCCAGAAATTCTTGCGGAAGCTTCATTAAGAATTCGACTTCTTCCTTAGGACGCTTCCAGTTTTCCGTTGAAAAAGCATACAGTGTCAATATCTTGATCCCCAAATCATCCGCTGCAATCGCTGCTCTTTTGACGGCCTTCATTCCATTCTGATGACCAATAATGCGCGGCATACCGCGTTTCTTGGCCCATCGGCCGTTGCCATCCATAATAATGGCGACATGCTCTGGAATATTGTCAGCGGCAAGCTGCAGCTCCGGCTGACTGTCCCCACGATTCAACCACGAACGAACCCGTTTGATCATTCTATTTCCTCCAGCATCACTCTGCTTGAAAGAGACCAAAACCCCACCGCTAACGGAGGGGCCAAAAGTCTCTATACTTCCATAATCTCTTTTTCTTTGGCAAGTAGCACCTTGTCAACCTCGGCAATGAACTTGTCCGTTGTCTTCTGAATATCGTCCTGATGTCTCCGGGACTCGTCCTCAGAAATATCTGTTTTTTCCATCTTTTTAATATCGTCATTGGCATCACGGCGAATGTTACGGATCGCAACCTTGGCTTCTTCGCCAAATTTCTTGGTCATTTTCACGAGCTCCGCTCTCCGCTCTTCCGTAAGTGGCGGAATCGACAGACGAATCTGGCTGCCGTCATTTGCCGGTGTGAGACCCAGGTCTGATTTCATGATTGCTCTTTCGATATCTCCCAGGGAGGTTTTATCCCAGGGCTGAATCATTAATGTACGCGGATCCGGTGTCGTAATGTTCGCCAGCTGGCTTACCGGTGTCGGAGCACCGTAGTATTCCACCTGAATCCGGTCCAGAAGCGCGGTGCTTGCTCTTCCGGCACGCAGGCTGGCCAGGTCGCGCTTCAAAGACAGAATCGCTTTTTCCATGCGCTCTTCAGCATTTTTCTTGACCGTTTGCGGCATTAATCTACACTCCCTTTAACGATGGTTCCAATTTTCTCGCCCAGGACCACACGCTTGATGTTCCCCTGCTCCGTAATATTGAACACGATCAGAGGAAGATTGTTATCCATACACAGGGACGAAGCCGTGGAATCCATGACGCCTAGATTTTTATTCAAGACCTCAAGGTAAGTCAGCTGCTCGTATTTCTCTGCGGTTGCATCCTTGAATGGATCCGCTGAGTATACACCATCTACCTTGTTCTTCGCCATCAGGATGACCTCTGCCTCAATCTCAGCCGCTCTGAGTGCTGCGGTCGTGTCCGTTGAGAAGTACGGATTACCCGTACCGGCTGCAAAGATAACGACACGTCCTTTTTCTAGATGGCGAATGGCTCTGCGGCGGATATAAGGCTCAGCAATCTGCTGCATGGAGATCGAGGTTTGTACGCGGGTCGGCACGCCGATCTGCTCCAGAGCATCCTGAAGCGCGAGTGAATTCATCACGGTGGCCAGCATTCCCATGTAGTCCGCCGTTGCACGGTCAATGCCATTCGCACTACCGGCAATGCCTCTCCAGATGTTTCCGCCGCCGCATACGATGGCTACTTCAACACCCAGCTCAACGACGTCGCGAACCTGCTCTGCAATGGAAGATATGGTTTCAGCATCAATGCCGTAACCGTTTTGACCTGACAGAGACTCCCCACTGACCTTCAATATAACACGTTTAAATACAGGCTGTTCCAAATGTATACCCTCCACTTTAAAACGTCAGCTTGACGCATCCGTCTTGGTTCCACTTTATAAAAGAAGGAACACAATGTGTTCCGGCTCTTTTATACTATGTCAGCTGCAAGCAGCTTATTTGTTAACTTGTGCCATTACCTCTTCAACGAAGTTGTCCTGCTTCTTCTCCAGGCCTTCACCCAGCTCAAAACGTACGAAGCGGCGGATCGAGATGTTCTCACCGATGGTGCTGATTTTCTCATTCAGCAATACGCTGATCGTTTTGTCCGGGTCCTTCACGAAGGATTGCTCCATCAGGCAGTACTCTTCATAGTACTTGTTGATGCGGCCTTCAACCATTTTCTCAACGATCTTCTCTGGCTTGCCTTCGTTCAGAGCCTGAGCCTTCAGAATTTCCTTCTCTTGCTCGAGCTCTTCTGTAGGAACCTCTTCACGACGAACATATTTCGGGCTTGCTGCTGCGATATGCATTGCGATATCACGCGCAAATTCCTTGAACTGATCGGTTTTGCCTACAAAGTCGGTTTCGCAGTTGATTTCAACCAGGACGCCGATACGGCCGCCGCCGTGAATGTAAGATTCAACAACGCCCTCCGTTGCCACACGGCCAGCTTTGCTGGCTGCAGCAGACAGGCCTTTTTCGCGAAGCAGCGCGATGGCCTTGTCGATATCACCGTTTGTTTCGTCGAGCGCTTTCTTGCAGTCGAGCATACCGGCTCCTGTTCTTTCACGAAGCTCTTTTACAGCACTAGCGGATACTGCCATTTCAAATCCCTCCAATGGTTATTATGACTATTCAGTCCTGATTTACAACTAAGTATAGGCTTTTATTCCTTAAAAAAAGGGCAGTGAAAGGTTATCCACCTACCAACCACCCTTTTCATTTAATTCATAGTATGTGACCTGCTTGAATTAAGCAGTAGTCTCTTCGCCTTGATGTGCTTCCACAACTGCGTCAGCCATTTTACCAGTCAACAGCTTGACAGCGCGAATTGCATCGTCGTTACCCGGAATCACGTAGTCAATCTCGTCCGGATCACAGTTCGTGTCCACGATGCCTACGATTGGGATGCCCAGCTTGCGTGCTTCTGCAACAGCGATACGCTCTTTGCGAGGATCGATGATGAACAGCGCGCTTGGAAGGCCCTTCATGTTCTTGATACCGCCGAGGAATTTCTCCAGACGATCTTTCTCCTTGCGAAGAAGGATAACTTCTTTCTTAGGCAGCACTTCAAACGTGCCGTCCTCTTCCCATCTTTCCAGTTCCTTCAGACGGTTAATCCGCTTCTGGATGGTTTCGAAGTTAGTCAGCGTTCCGCCGAGCCAGCGCTGGTTAATGTAGTACATGCCGCAGCGTTCAGCTTCTTCTTTCACGGAATCTTGAGCCTGCTTCTTAGTACCTACGAAAAGAATAGTTCCGTTGTCAGCGCTCAGGCCTTTCACGAAATTGTATGCCTCTTCGACTTTCTTAACTGTCTTTTGCAGGTCAATAATGTAAATACCGTTTCTTTCAGTGAAGATAAATTTGTCCATTTTCGGGTTCCAACGACGAGTCTGGTGACCGAAGTGTACCCCAGCTTCCAAAAGCTGTTTCATGGAGATAACTGCCATCTTCACACACCTCCTAAGTTTGGTTTTTTGTGTGCCCTCCGCCCGGTTCATCTCCCGCTGAGACTTTCCATAGAAAGCACCCTCAACGAAATTCCCAAAGCGTGTGTTTTAACACCGTCAATTACTATAACATATC
Organism: Paenibacillus sp. F411; assembly: GCF_017582705.1. NCBI lineage: Bacteria > Bacillati > Bacillota > Bacilli > Caryophanales > Paenibacillaceae > Paenibacillus > Paenibacillus sp. F411. The sequence continues at coordinate 24,604 of NZ_JAGFIP010000019.1, forward strand.
ATTGGACGGGATGCAATTTATTTTCCGAGCCCTTCCACTGACGGCTGCATAAGCTGCAAAAAACGCCCGGGCATTGGCTGCCGCGGACGTCAGGATTGAGGCTTGCTTGTAATCTTCTCCATAATTGAGCCGAAGCTTTCCCCTTTGCGGAAGGTGAAGGTGCCCTGTTGAATTGACAGGTTAATCTTCTTCTCTGTCGCGGCTGTCACAAAAGCTGCGGCATCCTGAATCACCCCGGACTGCTTCAGTCCTGCAGCGACATCACTTAAATGTGCTCCTGGAGGAATGCTATATTTAATATAGACAGCTTTAGGTGCTTCCGGCGCCGCCGGAGGGGCTGATTTCTGCGGCGCCGGCTCTGCGGCGGGGGCAGGTGCTTTCGCCTCCGGTGCTGTGGTCTTCTCAGGACTCTCAGGCTGGAAAGGCGCAGCAGGCTCTAAGCTGCCGCCTTGATCAGCAGGAGATGCCTTTGGTGCAGCAGCGCCGCCCTGCTGATTATCAGAACCAGTTGGTTGCTGCTGTTCATCCTGCTTCTGAAGCTCGGACCACTCTTCCTCCGTCATCAGCTCTTCTTGTGACTCTAGGACGCGCAGGTTGATGCTGTCTGCCGCCTGCTCCAGCTCCTCCCGGGTCCACTCCGTTTTACTTTCATCAGTGCTTGAAGCCGCTTGTCCCAGAAACATGAGCTGCAGCAGCACGGCACCCAGAATAAGGCCCAGGCCCAAGCCGTTTAGAAAGCTCTTGTTCTTGATCATGACAGTTCCTCCCGCTTCGCCAGCTGAATAATAAGCTGAACCTCACCTTTCTGCATCCCGGTATCCTTCGCAATTCTGTCTATGGATTTACCGCTCTGATACATGGCAAACAGCTCGCTGTATCTGTCCTTGATCGTGGGATCCAGTCCGGGCTCAGGCGGTGCTTCTTCCTTCGCAAGCTGCTGCTGGAGCTGGAGGAATAGGGCCTCATGTCCGGCTAGCTGCTCTCGCATCATAATCATCTCTTGTTCCCCTTGCTTCAGCTGATTGTTAACACTCTGAAGCTGCTGTTCATGGTGAGACAGCGTACGGGAATGCTCCTCTTTCATTCGAGCTACCAGCTCCACCAGCTGTTCATTTTCAATCTGAATTTCAGCCGCATATTGCTCTAGCGTTGCTTCAACTTCCTTCACAATCTGGTCCGAAGCTTTCTGTGGTTCCTTCTGCTGTGGCAGCATCCGGGCATAGATGAGAGCTGCCAATCCCAGCATGGCGACGTAAATCCATGGGCCCATACCGGTTAACTCCTTCTTATCATTCAATATAGTTTACAGCGTGATGTCCAAATTTCTTCCTTTATAGGGGTGATCAGCCGCCGGGAGCTTGTGATCCTTTGGAAGTTCTTCCCCTTGCTTCTGAGATTGAGACTGGGATCCGCCTTTGCCGCCATCACGCATAATGGCATCAGACGACTGATCCACCTCAGTACTGCGCTGAGCGGCTTCCTTGCTGTCTTTGAGCTGCTCCGCAGACAAGAACAGCTGCTCCTGCGACGGGCGCTGATGCTGCTCCTGTTGGATCTTTCCAGCCTCCGTGGTTCGCGGCACTGCAATTTGCATCTCAACAGATTTCAAGCTCACGATGCATCACCTCATCAGAATTATAAATGTCCATTCAAGTGATAGGAAGCATTGCAATATCACCATCTATATAGGTGTACACTACTCTTTGAGACGCATCCTTGATAAATCGGGTGTAGCGGCCGATGACGATTTTGGAGCCGCCATAAATCGAATTCAGAACCTCGACTCGAGCTTTGGTGGTATCCTCCAGAGTCTGTTCAATTTCAAAAATACGTTCCTTAGTTTCCGCCAGCTCTGACATATGAGACTTTTGCGTAGCATTCAGCTTGATCCGAAGCCCGAGCTTGTCCGGCGTCAGCTGGCCCGCAGCCGCAAGCTGATTCAAAAGATTCAGCGCTTTTTCTGTTTTGGAGACATGATCAAGCTGCTGCCGCTGACGCGCTCTCAGCTCCTTCAGCTCATTACGAAGCTCCGGCAGTACACCGACCTCAAGGACTGTAACGGTCGACATGCTGTTCCCGATGGTTCTGGCAGTGACCTTCTCACCAGCTTGAATAACTCCCCCAACAATCAATCCCTTTGTGCCATTACAATATATGCTCTGTGCAGCCCGAAGGGTAGAGTGCATGATGCTCTGAGATACTGTAATGTCTCCGCCTGCTACGATGTTCCCGTCCTGCACGAAAGCGCATTTCACATGCTGTGCCGCTTGAATGCAGCCTTTGTGATAGCCAATCACGCCGCCGTTAATTACAATCGAGCCGCCGGCCTCCAGATCCGCCCCTTCTACAAAGCCTGTGACGCGAATATCGCCGGCAGACTTGATGCGAAAGCCAGAAAGCACGTTGCCGCGAATCACGACGGTTCCCACAAAATCAATATTGCCTACGCTGTAATCCACATCGCCGTGAATTTCGTAGATCGGGAACACGTTGATTTTTCCGTTATCTGTCACGGTTAACAGACCATCAATAGCGGCGTACATATGCACCTGCTCTGCATCCACAACGACATTTTTTCCAATTTTAAAGCGCGCTTCTTTGCCGGCCTTGGGAGGCATTTCTGCTCCAGTGACAGACATCCCCGGCTTTCCCGGCGAAGGAGGTATGCGGGTCGCAATTAGCTGGCCCTTACTGACATTGTTCAGCCGTGTAATTTCTTTAAAGTCCACTTTTCCGTCATCGGTTTCAAGCGGCCGATGATCGGCCGGCTTACTCTGAAGCATGCTAACAATTTTACCGTGTTCTCCAGGAATCGGCTGGGTAGCGTATGCAACAGCTATTTTTTGAAACTGGTACCCCGCGGGCTTGGCAGCAATGCCTTCCAGCGCTTCACGCTGAATGCCATGAACAACCTGGTGGTCAGCTAGGAGGGCTTCCATACTTTCGACGTCACAGTGAAAGTCCTCCTCCCAGTTAACCAGCTCGATATATGCCGTTGCCTTGTCGTCTGAAATCGTGATCTGAAAGAATTGCTCCAATGCAAAGCTGACCGACATTATAATTCCCCCCTCTCCATCTTACGCCTTATTCATTGTGCATTAACAGCTCTTTGTCTTTCTCAAGAGCCCCCCTTAAGCGTAGAATGGCTTTCGAATGCAGCTGAGATATTCTCGATGGAGATAAAGACATGACCTCCGCAATTTCACTTAAAGACAGGTCCTCATAATATAACAAGGAAACAACGGTTTTCTCCTTCTCTGTAAGCTTACCGATGCCCTTGATTAGTGCCTCTTTTAGATAAAACTCGTGTACCTTATGGTCTGGATTTTTGGCCTTCTCATCCACAAGCAGCGTCATTCTCGTTTCCGACTCTTCTTCCCGAATGGGATCCTCCAGAGAGTTTAGCGTCATCACGGCAACCTCTTGAAGCATGTGGCGGAATTCCTTTTCAGATACCTGTAAATATTCACTCATTTCGGTATCGCTGACGGTACGCAAATATTTCTGCTCCAGCTGCTGGTATGCTGTCTCGATTTTTTTCGCTTTTTCACGGACTGAGCGCGGCACCCAGTCACCTTGCCTTAGAGAATCCAAAATCGCCCCCCGCACCCTCCAGGATGCATAGGTTTCGAATTGCAGGCCGCGTTTATAATCAAATTTATCAATGGCGTCAATCAGGCCCATAACTCCATTGCTTGCCAAGTCTCCCTTAGACACGTTCCGGGGGAGGCCAATGGCCAACCGCCCCGAAACATAATCCACGATATGCAAATACTTCTCGATAAGCTGTTTTTTCGCTGAAAGATCTCCATCTTCCTTCCATGCCGTCCATAATTCTGCATGATTCAAGGCTGATGCTTTTTTTGAGTCCAATTGCCCTCACCATCCTTATTTTTCACTCAGGTGACGAACGGCCTTGGCCAGTTCCTCAGGATTTTTCGTCGTGACCAGCTTGGGTGGGGAGAGTGGAGTGAATCCGTTCTCCTGCCTCTGAGGCTCCTGCTCATTCTTCATCAGGTTTAACAGCTCCTGATCGTCTTGCTCTATAGTCGATAAATCCAGCTTTGCGCCCTTTAAAGGCTCCGCGCTTCGCTCTTCATCTTGAGCATCAGCTTCCTGCCCCGGCCGGAACACGGCCAACCACACTCCGCCTAACACAGCCGCGAGCAGGGCCCAAACTACAAACGCAAGGCAAGCACGGGTGATGGCAGTTGACCAAAGATTGTTCCCGCTGCTAACAATAAAGGTAAATATGAATCCTGCTGCTCCGGCTAACAAAAAATATCGGATTTTTCCCTTCATGGCTACAATTCCTTTATTTCCTTTTGTACACTGCGTATGGTAAATTTACCCGTTGTGCAGTCCAATTCCACAGTTCTTCCGTAATTTCCGCCAGTATCCTCGCCGATCAGCGGAATATTCATTTGCTGCAGTCCCTCTTTACATGACTCGACATTCCGGGGACCAATGCGCATGCTGTCGCCAGAGCCTGCAAAAGTGAACATCTGCGCCCCCCCGGCCATCTTAGCGACAAGCCTCAGCGGGGACGCGCCTAATTCCCTCAGCTTGTTCAGCAGGATCGGAAGCGCCGTATCCGCATACTTCGCCAGATTAAGTTGACCTTCTCTTGCAATGGCGGAGGAGGGCAGCATGACATGAGCCATCCCGCCAACCTTTTGAACCGGATCATATAATGTCAGCCCCACACAGGATCCCAGACCTGTGGTTCTTAATATTCCGCCAGAGGTGGACACATTCAGATCTGCCATGCCAACCTTAATAATGCTTTTTTCTTCAATCATGCTCTAGAGGCACTCCCAGTGCTTCAAATATTTGTGCAAAAGTCTGCGGGTCCGGGATTAAAAAAAACTGGCCTTCCACTTCGTACTGGCCTTCTAAAAATGTCGTGTTGATCAGCAGGGCATCATCGCCCATTTCTCCGAATTGGAGCAAGCCATAGCCCAGAACAGCACCGGCCATATCAATGGCCAGTCCCGGCACCGTCGGAGTCATGGACAGCCTCGTAAAATCAGCTAGAGATGAGAGATAGGAGCCTGCCAAAATGTTGCCAATTTCGCTAAGTGCCGACTGCTCCATTTCATTGAAGCTGTCGCCCTCCTCCACCTCAATGCCGGCGAGGCGCTTCAGCAGCTTCTTGCCGGCCTCCGGCGTCATAATGAAAAATAGGTTGCCGGGAGCATCACCCTCTACGCGAAGGAACACGGCAAGAACGATAGCCTCTGGTCCTCCGACACAGTCAGCAATCTCTTCGAATGGAAGCAACTGAACCTTCGGCACTGCCATATCAATCGGCTTATTCAGAAGCTGCGACAATGCGGTCGCCGCATTGCCGGCTCCGATATTGCCGACCTCCTTCAGCACATCCATCTTGAAATCTTTCCCGTGTTTAAATAGTTCCACGGCTACTCCTCCAGCCCTTCTAGCTGAATAATTTCACTCTTGTTCAACACCTCGGACAGGTTCAGCATAACCAGAAGGCGCTCTTCGCTGAGCTTCGCTACACCGCGGAGATATTTAGCCTTTATTCCACCCACAACTTCTGGTGGAGAATCAATACTGTCGCTGTTCAAATCTACCACGTCACTGGCAGAGTCAACGATAAAGCCGACCTGCATGTCGTTGACGGCGACAATAATAATACGGGTTTGCTCTGTAGGCTCTACTTCCGGCAGGCTGAAGCGGCCACGAAGATCGATGACAGGAATTACAACCCCGCGAAGGTTAATAACCCCTTTGACAAAAGAATAGGTTTTGGGAACCCGGGTAATCGGCATCATACGCTCAATCGTCTGAACCTTGTCTACCTCAATTCCGTACTCCTCGCTGCCCAGCGTAAACACAATAACCTTTATTTCTTCTCCCATGTTAATACCCTCCTTATGAGTAACCAGTCCTTACGAGAACCCGCAAGATCCGGTTCACTTGATAAAAGCGTTCGGATCAAGAATCAAGGCTACCTGGCCGTCTCCCAATATCGTAGCTCCGGAGATCCCCTGAACAGCGGGCAGATACTTACCCAGCGTTTTCAATACGATCTCGCTCTGGCCAATAAAATCGTCCACGGCCAGCGCAGCGAGCCGTTCTCCCTTTCGGATGACGACAATTTCGGTTTCCGCCTCATCTGCCTCGTTATAGCTCGGAATGCTGAACACCCGGCTCAAGGAAATGAGTGGGATATGATGCTCCCGGAAAGGAATCATACGGCTGCCATGCACCGTACGAATACTGGATTGCTTCACAATGCCGGTCTCCACAATCGAGCTCAGCGGAATCGCATATTTCTCACTGCCCATCTTGATGAGCATAGCAGCGATGATCGAAAGCGTAAGCGGCAGCTGAACCGAGAAATTGGTTCCTTTTCCCGGTGTCGAATAGATGGTTACGTTCCCTCCGAGCGCGTTGATCTTGGACTTTACGACATCCAGGCCGACCCCCCGGCCAGATACGTCCGAGATCACCTCAGCCGTACTGAAGCCTGGAGCGAAGAGCAGCTGATGAGCCTCAGAATCGGACATTGCCGCGGCTTCCTCTTCCGTGACCACGCCTTTCTTGACCGCGCTGCGGACAATATTCTCACGGATGATTCCCTTGCCATCGTCCTCAATTTCAATAAATACGTGGTTACCACTATGGAAAGCTCTCAGATTTACCGTGCCTGTCTCGGGTTTGCCGGCAGCAAGCCGCTCTGCAGGTGACTCAATACCATGGTCCACTGAATTTCTCAGCAGATGGACGAGCGGATCACCGATTTCATCAATGACGGTTCGATCCAGCTCTGTTTCGGCACCCGTGATGACCAGATCTATTTTTTTGTCTAATGATTTGGCCAGATCGCGTACCATCCGCGGAAAGCGGTTGAACACGGTGTCCACAGGAACCATCCGAAGCTTAAGCACAATGTTTTGCAGATCGCTGCTGACCCGGCTCATATGCTCTACCGTATCAGTCAGCTCTTGATTCTTGGCTTCATTGGCCAGCTGCTCCAGCCGTGATCGGTCAATCAGCAGCTCACTAAACAAATTCATCAATACGTCCAGTCTCTCAATGTCGACCCGAATCGTTCTTGATGGTGTGGCTGCAGAGGAGGCTTTGGCCGGTGCTTTGACTGCAGGCGGAGCGTTTAACGGCGAATGTACAGCAGGTTTCTCCTCAGCAGCAGGAAGAGTGGGCGCTTGTGCTGCCGCCGTCTCAGCTGCGGCCAAGTTACGTTGATTCATCTGCTGCAGCGTTTCCTGATCCAAAGCGATGACCTGAGCCATTTCAATTTCAGAAATGTTCATGATCTGGTCCTGAAGATCTCCTGCTTGCTTCTGTGTAATCATATAGAGCGTAAAGCCCTGCTCAAATTCTCCCTGCTCGATGTCCTGGACATCCGGGAACGTCTTGACGATCTCCCCGGAGCGCTCCAGCAGCTCGAATACCATAAAAGCCCGAACCGCCTTCAGCATGCAGTCATCCCGCAGCTTGACTTGTATGTACAGCACCTGATGCCCTTCTGATATCGATTGGCTCAGTACCGAGAATTGAAACTCGTCCAGCTCAATGCCTGTGACGGCTGCACTATGGTCTGGGACGGCCGCTGCGGCAGGAGCGGCCACGGCAACCTCACCGCGCTCAATCGCTTGCAGAGATGACACAATAGACGATACATCGGCCTTGCCCTCTCCGCCCTCAACGATGTCCTGCACCATGGACTCCAGTGCATCAAGGCTTTTGAACAATGTATCAAAAATATAATCCTGCATTTTGAGCTTCTCGTTCCGAACTAGATCAAGCACATTTTCCATCTTATGCGTCAGTGAGGCCAGATCCTCAAAGCCCATTGTGGCGGCCATACCCTTAAGAGTATGGGCCGAGCGGAATATGACCTGAACAATACTCAAATCATCCGGGCTGGCTTCCAGCTGCAGCATATTTTCATTTAGCGATTGCAGATGATCATTGGACTCATCAATAAACATGCTTAAATACTGATTCATGTCCATTGCGAGACACCTCCTCCATGAGTTCACTTTCCGTTTTTCACTGCTTGAATCAACTTGTCCGGAATGGAATGAAGCGGGAGCACATGACTCACGCAGCCCAGCTCAACGGCGGAACGAGGCATACCATAGACAACACAGGTCTCTTCACTTTCAGCTATGGTTGAAGACACACCCGAGTCATACAGCATTTTCATTGCCTTGGCTCCGTCACTGCCCATACCGGTCATCAATACGGCGTGACGCTTTATATGTTGAAAAGGGAGCAGTGATTCAAACAGGACATCAACCGATGGGCGGTGGCCGTTTACCTGCTCTTCCTGAGAAACCCTGATGATCCATTCCCCGCCGGCCGACTCCACAATTCGAATGTGGTGTCCCCCCGGTGCAACATATGCACAGCCTTGCTTTAGAACCATCCCCTGCTCGGCTTCCTGCACGTGTAACGGGCTGAATGTGTTTAAACGTGCAGCCAGCGATTTTGTAAAATTAGGCGGCATATGCTGTACAATAACGACCGGTGCCGGGAAATTTGCCGGAAGCCGCTCTAGCAGCGTTCTCAAAGCTCTCGGTCCACCGGTAGAGCAGCCAACTGCAACAATATGCTCCAGGGCCGGACTTGTCTGATGTGCCTTATGCTGACTCCCTGCACCGCGTTCTAGCACAGGCTCACCCGGTCTACTTTGATGACCCCAAACCTTGCTGGTCGTCTCCGTGGCTGCGGCTGGGTCAGCCTGCTGCGTCGGTTTCGGCTTGCTTCGCTTGAAGTGATCGCGGCCAGCGTTAGTACTCTCATGACGCTCAGCAGCTTGACGGGCCTCAGGAGGCTTCCGTACTGCTTGACCTTTCGGCTTTGATTCAATGTCTTTTGGGCTGCCGGCTCCTCGCCGTTGCTCGCTCTGCGCCTTATCTTGCCGGTCCTTCCCCGGTATACCAGGGCCTGCATCCATAGATGGTAATGTCCCGGTGGCATTCCGAGAAGATTGCGTCCGGGGCTCACCGGATTCCTTTACCTTCTGCTCCTCTTCCCAAAGCGCTCTTCGCTCTTTAGCCTGAATCGCTGCACTGAGCTGCTTGTTCAGCTCCTTGGCCACATTATTGATGTCCTGGTCATGCACGACAGAGGGCTTGCGTATGAAATCAAATGCGCCGGACTCCAATGCCAGGATGGTTTCCTTCATTCCCTGCTCATTAATACCGGACAGCATAATTACAGGCTTTGGCTGTTCCTGCATAATGCGCTTTAGCGCTTCCAGCCCGTTCATTTCCGGCATTTCCACATCCATGGTAATGAGATCAGGATTCAGCTCTCTTACTTTCTCTAAAGCCTCAATTCCGTTGGCAGCCGTTCCGACGACCTGAAATCGGGAATCCTTTTGGATCAAATCCGTAATGATTTGTCTCATGAATTTGGAATCATCAACCACCAGCACACGAAAAGGCCTCATAGATGTCTACACCTCAGTTATATTCGTCCGCATGATACGGCTATTTTCGCTTAAGAAAACGCTGCATGAAACCCTTGACACCCTTATGGACAGCGCCGCTGTCCTTGAATGGCACAGCGGCATAATTCGCCGCCAGGCGTTCAATGTCCCTGGATGCCTCGCTTTTCGGGAATCCGACCAGAAAGGGAACTTGCCGTTTCACAGACCTGGATACGGACTGGTCATCACGGACATATCCCAGAAGAGAAATATCCAGCTGCAAAAACCGTTTCGCAGTTAGAATGATTTTGCTGGACGTTTCCTGGGCTTCCTGAGCATCCCCTGCCCGGTTAATCATTAAGGTAAAGGGAACTTCCGGATGGTTATTATGAACCACCTTGATCAAGGCATAAGCGTCCGTAACCGACGTGGGCTCCGGTGTCGTCACAACCAGACATTGATCCGCAGCCGTAATAAAATTAATGTTTTCCCGGGATAACCCTGCTCCCGTATCAAACAGAATATAATCCAGATCACTGGCCAGCGCTTCCATCTGCTGAATAAAGCGGCTAACATCCTTATCGGTCATTGCAAACATATCTGCGATGCCGGAGCCTCCAGCGATAAATGGCAGGCCATAGGGTCCGTGATGAATCACCTCTGCAAGACTCTTCTCCTGGCGCAGCACGTGATACACGTTATACCTTGAGGAAACGCCCATGAGAACGTCAATATTCGCCATGCCAAGATCTGCATCAAAAATTAACACTTTCTTGCCCAGCTGCTGCAGTGCCAGCGCAAAATTCAAAGTAAAGTTGGATTTGCCTACGCCGCCCTTCCCGCTGCAGACAGTAATGAATCGGGCTGAACGCGGAACCGCAGTCATGTCTGCAGAGGCCTGTGATGTAGCTAACTGCCGCAGCGCTTCTGCCTGATCGCTCATGCGGGAGTCTCCCCGAACAGCATCCTAGCCAGCATATTCTTATCCGGCATCAGCAGATCATCCGGTACATTCTGTCCGTTCGTCATGTAGGATAGCTGAACCGGGAAAGTGGATAACAGATTATAGATGGCTCCGCAGCTTCCCGTTTCGTCGAGCTTTGTAAATATCACCTTATCGAGTCCATACTTGCTGAAATGACCTGTAATGTGCTCCATGTCCTCACTTTTTGATGTCAAGCTGAGCACAAGATAAGTCTCACTTTCATGATTCTCAGGAAGCAGGCTGTGCAGTTCGGAGACGAACAGCTCACTCCGGTAATTACGTCCTGCCGTATCCATGAGAATCAGATCACACGCCTTCAAATTCTCCAGCGCCCTCTGCATGTCTTCAGAAGTCTGAACTACCTCGATCGGCAAATTGAGGATTGAAGCGTAGGTCTTCAGCTGCTCTACCGCCGAAATTCGGTACGTATCCGCTGTAATAAAGCCAACCTTTCGCCGATATTTAAACATCTGCTCCGCTGCCAGCTTGGCGATCGTGGTCGTCTTTCCGACCCCCGTCGGGCCAGCCACATAAACAATACGGGTATCCGGCTGAATCCCCCCGCCGATTCTACCTTCTAGAAAGCTGGCGGCCTGAGAAATAAACAAGTCTTTTAACTCCTCTGCACTCAGCTCACCGCCAGCTTCATTCCATTTCATGACGGCTTCCTCAACCCATAATTGGAAAATTGCCGGTGAGAGACCCTGTCCGATCAAGCTGTCACGGATGGAGGCGATTGCGTCCGGGAGCACCTCCTTGGCTGCCGTTTGGCGGGACAGACGTGCAATCCAATCCTTCATTTCCCGAATTTCATCAAATAGCTTCTGCTCCGCTGCACTTCGATTAAAGGATGGCTCTTCTTCAGTGCTCCACGCTTCGAATTTGGCCGAGGCAACACCTGAACGAAATCCCGTGGTGCTCAGAGCTCCTGCCGCCGTTTCCGCAGCTGCTCTTGATTGGCTTTCGTCCTCACGTTTCAAGTGTTTATCTGCTCTTGGAGCTTGAGGCTCGCTTTGCTGAGGCGTCTTTGCTTTGCCATCCAGCTCCTCCGGCGATTTCAGACTTTCAGTGTTCACCCTGGCTGATGTCTTGTAGACGCTGGCTGCTGCCTGCCGGGGAATGTGAGGCTTTGGCGCAATGGCTGCCGCCTCAGCTTCGCGCTGATCTCCATCTGGCTTGACTGCCTTAGGCTGAGCCTTCTCTGTCTTAACGGTCTCATTTTTCTCTACAGCTGCGATGACCTCAATTTTTCGACTTGTAAACATACCGAGGAAGCCGCCCACTTTAATTTCTTTGGAGCTAAGAATAACAGCATCACTGCCCAGGTCTTTCCGTATGCTTAGCATGGCTTCCGGCATGGTGTCGACGATATACTTTCTCACTCTCATAAGTTCACCACTCCGACACTCTGAATTTCTACGTTGGGCTCAAGCTCACTATAAGAAAGCACCGGGATATCCTGCATGCTGCGCTCAATGACCTGCCGAAGATACATCCGGATTCCTGGAGAGGTCAAAAGGATCGGCTGCTGTCCCATTTGAATAATGCGGTTCACCTGTTCACTCAGCTTCTGGAAAATACTCTGCGTCGCAGCCGGGTCCATTGCAATGTAGCTTCCCTGCTCTGTCTGCTGTACGCTTTCTGCGATTTTCCTCTCCAGCGCCGGCCCCACGGTGATCACACGCATGGCTTCGCCTTCCCGAACGTACTGCTGGGTGATTTGTCGTGATAATGCCTGTCGGACATACTCTGTTAAGACGTCTGGGTCCTTTGAATACTGTCCTGAATCCGCCAAGGTTTCGAAGATCGTTACCAGATCCCGAATTGAAATCTTCTCTTTGAGCAGCTTCGCAAGCACCTTCTGTACATCCCCCACAGAAAGAATTGAAGGGATGAGCTCGTCCACCAGCACCGGATAGGTTTCGCGAAGATTGTCAATCAGTGATTTCGTTTCCTGACGTCCAATCAGCTCGTGCGCGTGACGTTTAATCAGCTCTGTCAGATGAGTCGCCACTACCGAAGGAGGATCTACAACCGTATATCCGGCAAGCTCAGCGCGTTCCTTTGCCGCCTCATCAATCCAGAGTGCTGGAAGGCCAAAGGCCGGCTCCATCGTCTCAATACCTGTCACCATATCATCCTCATAGCCGGGGCTCATCGCTAGATAATGGTTCAGCAGCAATTCTCCGCCGCCCACGGTATTCCCCTTGATCTTGATGACGTATTCATTCGGCTTGAGCTGAATATTGTCCCGAATCCGAATGACAGGAACAACCAGTCCCATTTCTAAAGCGCATTGTCTCCGGATCATAATAATACGATCCAGCAGGTCTCCTCCCTGCTGGGTATCTGCCAGCGGGATCAATCCGTATCCAAATTCGAACTCAATCGGGTCGATCTGCAGCAGGTTAATGACACTTTCCGGACTGCGGACCTCTTCAATCTGCTGTTCTTCCTCTAGCTGCTCCACCTCTACCTGCTTACGATCCAGGCTGCTCTGCATCGTTCGAGCGGCGATAAACAAGACGAAAGCAATAGGCAACGTTGTAATCAAATGGATTGGGGTCAGCAGTCCCAAGAGGGCAACCGTTCCGGCAACGATGTACAGCAGCTTAGGGTAGGAGAGAAGCTGACCTGCCAAGTCATCAGACAGGTTTCCATCGGAGGAGGCTCTGGTTACAATCAGGCCCGCTGCTGTTGAAATCAGCAATGCCGGAATCTGGCTGACCAAGCCGTCGCCAATGGTCAGGATGGAATACGTGCTCATGGCCTCTCCAAAGGGCATACCGTGAATGGACATCCCGATAATAAAGCCGCCGATCAGATTGATGAGCAGGATAATAATAGAGGCAATGGCATCACCTTTTACAAATTTACTGGCACCGTCCATTGCTCCATAAAAGTCTGCCTCTCGTTCAACCTTCTGCCTGCGTTCTCTGGCCTGTGATTCATTGATCATCCCGGCATTCAGATCCGCATCAATACTCATCTGCTTGCCTGGCATCGCATCCAGCGTAAAGCGGGCTGCTACCTCGGCTACCCGCTCCGAGCCTTTTGTGATCACGATAAACTGAACCACAACCAGAATCAGGAAAACGACGAAGCCAATCGCGATCTGTCCGCCGGCAATCCAGCTTCCGAACGTCGATACCACTTCACCGGCCTCTCCTTCCGACAGGATCAGCTTGGTTGTGGATACATTCAGAGAAAGCCGGAACAAGGTTGTAATCAAAAGCAATGAAGGAAAGATGGAAAATTCCAGCGCTTCCTTGGTATTCATTGCAACTAACAAAATGATCAGGGCCAGCGAGATGTTGATCACGAGTAGCACATCTAAAAGCCAGTCCGGAATGGGAAGAATCATCATCAGCACGATTCCGATGACACCCACTAAAACCGATAAATCCTTCACCTTCACTGCTGCCGGCCTCCGTTCCCTGCTTTAATTCGCCTTGCCTTTAAGCTTGTATACATATGCCAGCACTTCAGCTACGGCCTGAAACAAGTCACCCGGTATGGCGTCGCCAATCTCAGTCCGTTGAAATAATGCCCGTGCAAGCGGTTTGTTCTCCATCGTCATCACGCCATGATTCTTGGCAATTTCTTTGATTTTCAAAGCCATATAATCCTGCCCTTTGGCAAGCACCTGCGGCGCTTCCATGCTGGAACCGTCATACTTCAAAGCCACAGCAAAGTGGGTCGGGTTCGTAATGATGACGTCCGCCTTCGGAATCTCCTGCATCATACGCTGCAGTGCCATCCGCCGCTGGCGTTCCCGGATCTTTCCCTTGATTAAGGGATCGCCTTCCATCTTTTTATACTCGTCTTTGATGTCCTGCTTGGACATGCGAATGTTCTTTTCGTAATCGTATTTCTGATACATATAATCGAAGACCGCGAGAACGAGTAGGCCGGCCCCGATCTTAATCCCCAGCCAAAGCGTAACATCAGCTGTAAAATGCAGTATTTGTCCCGGACTGGTAGTGGCCAGCTTGGACAGGTCTTCCTTTGCACTCCAAAGTGAGGTGTATACAAGGTATCCGATGATGGCCAGCTTGAGTATGGATTTGGAGAATTCAACCAATGAACGAAGCGAGAATATATTCTTGAACCCTTTAATGGGATCCAGCTTGTTCAGCTTCATCTTCAATGGCTCTCCCGTAAGCAGAAACCCGACCTGCATGTAGTTTACAATGATCGCAATAACGAGCACGCTAATAAATATCGGAGCCACGAGAATCAGAATTTGTATGCCATACTCTCCCAGAAGCATGACTACATTATCTTTAGTGACCGCCATCTCCAGACGATTGATGAATACATCCGTAAACAGCCGGACCAGATGATTCTGAATATAGCCTCCGAAAAAAATAAGGCAAATGAAAGCAGCAAGCAGGATGGAGGCGCCGGAAAGCTCCATACTTTTAGCAACCTGTCCTTTTTTACGTGTTTCCTGCCTCTTTTTCGGCGTGGCCTTCTCGGTCTTCTCCCCCGCAAACAGCTGCAGATCCATCTCAAATCTCAATTGTATTCCTCGCTTTCCCCTGCCGCTATTCCGGCCTTTGCCCCAGAACACCAAGCAGTCCCTGCAGCGCCCTGAACAGCTTGTCGAACAGATGATCAAACAGCGTCACCATTCCAGGCATTAAAAGAAAGAGCATGCCCAAACCAACCAGTATCTTGACAATAATTCCAATGACAAACACGTTAAACTGCGGCGCTGTTCTTGCTAGAAAGCCCAATCCCAGATCCGTTAAAAATAAAGATACGACAATCGGAGCCGACATCTGCAGCGCCAGTGCAAATGAATACGAAAAGGTCTTAATCAAAAATTCCGAAGTGCTGCCGTCCTCAAATTTGAAAAACACATTTCCCGTTACAGGCACCCACTCATAGCTGTACATAATGGCATCCAGTAGATAGTGGTGGCCGTTCATGCTCAGAAATACCAGAATGGCCAGCATATACTTAAAGTTGCCGATCAGTGGCGAGGATACGCCTGATACAGGATCAATCACATTCGCCATTGCAAAGCCAATCTGGATATCAATCAATGCTCCTGCCGTCTGTACGACGGCAAACATCAGGTAGGCCGTAAAGCCCAGCAGCAGTCCAATCAGCACTTCTTGAAGGATCAGCAAGATATAGGACATATTGTCTGTCACTGTCTGACTTAAGCCAAACGAAAGATAAACGAGCAGCGTGACAATAAACGACAAGCCCAGCTTATGGGTGGTCGGCACCGTTCGCGAAGAATAGACCGGAGCGACCACAAAAAATGCTGTTATTCGACAAAACATAAGCATAAAAACGGGAACACTTTGCTCTAACCATTCCATGGACATTCAGCCTATCCGATATATTTGTAGAGATTGTCCAGAATCCCAAACGTGAAATCCACCAATGTGGTTAAGATCCAGGGCCCAAATATGAGCAAGGCCAGCAGAACCACGATAATTTTGGGAACAAAGGCCAGGGTTTGCTCCTGAATCTGTGTTGTTGCTTGAAAAATACTGATAGCCAGACCCGCCAAAAGGGCAAGGATCAGCATCGGCGCACTCACCTTCAAAACGGTATACACAGCCTGACCGGCTAAGCCGATAATAAATTCAGCATTCACGGTTTGTCCTCCTGATCATTATTTCTGCTGCCTGCAGCTATGTGTTGAAGCTCATCAGCAAGGACTTTACAACCAGATACCAGCCGTCTACCAGCACAAACAGTAAAATTTTGAAGGGTAATGAGATCATGACCGGTGGCAGCATCA
This sequence comes from Paenibacillus sp. F411, assembly GCF_017582705.1. Taxonomy (NCBI): domain Bacteria; kingdom Bacillati; phylum Bacillota; class Bacilli; order Caryophanales; family Paenibacillaceae; genus Paenibacillus; species Paenibacillus sp. F411. The sequence goes on from NZ_JAGFIP010000019.1 coordinate 40,786, forward strand.
TCATCCCCATGGCCATTAGAACGCTGGCTACGACAATATCAATGACCAGAAACGGAATGAAAATCATAAAGCCCATTTGAAATCCTGTTTTTAGCTCACTGATCGCAAAGGCAGGGACAAGAACCGTTAATGGGATGTCCTCGTACGTTTCCGGTTTATCTTCACCGGTATATTTCATAAACAGTAAAAGATCCTTCTCACGTGTATGAGCGAACATAAACTGCTTAATGGGATCCTCTGCTCTCTCCAAGGCTTCGCTTTGCGTAATTTCTCCCTGCAGATAGGGCTGCAGTGCCTGTTCGTTCATTGTTGAGAACGTAGGCGCCATGATAAACAGTGTGAAGAATAACGCAAGCCCGATGAGAACCTGATTCGGAGGTGTCATCTGTGTCCCCAGGGAAGTACGGACAAACCCGAGGACAATGACAATCCGTGTAAAGCTCGTCATGAGCACCAGAATGGCTGGAGCGACACTTAGTACGGTGATTAGCAGGATCAGGGACAGTGCACTTGTACCGGGCTGCTCGCCTTCTCCGCCAATTTGAATATCAATATTCGGAATGGGATCCGCCAAGACGGGAGTGGCCCAGGCCGCACCGACAAGGAGGATCAGTAGCATCAGACTAGCAATTCGTTTGTTCATGAATCCTTTTGATCCTCCCGCAGCAATTCTTCGACCTTTTGTTTCCGGTTCGGTACATTGCGCAGCTTGGATTCAAACACTTCATGAAATGATGAAGTATCCTCAAGTTCAACATCCTCCGGAGGACGATTCTTTTTTAGCTTGGCAGCAAAATTACTGATGAACGGGGGCATGGTGCCCGCCGCGCGATGCTGTTCCTGCTCCATTGCTGCCCTTAACCGTGCCACCTCATCAGGGTCGGTGATCTTGTCGAGCAGTGACAGATCCTCACCGACACCGACAACATAAATGCTCTCTCCCACCTCAATGACCTGGACAGATTTGTTCGGCCCCATTCCCAAGGCACCTAATGTCTTGATGGAGCGTCCTTTCATCCAGCTTTGATTCTTCCGGCCTAAATAGCGGAACAGTGTAATAATGAGGAACACAATGATGGCAAGCACAATGAATACGTAGAACAATTGCAGATAAAAGCCCGACGTATCCGGTCTCGGTATATCGGATGACAACGGCATGTCTTACACGCCGAGCGTTTTGTTAATCGCTTCAATGACCCGATCAGCCTGGAATGGCTTCACAATAAAGTCCTTTGCACCCGCCTGAATGGCATCAATAACCATGGCCTGCTGGCCCATCGCCGAGCACATAATGACTTTCGCATTGGGATCATTCTTCTTGATTTCTTTCAATGCCGCAATACCGTCCATTTCAGGCATTGTAATGTCCATTGTGATCAGATCCGGACGCAGCTCCTTAAACTTCTCAATAGCTTGCGCGCCGTCCTGCGCCTCTCCTACCACTTCGAACCCATTTTTGGTCAAAATGTCACGAATCATCATTCTCATAAATGCAGCGTCGTCCACGATCAGAATTCGATTTGCCATTGATTTAAAATCCTCCCTAAATGTGTGCTATTGTAATTTTTGTATTCGGTCCCATTGGCTTACGATATCTGTCACACGGACGCCAAAGTTCTCGTCAATCACGACGACCTCGCCTTTAGCAATCAGCTTGTTGTTCACCAGGATGTCTACAGGCTCTCCCGCAAGCTTGTCCAGCTCAATAATAGAGCCTTGTGACATTTCCAAGATATCCTTAATTTGCTTCTGGGTCCTTCCTAATTCTACGGTGACTTTAAGAGGAATGTCCATCAGTAAGTTCAAATTGCTTTCATCGGCTGGGCCAAAAGGTGCATTTTGCAAATTAGCGAACTGCACCGGCTGCACATTTACGTTCCGGTTTGGTACTCCTCCAAAATGCTGCGGGGCCTGAGGATAAGGCATTTGCGGCTGACCATACGGCGCTTGTCCATACCCTGGCTGACCGTACGGCGACTGCACATATGGTGGCTGGCCGTAGCCTGGTTGACCCGGCATCTCTGCACCCGGCATCCCTTGACCGTATCCATAGCCTGGCGCAGGCTGTCCTGGCGGCGCCAGATCTGGCTGCGGAGGCTGTGCTGGGGCGGCTGGGGCTTGAGCAGCAGGAGCGGCTTCAGCGGCAGCTGGCTCTTCGGCCTCAGCTTCACCGCCATTCATAAGAATGTTCACCATATCCTTGGCGAATTGTACCGGGAGAAGCTGCATGATGGTGGAGTCGATCAAATCCCCGATAATAAGCCGGAAGGAAATTTTGATCAATGTCTCATCCCCTGGCAGATTGCTGACGCCATCTCCATTCGACATGTTCAGGATATCAATTCCCGGTGGAGAAATATTGACGAACCGGTTGAAAATGGTGGACATACTCGTGGCCGACGAGCCCATCATCTGGTTCATCGCTTCTTGAACGGCACTGATATGAATCTCATTCAGCTCTTCATCCTGAGGTGCCCCTTCTCCGCCCAGCATAAGATCTGCGATGATCTGAGCATCTCTGGTCTTGATCACCAGCGAATTAATTCCTTCAAAGCCATCTACATAAGTGACGTGGACCGCAACATGAGGCTTCGGAAACTCCGCTTCGAACTGATCTCTTGTAATAATCGATACCTTTGGTGTGGTAATATCCACCTTTTTGCCCAGCAGTGTGGACAAGGCCGTAGCTGCGCTGCCAAATGTGATATTTCCGATCTCGCCTAAAGCATCCTGTTCAAGCGGTGTCAGCACATCATCCACACTCAGCGGGGAGGATGGAGTCGAAGACATTCCTGATTGCTGCAGCAGGGCGTCAATCTCTTCCTGGGATAAATAATCTTTACTCGTCAAATTCTTCATCTCCTTCGCTGACGATTTCATCAATCTGCACCGCAATCCGGTCCTTTAAGGTGCCCGGGCTTCCCATAAATTTCACCTTGTCACCGACCTTGATCGACAGCCCGTTATGGACAGGCTTGTTCAGCGTAATTACATCGCCGGTGCTCAATCCCAAGAATTCGGATATCGTAATTCGCGATTCGCCCAGCTCGGCAATAATCGGAAGCTCCGCTTTATTTACGCGTGCCTTTAGTGCATCTACCTCTTCGGGATCCCTGACCTTCTTCTCTGATGTAAACCATTGATGAACAGAGAGCTTGGACATGATAGGCTCTAGTACCACATGCGGAATACAAAGGTTAATCATCCCGGAGGTATCTCCAATTTTGGTACTGAGCGAGATCAAGGCAATCGTCTCGTTCGGTGATACAATCTGCATGAACTGCGGGTTAGTTTCCATAGCCTCTAGACGCGGTGAAATATCAAGCACGGTCTTCCAGGCCTCCTGAAGGCTTTCAAATGCACGACTGAAAATCCGTTCCATAATAATCGTTTCAATTTCAGTCAAAGATGTAATTTTGGATGGTGCACTTCCCGATCCGCCTAAGAGGCGATCCAGCATGGCATAGGCGATGTTGGGGTGAACCTCCAGCACCATCCGCCCTTCCAGCGGCTCCGCTTCGAATATATTCAGGACCGTCATTTTGGGAATGGACCGGATGAACTCATCATAAGGGAGCTGCTCCACCTGAACGACATTTATCTGGACAAATGTGCGCAGCTGGGCTGAAAAATAGGTCGTCAGATAACGAGCAAAATTCTCATGGATCCGTGTCAGGCTTCGGATATGATCCTTCGAAAATCGCACGGCGCGTTTAAAATCATACGAGCGGACTTTTTTCTGCGTATCTTCCTTTTTCAGCTCATCTGCATCCATTTCACCGGACGAGAGTGCAGCCAGGAGGGCGTCAATTTCATTTTGCGATAATACGTCCACCAATTACCTCACCCCCTTATGTGCAAGCTGTGGATGCTCATTTTAAATGCCAGTGACCAGCTTGTTCGTAACGTCCACTTGCACGACTTCACCTTGCTTCACATTCTTGTTAATTTCGTCCTGCAATACTTTGGTGAGCTGCTCGACTCCTTTAGAATCTTTCAAGCTTTCCGGCTTGGTATCCATCAGGGTCTTAATAATGATCGGCTTGATGCGAATTTCCTTGATCTTATCAAAGTCCTCCTTCGCCTTCTTGTCACTCAGCTGAAAAGCGAAGCTGATCTTCGCAATATAGCTGGGATCGGACATATTCGTCGTAATATCCACCAGCTCTGAAGTTACCTCGACAATTTCATCTGCCGTCATTACAGGCTCCTCCTGCTTCATCGGAGCCGCTTGCTTGTCATCTCCGCCCAGTAGCTTGTCAGATAATAAAAAGACGACTAACACAATCAAAGTGATGGATACCAGTATGGTAATGAGCCAGGGAAGCATTTTTTTCATGGGGATTCCTCCGTCTGATGCTGCACTTTAATGGATGCCTGCTGCATGCCGATCTCCTGGTGATAAGCCTTGATGGACTGGATTACTTCAGGCGCCTTCTCCAGCACAATTAATCTTTTGCCGGTTGTCAGCGTAATGTAGGTGTCCGGCGTTTCCTCCACCATCTCGATCAGCAGCGCATTCAGCCACATTTGTGAACCGTTTAATCTTGTTACCAGGATCATTGAAAGCCTCCTCCAGATCATCAGGGGGGAACAAGCCCCCCTTTAGTCATTCAATGCTTAACGCTTCAGGTTAACAACTTCCTGCAGTACCTCATCCGAAGTTGTAATGATCCGGGAATTTGCCTGGAATCCACGCTGGGCCACGATCATTTCCGTAAATTCGCCCGTCAGGTCCACATTGGACATCTCAAGCTGGCCGGCAACAATAGCACCCGTTCCGTTCTCTTCACTGTTAGCTGCAAGGCCCATGGCTTCTGCGTCTCCGTCTTCACCCAGTGCATTTGCATTTACGCGGTAGAGGTTCCCTCCGACCTTTTCCAGAGCAGAAGGATTCGCAACCTTAGCTACGCCAATCTGAACCGCGTCACCGTCTCCGCCCTGCGTCAGAATCGATCCGTCGAGTCCAATCGAGAAGCTGGTTACTTCCGCTCCCAGTACAATCGGTGCCCCATCAATATCACAGACGAACATCCCGTCGGAAGTGACCAGAGCCCGGTTACCGTCCAGCATAAAGTTACCGGCACGTGTCAGGAACGGGACTTCCTGATCTTCACTCATCTTGACCATGAAAAATCCGTCACCGTCGATACGAAGATCCGTCGGATTGTTCGTTGTCTGCGCGCTGCCCGGAGTGTGCACGGTATCAATGGAGCCAATCGTGACACCCAAACCGATTTGCTTGGCGTTGACGCCGCCCTGTTCCCCTTCAACCGGAGCAGTGACACCGGAAACCGTTTGGCTCAAAATATCCTTAAACATTACGCGGCTGGCTTTAAAGCCCACCGTGTTTACGTTCGCGATATTGTTACCGATCACGTCCAGCTTGGTTTGAAATCCTCTCATCCCGGATACGCCTGAATACATTGATCTCAGCATGTTTATTTATCCTCCTTATAAAGACCGCTTCTGTCGATCCACGGTCTATGGCTTCCTTACGGGCCAGCCGTTTAATAATTAAGAAATGATGACCGCACTATCAATTTGTGTAAACACATTGTCCTTCATGGCCTTGCCATCCATCGCTGTCACCATCGTGCGATTATGCACGTTCACAATAAATGCCATGTCTCTGAGCAGAATCAGTGATTCTTTACTGCCTTTGGCTGCTGCCTGCTCGACTGCGGTGCTGATCTGAGCCAGCTGGTCGCTTTGAAGCTGAATGCCTCGCTGCTCCATTCGTTTGGCAGCATGCTGACTGATTTTGATCTGATTCTCTCTTAGAAGCTCCTTGAACACCCCGTTCTCTGCAGAGCTGCCTGGAGGAGAAGACTGTCTTTTGTTGTGTAGAGAAGCAGGATGAAGGGAGCCTGGATACATCGATCCAATGGTTATCCGGTCATTCATATTTCAGTACCGTCAGCAGGCTGTGGAGAATCCGCTGTATTGTCACTGTAGCTCCCGTCATCCTCAGCCGCCAGCTGAATATCTTCATTGCTGCTCTCACCCGGTGCAGGTGCTGGTGTTGGCGTCTCTGGTGATGGGGAAGGGGCTGATGCCGGTGCGTTCTCGATCTGCACGATGTGCTCCAGCGCAATCTCTGCCGCTCCGATACTTGCGTAATGCATGCCTCCCCGGATGAGGATCGAGTCCACGATGCCTGATTTAACGGAAGAGTTTCCACTTTGATCCACCGCAATCCAGCTTACCTTTTGCCCGATTAGACCGGACGCACTGCCAAGAGACTGCCTCATATCGGTCAACTGGGATGAGATATTCATAAGCTGCTCCAAGGATGTGAATTGGGCCATCTGGGCAATAAATTCCTTATCCTGCATTGGCTGCATAGGATCCTGATAACGAAGCTGCGCAATCAAAATACTCAGAAATTGATCCTTGCCCATCGTGCTCGTATCTTCGGCCTTGCCGGCCTGCTGGATATTGCTTGGCGAATAATGAGGCCATACTGCTTGATTGATGTAGCCTGAGGCCATAATTGTGTTCACCTCCGTGTTCTAAGCTTTAGCCTGGAAGCCACCCTCCCGGCCTAACTGGCTGAGTTGCTCCGCTTCGGCCTTCCAATCGTTCCATTCCTCGGTCAGCTCTGCGGTAAGTAAAGCGTCGTCAGTCGTCGTATTGGCTTCTTTGGAGCGTCTGCCCGGCTGCTGCTGTCCTGAACCGGACTGCCTGCCGTCCTGCATATGAAATTGCGACGTGGAGGTCTGGCTGTTCTGAGTAACCTCCAGCTTCTCAACCTGCAGGCCTTGTCCCAGCAATGCCGTACGCAGCTGGGTCATTTGCTGGTCAAGCAGTTCCCTGGCTTCTGCGCTGTGAGTCATAAACTGCGCCACCAGCTGGCCGTTTTGCATCATTATTTTGATGTCGACCTTGCCCAGATGCTCTGGATTCAAAGAGATTCTGGCTTCAGTAAAGCCCTGCTGCTTGATAAATTCCAGCTTGTTTACCGTAAACTGGGTCATTTCCCTTGCAAATTGATGCACTGGAATCGGTTCTGTCGTCTTGATCGGCGTGCTGCCTCCCGAACGAATAGCCAGCTGTCCGGCTGTTAATACTTCCGGCTCCGGCAGCAGCTCAGAAAATTCTGACTGTTCTTCCATAAGCGGCAGCGCTGTCGATGCATTTGCTTTAATTGAAACCTCAGAGAATTCTTGCTTCGTGAACTTGCCGCGGACCGCAGCATGAAGCATCTCTTCATAGCCCTTTAACAAATTGCGCAGCTGGGAGCTGAACTCCTCTGCAGCCTCAGGCTTTACCTTGAGCTGAGAAAGCTGTGTCAGTACGTCCTGAACGGCAAAGCGTATCGTTTCTTTATGTGCAGCCAGCGCCGGCAGTTGAACCATTGATTCCTCGGTTGATGTCCAAGCAGCACTGGCCGAGCCTGCCGAGCCCTGTTCTTGCTGCATGGATTGGAAGCGTTGGATGACCAGCTGAGCCGTAGCCAGCCAGGCCTGCACTTCCTGTAGCAGGTCTGAATTCTCTTCTAATGCCTGCTCCAGCTGTTCCAAATGAGGGACCTCGGTGTATTGCAGTGCCCCTTCTAATAGATCCAGCTCTATATAAAGTGCACTCTCTCCCGCGGCAATCAGTTCAGAGCCTTCAGCCGGCGTGCTGCGTAACCACGCAAGCAGCGGATTCAAGCCATTGCCGCTGACATCGGCAGGCATCGATTTCTTGCTGCCTTCCGCACCCATTTGGAGATTTAAAGCCTCGCCGAACATCCCGAGCAGTACACCTTGCCCCTGTTGACCCACTTCAGAGACTTTGCCTAACGGACTGGAGGATGCACCGGATGAGGCCGTCAGCTTTTGAAAGATTAATGACATGGATTATTCACCTCCTTTCCCATGGCTTTCCCGGGATAAAAAACTACTGGGCACCCATCAGACGATTCAGGATTCTGGCAGCCATTTCAGGCTCAGCGCCAGACAGCTCATCCAGAATTTTGGCTCTGGCTGCATCATCGACGGATTTAAGGATCGTAATCGCTTTATCAGGTGTAATCTTATAGGTTTGAATCAGCAGCTCTGCAGCGCTCTTGGGTGCCATTCTGGAGAAGGTCTGGCTTAGCTCATTTTGATCCAGACTGCTTCGCTGGCTATCCGATGCATCCTGCTCCTCTTTAACTAATCGGGATTGCAGCGCCGCAATCGCTTGATCTCTCGCCGGCTTTGCATCCTTTAATAGCATGGTTGCATCCGCTGCGGTTTGAGGATTCATTTTTTCCAAAATCGCCGCTCGTGGATCATTCTTCATGGCTCCCAGAATGAGCACCATTTCCTCTTTCGTCAAGCTCTCGATAATGGGAGCTGCTTTACTGGGGCTCATGCCAGCATACATTTTAGCCAGGTCACTAATCTGCTGGAAATAGGGATCCTCTGTCTCCTCTGCCGCAGCCTCATTCTGGGCTGCATCTAACTGCGCCTGCAGCTCCGCAGCTTTGGTCTCTTGGGAGTTCTTCTGACTGGTCATTTCTTCAAGCTCCTGCTCCCGTTCGGCCAGCTGCTGCTTCAGAGCCTCCAATTCCTTTGCCGTGCTATCTTCCTTGTCCTGGGCAGCTGCTTCTTCCGGGGTTAGCTCCGGGCCCGGTATCCAATCCTTCACGATAGGAATCTTGTTTCCTAAATTCATTGCACTATTGCGAAAATCAATGTTAAACAGCGTGAGCAGAACGCCCACCAAAACGATTGTGAACATAATCGGGATCAGGAACAGCAGGCTTTTCTCCAAGCCTCCGCTTGATTCCTCTTGATCCAGCGGCATATCCTTGCGAGCCATTAATGTTATCCTCCTCTGCGGGCTAAGGACGCGTTTATTCGAAAAACGCCTCCGATTTAGCGGCTTTGGACCGTATAACGGACTGTAGCCAGCTCGTCCAGCTCATTTTGTTCCCGCAGGAGACTTTCGTGCCGGAACTTCTCAAGTGATTTTTCTCTTGCTTTCATCCAGACCTTTTCATCCAGCATTTTCTCGGTCAGCTTTCCCTGCTTATGCTTCACGTTGCTGTGGGCCTGCTCAATATCCGTATTCTTCTGCTCGATGAGGGTGTCCAGATACTCTGCATAAGACTGCAGGCGGCACATTTCCGAGATCGGAGTACTTTTCTGGGCTGCTTGTTGAAGGGAATGGCCAATCTCGTCCCGCTTCTGAAGCAGCTGATGCAGATTTTGCTCCTGCGCCTTCAATTCTCCAATTGCCGCAGACAGCATCCACTCGGCCTGTGCCTTCTCATTGCCTTTAAGATCTACGATTTTTTGAAATGCATAGTGAAACCTCATGAATCATCGTCATCTCCTTGAAAATTCAGCAATTAGACGCTCCTGCACCTTTTCCAGACTTACCTTTTCATTGACTTTCTGCTTCGTAAAATCCCAAATCTGATGGATCATATTTATAGCCTCGTCAATCTCCGCATTAGAGCCTGGCTGGTAAGCTCCAATGTTGATCAGATCCTCGGAATTTTTGTATACGGCCATCAGCCGTTTTACGTTCTCGGCCGCTTCCAGCTGGTCCTCGTGTGCAATATCCTTCATGACACGGCTGATGCTCGCCAGCACATCAATCGCTGGGAAATGCCCTTTGTTAGCAATGCTGCGGTTCAGCACAATATGTCCATCCAAAATGCCGCGGACAGCATCAGCAATCGGTTCATTCATATCATCGCCGTCAACAAGCACCGTGTAAAAAGCAGTAATCGAGCCGCTTGGACCTGTACCGGCGCGTTCCAGCAGCTTCGGCAGGCTGGCAAACACGGACGGGGTGTATCCCCGCATTGCAGGAGGCTCGCCAACCGCTAACCCGACCTCACGCTGTGCCATTGCATAGCGGGTGACCGAATCCATCATTAGCATGACATTTAAGCCGCGGTCCCTGAAATATTCAGCAATGGTCGTTGCAATCAATGCGCCCTTAATCCGAATGAGCGCTGGCTGATCCGAGGTGGCCACGATGACTACGGAACGCTTCAAGCCCTCTGGTCCCAGGTCGCGCTCGATAAAGTCGAGCACCTCTCTGCCCCGCTCTCCGATTAGAGCAATGACGTTCACATCTGCGGAGGTGTTCCGGGCGATCATGCCCATCAAGGTGCTCTTTCCGACCCCTGAGCCGGCAAAAATCCCGACCCGCTGCCCTTTACCGACCGTGAGGAGGCCGTCAATAGCTCTCACCCCGATGCTGATCGGCTCTTGCACACGCGGACGATTCAACGGATTCTGCGGGATATTATTGGTAGAGCTGTGAGACATTCGTGCGGGCAGCACAGAACCGTCTAAAGGCTGTCCCAAGCCGTCCAACACTTTACCTAACAGCTCCGATCCCACCTGAACATTAAGCGGCTTGCCGGTGCCAACGACATCACAGCCTGGACCAATTGAATGCAGATCCCCCAAAGGCATCAGCAGCACCTTATTATCACGAAAACCCACGACTTCAGCCTGCAGCGGTTTGCTCTGCTTGGAGGGATAGATGTAGCACACCTCGCCAATACTTGCATCCGGGCCTTCTGATTCCAGCATCAGGCCGATAACCTGAGTCACTTTACCGTTGATCCGCACAGGATCCACATGCTGCAGATGATCTTTATAACGACTGCTGTCCAGCTTACTCATCGGCAGCTCTCCGTTGCGTGTCATCTAGGGATATCCGAATTAATTCCTTCTTGATCTCGGACAGCTGTGTATCAATTCTGGCATCTACACTGCCGAAGGATGACCTAATCACACATCCCAAATCCGTTACAGTGGAGTCCGGCAGCACCTGAAGCTCCGCCTGGGAGTCGACGCTTAATGCAAGCTCCTCCCGGGCGGCGTGAACGAATGCGAACTGGGAGGGAGCCACACAGAGCGAAATCATCCCTTTCTCCTTCTTGCGGGCCAAGTTCTTTCGAATTAGCTTCAGCACGAAATCAGGCTCCAATGTCAATTGGTGATCGACAATCTTCTCGGCGACCGAGCAGCTGAGCTCTACAAGAAACGGCTCGGCTTCCTGAATCAGCTCTTCCTTGGCTGAATAAGCTTGGCTCAAGACGCCCTGGGCTTCCTGGGCCGCTTGCTGCAGGAGCTCATTCATCTCCTGCTGAGCCTTGAGCGACCCGGCCTCATAGCCTTGTTGGAAGCCTTCCGCGCGAGCACCCTCCGCAATGCTTTCGTCCTGACTTCGACGCTCTTCCCACCAGACTGCAATTTGCTCCTGCGCCTGGGAAAGCAGCTGCTCCGCAGCCTCTGCAGCCTCCCTGATTTGACGCTCGGCAAACTCCTTTGCATCCTGCAGCATTTCCTGCTTGGCCAATTGAGCCGATTCCAAAGTGTGCTGTACTTCGGGCTGGAGCTCACTTTCAAATACTGCCGTCTCTCTCTCTTCCGGCTCCGTTGAAGGGTACTTCCGGGACAAATCCAGTTCCTTTAGCATATCAATCGGCATGTACTGAGAAGGCTTGATCAAATTAGACAATGATGTCATCTCCTCCGCCACGGGCGATGATAATTTCTCCAGCTTCCTCCAGTCTGCGGATCGTGCTTACGATGCGCGTCTGCGCCTCTTCAACGTCACGCAAACGCACAGGACCCATATACTCCATCTCTTCCTTGAACGTTTCCGCCATCCGTTTGGACATATTCCGGAAAATAACATCTCGAACTTCCTCGCTTGCCACCTTCAGTGCCAGCTGCAGATCCGCATTCTCGATATCGCGGATGATACGCTGAATCGAGCGGTTGTCCACATTGACAATATCCTCAAAGACAAACATCCGTTTCTTGATCTCTTCCGCCAGCTCCGGATCTTGAATCTCCAGCGCATCGAGAATCGTTCTTTCAGTTCCCCGATCGACTCCATTCAGAATCTGAACGATTGATTCAATACCGCCGGCACTCGTGTAATCCTGCGTGACGGTTGATGACAGCTTCTGCTCCAGCACCCGCTCGACCTGAGCAATGACCTCGGGCGAGGTGCTATCCATAACCGCAACCCGGCGGGCAACCTCTGCCTGCTTGTCCTGCGGCAAAGCCGACAGAATCGAAGCAGCCTGCTCAAACTGGAGGTACGACAGCACCAGAGCAATCGTTTGAGCATTTTCGTTCTGTATAAAGTTGAGAATTTGGCTCGGGTCTGCTTTTCTCGCAAAATCAAACGGACGGACCTGCAGGGTCGCGGTCAGCCTGTTGATAACCTCCCGCGCTTTTTCACTTCCCAAAGCCTTTTCCAGAATTTCTTTGGCGTACGTGATGCCGCCTTGAGAAATATACTCCTGGGCAAGACAGATCTGATGAAACTCCGACATAATGAGCTCTTTCTCGCCACCGTCTACCTTGCGCACATTCGCAATTTCCAGAGTAAGCTGTTCGATCTCATCATCTCTCAGATGCTTGAAGATTTGGGCGGATACCTCCGGCCCGAGTGTAATCAACAGGATGGCAGCCTTTTGCCTGCCGCTTAACATGGGATTTGTAACTCTGGACAATGCTTCCACTCCTATTCCTCAGCAAGCCACGTGCGAAGTAAATTGACGAATTCGTCCGGCTTCTTTTTCGCCAGGGTTTCCAGCTGCTTGCGAACCTGGCTGTCGTTCGTGACGCTTTCCAGATTAATGGAAGGCAATTCGGTAATCGGAGGTAGCTCCAGCTCCTCTTCTTCGTCCTGCGCTCTTCGTCTTCGAACCATAAAGATAATCCCTCCGGCCAGCAAAGCGGCTGCCGCCAGGGCTGCTCCCCAAATGATCGGATTCGATAGAAGAGAATCAGATTCTTCAGCCAAGCTGTTATCTGTAACCTGCGACACGACCGAAACTTTTTTAGCCAAATCAGCATCTGTATATGCAAGGCTCGAATCCGCTAACGAGGCTCTGACGATATTGATCAATATGTTCTCAATCGCCCCGCGTGTAGCTTCATCCAAATTTTCCTCGCCGCCGGGTGGTTCAACAGAGACATTAATGGTTAAATCTTTTACAGAATAAGGACTGGAGATTACGTCTCTGGTAATTCGGTTAACATCATAATTGATGGTGCTTGAGCTTTCTTCCGAGTTACTCTCGCCGCTTGAAGAATCACTGGGATATCCTGAAATTTCTTCCTCGCCTACCCCTGCAACACCGCCTGTAGGATTGCTAGTACCGGAATAATTTTTCTGGATTTCCTGCACACTGATTTCGATTCCCTTCATTTCTTCTTCATTGACCGGCGTAACTAAATTTTCCTTGCTCTGAATCTGATCAAAGTTCAGTGTGGACATGACGAGCACGTTGACCTTATTCGGACCCATGTACTGGGATAAAAATTGCTGCACATTCTGGCGTACATTGTTCTCAAACTGCTTCTGCAGTGCGAAGTTTTCTTCGACTTTGCCAATCAAACCACCTTGACCGCCCTTGGCAGTAGCGATTAACTCTACTTCATCATTTGTAATTGTAATGTTCTCAACCGGTAAATTCGGCACTGAGGTTCTGACGAGATTATAATAGCTGTCAATCATTTCCTGGCTGGGACGGTAGCCCGGCTTGAACTTCATGACCACAGAAGCCGTTGCTTTCTCACGGTCGGCTTGAGATGCAAAGAGACTCTCTTTCGGAAGATTCAATAGGACTGTGGCGTCATGTACTCCGCTCATCTTCCTGAGCATGCGCTCTATTTCGCCATTTAGAGCATTTACATATTTCACTTCGAACTCATTATCCGTCATCCCAATTGCGGAAGAGTTCTGTTCGAACGTTTCTAGTCCAATCGTCCCGTTCTGTACGAGACCTTGAGAGCCTACATCAATCTGAACGCGAGTTGCATCCTTGCTCGTAACGGAGAGCGTTGTGCCGTCAGGTCCCAGCTGATAAGGAATGCCTTGTGAATCCAGGTGACTCATAATTCCGGCTGCATCTGCAGCATCCAGGTCTCGGAAGGCCACTTCGTATTCCGTCTTCGAGAACCTTATGGTTAATGCGACAATCGCAATCAAGATAAAAACGATCGTCGATACAAGCATGATTTTTTGCTTGCTGCTAAATTGATTCCAATAACCGGAAGCTTTCTCCCGGTACTGGGTTAATCGCTCATTCACATTGTCACCTCATCACAGTCATTGCTGAAGCTTACATTTGCGTACGCATAATCTCCTGATAGGCCTCTACTACTTTGTTTCGGACCTGAGTGGTGAGCTGTACGCTCAGCAAAGCCTGTTGGGCGGAAATCATCGTCTGGTCCACGCTCACCTGCCCGGTGATCATCTTGTCACTCATGAGGCTTGCAGTTTTCTCCTGGGCGGACACGGACTGAATCGCTTCCTGCAAATATGCACCAAACTGCTGAATGGAATCCGAAGGTGTAGCTGCGGGCTTGGCCAGAGATGATGCCTGCAAAGGCAAGCTCCCGGGATTAAACATAGTATTCTGGATCAAAATGGTTCCTCCTGTCGGATGTTATGTAACGAAATCTTATCTTCCAATTTCAAGTGCCTTCATCACCATGGCTTTTGTCGCATTCAATGCTGTTACATTGGCCTCATAGGATCGGCTTGCAGAAATCAGGTCAACCATCTCTCTAGTAATATCTACGTTAGGCATAAAGACATAGCCCTCCGCATTCGCATCGGGATGTCCCGGATTGTATACGGGCTTAAGCGGGGCTTGATCCTCACGGATCTGACTGACCTTCACCCCTTGCACCGGCTGGCTGCTGCCATTCATCTTGGCCTGAAGCATGGCGTCAAAGCTCTGCTTCATCGGCTCCATAACGACGGTTTTACGGCGGTATGGCACGGACACACCATTCTCCACCTTGGCCCGGGTTGTTTCTGCATTAGCAATGTTCGAGGAGATGACATCCATCCGGAACCGCTGGGCCGTCAAGGCCGAAGCGCTGATGTTAAAGCTTCCTGTGAAGTTCAAATGACCTATCTCCCTTCTACTGCTGCACGCATTAATCGAATTTGGTCGTTTACTGCCTGTACATAAGAGTTATATCTAAGCTGATTTTCGGCCAATAAAGACATTTCCCGATCAATATCGACATTATTGCCATTATTGTTCATTGCACTGGATTGATCCATTTGAAGGGTAGAGCTCGGGAGCTTGCTGCTTGGGCCGATCACAAAATGACGCGGATCGGTTCTTTTACCTGTCAGACTTGTTTTCATTCCGCTCATTTCCATTTTCAGAATACTCTCGAAGGCTACCTCGGAACGCTTGAAATGAGGCGTGTCCACATTCGCGATATTGTTGGTAATAACCACATTTCTAGCGTTTGCTGCGTCCAAACCACCCTGCAGCCGTTGAAAGCTGCTGCTCCCTAACAAGTTCACCAGACCCATCCTCTCTTCATAGTCATTGCACAACCAATTCAACATCTTTACCTAAAATCCTCTTTATTCGACAAAAAAAATAATTCACTCGTGTCAACCTGGGACTTTAGTTGAAAAAGACAACATGCTGTCACCTAAACTAAGTTTCTTAAACATTGGAACTTTTTACAATAAGAAAAAAGCCCTATCTTTTACCACAAAGAAGGGCTTAGGATTCATTTTCGCGCTTATTTATCCTAAATTATTGAAATTTATGTTAGAATCTGAGTATTTCTGACCTTGATCAGGTTCGTCAAATTTCCAATTTACTACATGACCCGCGACATAGTACTGGCTAAATGACATACTCGAAAGTACGTTTATGTTCTAAATTTCCTGGGTCAAATGGCGCTGTTAAAGATTCATCTACAGGATATATTGACTTAAATCCCGATCCTGAGCAATCTCGCCCAGCTTCTCGCGAACATATTGCGGCGTAATAACCATGGAATCCAGTGTAAGCTCGGGGGCTTCAAAGGACAGGTCCTCCAGCAGCTTCTCCAGGATCGTGTGTAGTCGTCTTGCTCCGATATTTTCCGTATTCTGATTGACGGAGGCAGCAATCTGCGCAATTTCCCGAATAGCTTCATCTGAGAATTGTACCGTAATATCCTCCGTCTGGAGCAGGCTTGTGTATTGCTTGGTCAAAGCATTTTGCGGCTCGGTCAATATGGACACAAAATCATCCAGAGTAAGGCTGCTCAGCTCTACCCGGATCGGGAAGCGTCCCTGCAGCTCCGGAATGAGATCTGAAGGCTTGGCAATGTGGAATGCACCTGCAGCGATGAAGAGGATGAAATCGGTCTTCACAGGTCCGTATTTGGTCATCACGGTAGAGCCTTCTACGATCGGGAGAATATCTCGCTGTACCCCTTCTCTAGACACATCCGGCCCTGAAGCACGCCCCTGACTGGCAACCTTATCAATCTCATCAATAAAAATGATGCCGGACTGCTCCGCCCTTCTCACCGATTCCTGGATCACATCATCCATATCGATCAGCTTGGCAGCTTCCTCCTGAATCAGCACCTTGCGGGCATCCTTGATTGGAAGCTTTCGCTTTTTGGTGCGTTTAGGCATCAGGCTTCCAAACATTTCCTGCATGTTCATACCCATTTGATCGTTCCCTTGACCGGCAAACATATCAAACATCGGAGGTGTCTGATCCTCCACATCCACATCAATGAGATCCTCTTCCAGCTTCCCGGATAATAAATTGAAGCGAACCTGACGACGTTTCTCCTTTATACTGCTGTCATTTTCACTCTTGTTCTCCGGCTCTTCGTTTTCTTGGCCCTGACTGCCGCCAAACAGCATTTCAAACGGATTCTTTTGCGTTTTCTGACCCTTGGAGGACGGCACCAAAATGTGGACAATCCGCTCATTCGCCATCTCTTCCGCTTTATCCTTCACCTTCTCAGTCCGCTCTGCCTTGACCATTCGAATAGCGGTTTCGACGAGATCCCGGACCATAGATTCCACATCACGACCGACATAGCCCACCTCAGTAAATTTGGTCGCTTCCACCTTCACGAACGGCGCGTGCACCAGCTTAGCCAGGCGCCTAGCAATCTCGGTCTTACCGACACCGGTCGGTCCCATCATGAGAATATTCTTAGGCACGATCTCCTCGCGCTCGGCTTCACTGAGCCGGCTGCGCCGATAGCGGTTGCGGAGTGCTACAGCCACGGATTTTTTGGCCTGCTTCTGACCAACGATATACTTATCCAGCTCGGCTACAATTTGTCTAGGCGTCATCGATTCGTTATTCATCTCATTCCTCCACCCTGCATGTCGCAGCAATCGTTACTGAGCGATATCTACACTTCTTCTACGATGATATTACTATTCGTATATACACATACCTCAGACGCAATCAACAGCGCCTCTTTGGCAATGTCTGCGGCTTCCAGATGAACAGCGTGGCGCTTCAGTGCTCTGCCTGCGGACAAGGCAAAATTTCCGCCAGAGCCGATCGCCAGCACCTCATCATCCGGCTCGATGATCTCGCCGCCGCCCGAGATCAGGAGCATCCCGCTCTGATCCATCACAATCATCAAGGCCTCCAGCTTGTGCAGGATCCGGTCCTGACGCCACTCTCTGGCCAATTCTACGGCAGCCCGCTGCAAATTTCCCTGGTGCTCCTCCAGCTTTCCTTCAAACTTCTCAAACAGCGTGATAGCATCGGCCACAGAACCGGCAAAACCGGCGACAACTTGTCCCCGGTATAAACGGCGTACTTTTTTGGCGGTCTGCTTCATCACAACATTTTGTCCAAATGTCACCTGACCATCTCCGGCGATCGCCGATTTGCCATTATGGCGAACCGCGCAGATGGTCGTCGCATGAAAACTCATTTCCATGGTATAACCGCCTCCTCACATACTTCAATCGAGTGGATGAAATTTGCTGTCAGGTTGTCACTACCGGATTAAGATCGACGGAGCTCGTGTGTATGAATAAATTCATTCAGCTTCTCAATAGCCCGGTTCGCCAGCGCTTCATTCTTCTCTTTCTTGTTGCGAATTCGCTTGGGCAGAACCGGCAGCAAACCAAAGTTCGCGTTCATCGGCTGGAAATGCTCCGGGTCGGCATTCGTTATATACTGAGCCATACTGCCGATGGCGGCTTCCTCAGGAAATACAATCCCCTCTTTGCCAAGCGCCGCTCTTGCAGCATTAATTCCTGCAATCAGCCCGGATGCCGCAGATTCCACATAGCCCTCGACACCAGTCATCTGCCCGGCCAAATATAAGTTCGGACGCCCCTTTACCTGATAAGTCGGTTCTAGCAGCTTCGGCGAATTCACGAATGTATTGCGGTGCATAACGCCATATCGGACGATCTCCGCATTCTCAAGTCCAGGAATCAGCGAGAATACCCGCTTCTGTTCGCCCCACTTCAAATGAGTCTGAAACCCGACGAGATTGTAGAGCGTACCTGCAGCATTATCCTGACGGAGCTGGACTACAGCGTGAGGCAAAGTACCGGTATGCGGATTAGGAAGGCCTACCGGCTTCATAGGGCCGAATAACGCCGTCTGCTTGCCACGCTTCATCATGACCTCAATGGGCATACAGCCCTCGAAATAGATTTCTTTCTCAAACTCTTTCAGCTCGGCAACCTCAGCCGAGATCAGCGCTTCATAAAAGCGATCAAACTCCTCTTCGGTCATAGGACAATTCAGATAGGCCGCTTCACCCTTGTCATATCGGGAGGCGAGATACACCTTGCTCATATCAATGGAATCTTTTTCGATGATCGGTGCTGCGGCATCATAAAAGTAAAAGTAATCTTCGCCCATCAGTTCCCGAATTTGCTGGGACAGCGCAGGAGAGGTCAGCGGACCTGTAGCAATGACGACAATCCCTTCTTCAGGTATATGCTGGAGCTCTTCATTTACGACTTCAATCAGCGGATGCTGATGCAGCGTCTCTGTAATTTCACCGGAGAAGCCGTCACGGTCCACAGCCAGCGCTCCACCGGCCGGAACGGCATTGCGGTCTGCCGACCCAATCACGAGGGAATTCAGCATGCGCATTTCTTCCTTCAGCACACCAACAGCATTACTCATGCCATTCGCACGCAGCGAGTTGCTGCATACCAGCTCCGCAAATTGATCGGTATGATGTGCCGGCGTTTTGACGACCGGACGCATTTCATATAATGTAACCGGAACCCCGCGGCTAGCTAGCTGCCAGGCCGCCTCGCTTCCCGCAAGTCCTGCTCCGATCACGGTAACTCTTTGTATATCCTTCACGTTTGCCTTTACCCCCTGTTATGCCTTACAAATCTGAACCGTCCTCCGGCTCTTCCATCATTTCAGAATGATCGCAGGACGTACATTGCAGCTTAATTCCTTGTCTCGTCTTCTTCTCCGTCATCAGGCTGCTGCAATTCGGGCAGGGCTTCAGTGACGGTTTATCCCACGAAACGTATTCACATTCCGGATATCTGTCACAGCCATAAAACACCCGGCCTTTCTTGCTGCGCCGTTCCACGACATGGCCTTCCTTACAGCTCGGGCAGGTTACTCCAATGTCCTTAATGATCGGCTTCGTATTTCGGCAATCCGGAAACCCGGAGCAGGCCAGAAACTTGCCGAATCTGCCAAGCTTGTACACTAGCGGCTTGCCGCACTTCTCGCAGATTTCATCAGAGACCTCATCTTCAATCTCGATCTCTTTCATCTCTTCCTCAGCTACCGTAAGACGTTTCTCAAAGGACTTGTAGAATTCTCCAAGAACCTTTACCCAATCCTCTGCGCCTTCTTCTACATGGTCGAGATCCTCTTCCATATTGGCTGTAAACTCTACGTTCAGAATCTCCGGAAAAAATTGCTCCATCTGCTCGATGACCAATTCGCCGAGCTCGGTAGGCATAAACTTTTTCTCTTCAATCGCGACATAGCCGCGCTTCTGAATCGTTTCCAGCGTTGGCGCGTAAGTGCTTGGTCTGCCAATCCCGAGCTCCTCCAGCGTGCGTACGAGCCGTGCCTCGCTATACCTTGGCGGTGGCTGTGTAAAATGCTGCTTCGGTTCAATACTGTCATGTTCCAGCTTGTCACCGGACTGCAGAGCAGGAAGAAAGTTCTCTTCTTCTGTCGTACCGTCATCATTCCCTTCCACATATACCTTCATGAAGCCCGGGAACCGAACCTTCGATCCCGTTGCCCGGAAGGTTGCCCGGCCTGCAGCAATATCTACAGACATCGTATCCAGGATTGCGGACGCCATCTGGCTCGCAATAAACCGATCCCAAATCAGCTTGTACAGCCTCATCTGATCACGGCTCATGAATGGCTTCATGCTCTCCGGATCACGCTCGATCGAGGTCGGACGAATAGCTTCATGCGCATCCTGAGCATTAGAAGCTTTCTTGGCATATTGACGCGGGCTTTCTGGCACATAATCCGTACCATATTTACCCGTAATAAATTCCTTGGCTTCACCCTGGGCGGTCTCCGAGATCCGCGTGGAGTCCGTTCTCATATAGGTGATCAAGCCGACCGTTCCCTCTTTCCCCAGCTCTACGCCCTCATACAGCTGCTGGGCCACCGACATCGTCTTTGCCGCGCGGAAGCCCAGCTTCCGTGCTGCCTCCTGCTGCAAAGAAGAAGTCGTAAATGGAGGCGACGGGTGACGCTGGCGCTCTCGTTCCTTCACTTCACTCACTTCAAAGGAAGCCTTCTGAATGATCGAAAGCACCTCGTTAACATCCTGCTCGCTGCCCAGCTCCTTCTTGCTGCCGTCCAGCTTATGAAATTTAGCGTCGAAGGCACTGCCCTTCACCGCCAGCTTCGCTGTAATCGTCCAATATTCCTCAGGTACGAAAGCACTGATCTCATGCTCCCGATCCAGAATAATCTTGACGGCAACGGATTGAACACGGCCGGCAGAGAGCCCCTTCTTCACTTTTTTCCACAGCAGTGGGCTGATCTTGTATCCCACAAGGCGATCCAGAATCCGCCGCGCCTGCTGTGCATTTACTAAATCCATATTAATTTTACGCGGTGTTTTGAATGCATCCTTCACCGCCGTTTTGGTAATTTCATTAAATACGACTCTCAGGCTTTGAGTTTCGTCTAGTTCCAGCGCATGCGCCAAATGCCAGGCAATGGCTTCTCCTTCGCGATCGGGGTCAGCTGCCAGGTATACTTTTTTCACCTTTTTACTGGCATCCTTCAGCTCTTTGAGAACCGAACCTTTACCGCGGATCGTAATATATTTCGGGTTGAAATCGTTTTCGACCTCAACGCCGATTTGGCTCTTGGGCAGATCACGAACATGGCCCATTGAAGCCTTCACGATATATTTGCTGCCGAGATATTTGCCAATCGTTTTCGCCTTGGCCGGCGATTCGACGATGACGAGTGAATCCGCCACAGGTTCATCCTCCTCCAAAAGTTAACTACCTATTATATTAGTTTATATATAGCACCGGGTAATTGGGTAATTTGCTTTTTTATGATTAAAGATAACAGAACTGAATGCAAAAGTCCAAATTCCCACCGGGTACGCTCCAGCAGCTCATCCACAGATCCGGGACCCTGCTGCAACATATGGTATAGTTCCATTTCCTCTTTTGTCAACCCATCGACACTGCTGGCATAATCTTTTGTGTATGTATGGGCACCTACAGAAGACTTCTCCGCAGCCTCCTTCAGCTGGCGCTGATACTCTTCTGTAATATCCTCAATAGCGGTAACCAGCTTGGCACCCTGCTTGATCAGCTCAAGCGTTCCTCTGCTTTTGGGGGAAGTGATTGGACCCGGAACTGCAAAAACATCCCGTCCTGCTTCCAGCGCTGCATCCGACGTAATTAAAGAGCCGCTTCGAATGTCGGCCTCTACCACGAGCGTTCCCAATGTAATTCCGGCAATAATCCGGTTGCGCTGTGGAAAATAGCCCGGATGGGCCCCGGTGCCTGGCGGATATTCCGATAACAGCAGTCCTTGTTGAGCGATTTCTTCATATAAAGTACGATTCTCCGGCGGATAAATCGTATCCACGCCCGCACCCAGGACGGCAATAGTCTTTCCGTTCTGCTTTAGCGCTGCAGCATGGGCGATGCTGTCAATACCGCGGGCAAGGCCGCTGACAATAGTCACTCCTTTTGTAACTAGATCCTCCGTCAGCAGCGTGGCTACTTTGCGTCCATACGCCGTTGGAACGCGGGTGCCCACCACGGCAAGCGACGGACCGTTCAGTAAATCCAGGCTTCCGCGGGCATACATGACCCAAGGCGGCCGGGGAGAAGACTTTAACATATCCGGATACATGGAATCAAGAATACAGATCACCCTGATTCCCTCATTCTGCTCCTTCGACAGCCGATTGCCTGCGTTCTCGACAGCCTCTGCAAAATGTAGGGACAGCCGATGAGCAGCCTCGACACGAATCCCCATCGCCGTCCAATCCTTGACTCCATAACTGCACATGTCCATATGCAAGCCAGAAGCATAGAGATTATCTATCGTTTTCCAGCCAATACCTTCCGTTTCATGCAAAGCTACCAGCATTGCTTTTTCGTACCGCGGACTTGTTGACATAGCTATTCCTCCCATATATATAGTAGTAAAAAAACGCAAAAAGCAACCCTTCATTTCCATCAGGAAATAAAAGGTTGCTTACCTGTACTGCGATTGTTTAACTATTGCGATGTAGAAGCATTCAATTCATCCTAGTGCGTTGTGCAGAGATTCAGAATGCCCTTCTCTTCCAGAACGCTAACCAAGGTGGAGCCCATCTCGGATGGTGTTGGCGCAACCTTGATGCCGCAGGATTCCAGAACGGAAATCTTCTCGCTTGCTGTACCTTTACCGCCGGAAATAATCGCACCGGCATGTCCCATGCGCTTTCCTGGAGGCGCTGTTGCGCCACCAATGAAGCCAACGACAGGCTTGGTCATGTTCACTTTGATCCACTCCGCCGCTTCTTCCTCTGCGGTTCCGCCGATTTCCCCGATCATAATCACGGCTTTTGTCTGAGGATCCTCATTGAAAAGCTTCAGGATGTCGATAAATTCAGAGCCCTTCACCGGGTCTCCACCGATACCGACAGCGGAAGACTGGCCAATACCGCGAGCCGACAGCTGATGAACCGCTTCATAAGTCAGCGTTCCGCTTCGGGAAACGACACCAACATGACCTGGCATGTGAATATATCCAGGCATAATACCGATCTTGCACTCGCCTGGTGTGATCACACCTGGGCAGTTAGGGCCGATCAGGCGGGTTTTCTTGCCTTCCATGTAACGGGAAACCTTCACCATATCAAGCACCGGAATGCCTTCAGTAATACAGATGACAAGCTCCATCTCAGCGTCGACCGCTTCCATGATGGAGTCGGCTGCAAATGCTGGAGGTACATAAATAACGCTTGCTGTAGCGCCTGTAGCTGCTTTGGCTTCCTCTACGGTATTAAATACCGGCAGGCTCACCAGTTCGCCATTCTCCAGTGTAATCTCTACTTGAGTTCCACCTTTGCCCGGAGAAGTTCCTCCTACCATCTGCGTGCCGTAATCGAGCGCGCCTTTGGCATGAAACAAAGCCGTCTTGCCGGTAATTCCTTGGGTAATCACTTTTGTATTCTTGTCGACCAAAATACTCACGATTGATTCACATCCCCTAACTGTTATTTGAAAAGGACAGCAATCGCACGGACGGAATGTTTCTTCCTTCGTGCCTCACATGCATGCTTCTGCAGGAATGAATATTATTGAACGAGGGAAACGATCTTCTGCGCTCCATCCGCCATTGAATCAGCAGGTACAATATTCAGTCCGGATTCGGCCAGAATCTGTTTGCCCAGATCCACGTTTGTTCCTTCCAGACGCACAACGAGAGGGCGAGTAAGTCCGATCTGCTTGGCCGCTTCCACAACACCGGTAGCAATAACGTCACAACGCATAATGCCGCCAAAAATGTTGACGAAAATTCCTTTAACCTGTGGATCAGACAGAATGATCTTGAAAGCTTCAGTTACCTTCTCCGTTGTTGCACCGCCCCCAACATCAAGGAAGTTCGCAGGGTCGCCGCCATAGTATTTAATGATGTCCATGGTTGCCATCGCCAATCCGGCTCCGTTAACCATACATCCGATGTTTCCGTCCAAAGCTATGTAGCTGAGATCGTATTTGGACGCTTCGATTTCCTTCTCATCCTCTTCTTCCAGATCGCGCAGCTCCTGAATGTCCTTATGACGGAACAAGGCGTTGGAATCGAAATTCAGCTTCGCATCCAGAGCCATAACATTCCCGTCTCCGGTTACAACCAGTGGATTGATCTCGGCAATCGAGCAGTCCTTTTCAACAAATGCTGTGTAAAGCGCAATCATAAATTGAGCGGCCTTATTGACCAGCTCTTTCGGAATGTTGATGGCATAAGCCAGCTTCCGCGCCTGGAACATCTGCATACCTACCGCAGGATCGATAACCTCTTTAAAGATCTTCTCCGGCGTTGCAGCTGCTACCTCTTCGATCTCGGTGCCGCCTTCTTCCGATGCCATCATGACTACACGTCCAGTACCTCGGTCCACAACGACGCCGACGTAATATTCCTTGCGGATATCACAGCCTTCTTCGATAAGCAAGCGCTTAACTTCCTTGCCTTCCGGTCCTGTCTGATGTGTTACGAGCACTTTGCCCAGGATTTCCTCTGCATAAGCACGTACTTCATCCAGGCTCTTCGCTACTTTAACACCGCCCGCTTTACCGCGGCCGCCTGCGTGAATTTGAGCCTTCACCACAGTAACCGGGCTGCCGAGTGCTTGAGCGGCCTCCACAGCTTCATCCACCGTGAATGCTACTTTTCCGTTTGGAACGACTACTCCATATTGCTTCAGTACTTGTTTTCCTTGATATTCATGGATATTCATTCTGGAATCCTCCTATCAAACTGACTGGAACAAGGCCTTTTTCACCTATACTTAAACCCAAGCTATTGTAACACGATTTTAAAACGCTTACCTTAAAAATCGCTTCAGCCATCTAAAGTATTTTGATATGGATATGATTCATTCTAGAGAATATTTGGGAAAATAAGTTATTTCATGAATGATTTTTCCTTAATTGTGTATCAAAGAGATCTCTTTAATGCTTCTTCGTTCGAAGTATAAGATAGAGGATAATGCCTAGAATTGTTCCCAGCAGCGCTGCCGGTACAAATAAAAATAGAAATACATTGCTCCATACTATGTTCAACGCATCCCAGCCCCTTTCAGGTGTTGCTCTCGATTAGTCAGCATCGAAAGCTTTACACCTATAACACTTGTAAGGAGATGGTAGTTACGGTTAAATAATAATTACCAACCTATTATTGAACAACATTGAACTGCGGCTAACTACGTTTATGTTGACTTTAAATCCACCTTTTCTTACAATAATAGGTATCTACGAAAATAAGGAAGCACCTTTTTTCTGATGCAACCCCACTTTTGACATGCAAAAGTGAAATGGATCTCAGAGAGAAGGTGCTTTTTATGTATGGCAAGCTGCACAGCGCATGCTTGTATGGCATTGAGGGGGTACCCATTCAGGTTGAAGTAGATCTGGCTAATGGCCTGCCCCAAACTAACATTATCGGATTGCCGGACTCCTCGATTCGAGAATCCGTCGAACGGGTAAGGGCTGCGATCAAGAACTGCGGCTTCACCTATCCTTTGCAGCGGATTACTGTCAATCTTGCTCCGGCTGATTTACGGAAAGAGGGCGCCGCCTTTGACTTGGCAGTTGCTCTCGGGATTCTGACCACGAGCGAACAGCTGGTGCTCCCTGCAGCAGAGAAGCTGCTCATCATCGGAGAGCTCGCACTTGACGGTAGTCTTCGCCCGGTAAAGGGAGCGCTGTCCATCGCAGAAGCAGCGAGAACCAAAGGCTTTCAAGGCATTCTGCTGCCGCAGGCCAATGCGCAGGAAGCGTCTCTGATTCAGGGCATACCTATTTATAGCCTGGAGCATCTCAGTCAGCTGCTGGAGACCTGTTCCAGCTCAAGTGAGAGCATAGCGAAGACAGAGGCGGCTACGTCGTCACGCAAGGGACGGCCTCCTGTTGTGGATCTTGGAAGGCTTACCTTTGACTCTTCTTCTGCCTCTGGGACGGTCCCTTCATCTGCAGAATCTGCGTTTGCAGAGGACTACAGTGATGTCTACGGTCAACTGCATGTCAAGCGAGCGATGACCATTGCTGCTGCAGGCATGCATAATCTCATTCTTATTGGTCCGCCCGGCACCGGGAAGACGATGCTGATCAAGCGGCTGCCGACTATTTTACCAGAGCTTGGTGAAGAGGAAGCGCTGGAGGCGACCAAAATTTTCAGTGCCGCCGGCAAGCTGAAGCAGGATGATGCGCTGCTCCGCAAGCGCCCTTTTCGCTCTCCTCATCATACGATCTCTCCCGGCGGCCTCATTGGTGGAGGAGGCATACCGAAGCCCGGCGAGGTTAGCCTGGCTCACCGCGGCGTACTGTTTCTGGATGAGCTGCCGGAATATTCGCGCAGCGTCCTGGAAGTGCTTCGCCAGCCGCTGGAGGATTATGAGGTGACGATCAGCCGCTCCAGAGCCGTCTTTACGTACCCTGCCCGGTTTATGCTGGCTGCCTCGATGAATCCGTGTCCGTGCAGAGAACACCTCTGGCATCTATATAATGAAGAAGAAAAACCTCACAACACTAAATACACCCTCTGACTCCAACACTCCTGGATCAAAGATTAAGGCTGCTAGAATAGAAGCGAACTTATCAATTAGAGAACTTGCTGCTTTATCTGGCCTGACACCAGAAGCTATATCAATGATGGAAAATGGTGTCCATCCTCCCTCACTAAAAAGCCTTATAAAGATATCAGCCTGTCTTAACCGGCCCATTTATTACCTGGGGTGTTTTGAAGCTCTCCCTGAGAAAACTCTGGGTGAAAGAATAAAGAAGGCCCGTCTTTATAAAGGATATACAAAAGAGAAATTAGCAATGAATCTAAATGTGGATCCAAAGTCAATCTTGAACTGGGAGACGAATAAGGTTAGACCTTCCAGTAAGAACCTACAAGAATTGAAGATGTACTTGCAGATTACTGAATAAACAAAAACCAACCCGTGAGGATTGTTCCACGGATTGGTTTTCTACCTAAAAGCTACTATATTGTCGATCTTGATCCATCTCTCCGACTATTCGGTTATGAGCCAACCACTCTAACCAACTGATTTAAGGGAAGCGTTAATTTCGATTTTAATCGGTTCAGTTCCCCTTGATTTCAAAGGGTTTTCTCTCCTACAGGATTAGCATGTTTTAATGAGTTTGTGACCAAATCTGTGACCATTTTTATGATGTCATCTTTTATCAAAAAATTCTAAAAAATTATATTCATTATATACCGCTTCACCAAATTGTCATATTAACTCAGAATTAACAAAATTAGGACTGTAAGTACTAGGACTTATGATGTAAAATTAACAAAAAAAAAAAAAAAAAAAAAGACATGCAGCAAACCCTACATGCCCAGTTTCAGTTATATCATTCATTTATACTATACTAGATTATACATTTCTTTTCTAGTACTATAAAAAAAAGGAACAAATGTTTGGTTTGTCTGTCTTAGATTTGGAGGCTTAGATGTGTTAACGACAGACATTAGAATTCATGCTTATGATTTATGCACCCCAAAATACTTTAAAAACAGGTCTTATGTTGTTGGGAGATATGACCATGAGCAAATTGCTGTTTTGTTATACCTCTTAATGCAACAAAAAGAAGTTAATCGTATGCTACTCTACAGACACAAAATGATCAATTTACATTCCTATCATGATAGTGACGATTCTGATATCGTTGAAGGAAAGTTTATTACAGCTCGTTATGGAAAAACACAAGAAATTATGGATGTTTATAACCAAACAGTAACAGGTACAAAAAATAATAACGAAGGAGTAATCAATGAAGTATATTTCACTATAGATAAAGTCACAGGATTAATCTTAGTGGAACATGATGATGAACATGTTATATCACGTGAAATTCTTCAACGTTATTTCAAATCAAAAATGGGTCTTGTAGAAAGTTATATACAAAAGTTCAACAAATTGAACAAAGAAATCATGACATTACCTAGGAGTGCATATGTTTCTGTTACAACAGTTCCTTCCAAAGGTTTTTTTGATGAATTAAATGAACTAACAACCATTAAAGAAGTCTATGTTTATTCAGACATTGAAGAGGGTACAAACAATGACGCAATACAATTCTTAGCCAAGCAAGCAAGTGAAAATGAACTTGAAGATTATCAAGGAGTTAAAATTAGTTTAATTAACAAGTTAAAGAGAAAAAGTATTAAACATGTTGAGGCTTATATTAGAAGTTTAATGGAGCTAGAGGCTTACGATGGCTACGGTGTCATTGGTTCCTCGGATGGTCGACGTAGACAAATTGATTACTTATCCAACAGCGTATCGATGTCATATGTAGCAAAAGTGAGCGTAAACGTTAACGGAATAATAAACTTTCAAGACTTAATTTCTGAGATGGTTCGAATTTCCAAATACGACAACCCAATAGAATACAAGCGTAGTATACCTATTAAACCAAATAAAGTATATGGTGATGATAACTATGAACATGAACTGGAAAGCGCAACCACGAAAGATTAAACAAAAAAAGAATTCAGTTAATCAACATCTGAATGTGATAATAACTCAATATTTTACGTATTCATCTAAAAAAGAATTGATTTTTGATGTTGGTGTACCGGTTGTACTCTCAGTTGCCCTGTTTGCCACTATTGGTACACTCTCAAAATCCAACACCGAAATAATTAAAATCTTTACTGATATTATCACAGGATCTCTATCGGTAATGGCAATCTTAGCAGGTTTCAACACCACTTGCCTAGCTATTATTGCATCGACAAATCAGGATACCCTAAGCAAGCTAATAAAAGAATCTGAGCAAGACGATGAAAGTATTCTACACAAAATTGTCACGTTTTTCAGCTATGCTATTAGTACAGAGATAGTGCTCCTTATAATTGGAATAATATATGTCATAATAAATAAAAATCTCCAAGATATACGAATTGTAATGAATTTTCTAGACCCTATGGTAGTACGAGTAACTCTATCTACATTGGGTGCTCTTCTATCAGCTTTACTACTACATACTCTCTTTGTTTCTTTAAGAAATGTTTCTTTATTATTTAGGTACGTACTTTTCATTGCAAATGAAAATAACAAATGAATAAAAGCCAATACCATCTTCAATGCAATTCTATTCTTGCACAGAAAGAAATGAACTAAATTTCGCCTACCTTATATTAACTGACCTCATCACTTTAGTTTTAAACACATGATAAATCCAATGTGAGTAAAGAAATAGTCTAGTGTATAAGAAGGACCCTATCGCATTTTGCGCTGGTAGGGTCTACGCTCTAATTACTTTTAACTTCCACCTCGCCACCAACAACCTTCAGAAAAATAAGCTCTTTTCCTTTCTTTATGTCAACGGTCTGGTCTGAATCCTTTTATCCGGAGTTATACTCACTTCTTTTACCATATATCAAATGAGACTGATATCTGGATTAGGTACACCTTCTGAAAAATGTAAAAAATTTGTGCATAATTAACTAGTCGATTCGATTCATCATTAACTATCAATCGTTGCCTAGGGTTTTCTTCTCTAATAATAAGTCCAATAATCAAGATTACTGCTATCCTGGGTCGGCACCTGTAGCTGCTCATCTTCTTCATCATGAAGAATCTGGATTCCACTTGTTGTCTTCCTGTCTGGCCACGCAATATATGCCTTGCTCTCCAGATCATTCAAGCCCTGAGTAATGTCTACCTTAGATCGGCCAGTAAGAAGCTCCATCTGTTTGACAGACGGCATGGTTCGCCGATGCATTGAGTAGTTGATAAGTATGCGCAGCAGTTTACGCTCCAGATCGGGCAGCATCGCGGCCACCTCCCACTCGTGTTGTAGCGAGAATATTCTCGCTCAGAAATACCCGTGGAGATCTAGTCTTTAAACACTGTGCCCTAACTCGGCCATTCCGGACACCAAGAACTTCAATTTGTCTCTGAGTGATGTTATTTTTACGGTCTATGTATATGATCTCGACGACTGCTCCAATGTACTTCTCCATAATACTCGCCTCCAATAAGAACATTTGTTTGTATTATAACCAAACGTTTGTTTGTAAATCAATGTAAGAAGAAGGGAATTAAGTTACCAGATCGAATATGTATTTAAAGATAAGGAGGGGAGCGGAAATGTGGGAGAAAGAAATTAGAGCAGCAATTCGAGCAAAGAGGCCTGTGATGATACGTTTAAGGGACAATGAGGTACTACAGGGTATACCAGCATCTTGTACAGAACACTTGGTTAAATTACGGCGTCATGACGGAGTGATTTGGATACCTGCAAATGATATAAAGCGTGCAAATCAGTTTGTAAGAATAAATTAAAATACGGCCCGGGTCATGCTTAAAGGAGTGGTAGAGAGTTGATATCTGATACGATTAAAAAGCTAGAATTTATTTTATCTGACGAAAGAAATCTGCAAAAAATCCTAAACGAGCGCTCTTTCACTGTTAGTAGAAATTATAGAGATAAGTCTCAATGGTATGAAACAACATACCCTATAACTTTGAAAAGATATGAAGACACGAGAAACTCCGCTCTTATTGAATCATGGGCAGAACGAATATCATGGGTGTTTTCTTGGGTTGCTGCGATTCCAGCTGGAGGATTTGATACAGGAGCGATGGAACAGATGTCCCGTTTAGAGGCCCATTATTTTGATGTACGCCTCGAAAATATTGATATAGAGTCATTCATGGGCGATATTTACTCATCCAACCATGGCGAAACAATGTTTGTTTCGCCTCTTGGCGCCGATCCAACACCAATAAAAATTTTTGTCATACTTGCTGATAAAATTATTCATGTTAACGAACGATGGAACAACACCCTATCAACTACCACTAAATTGCTACACTTTACTTTCCCAGGTCTTTTTCCGATATACGACGAAAAGATTCACAATATATTATTTATTGGAAAAACTCAAAACTATCGGCACTATCACGCATACCTTATTGCCTTACATCAATTTTTACGAACATCACCTCTTGTTTCTATGCTTAAAAAGTATGCAGAAGACAAAAACGTAACATTAGTTAGGTTAATTGAAATGGTTTTGTTTTCGAGAGCTTATAGAATACAGTTTTAAGTCGCAGAAAGACCCTACCAGCACTGACGAATGTAAACACTACCTATTCACGTGCCTTTTTATTATAGCAGTTTCGTTATACCTCAGCGTATCATCAACATGAAGATAACCCCGCCAGCCTAAGCCAGCAGGGGTTATTTTTCAGATTATCTTATTATAAATTATTTAATACCTGGAATCTTTCGTCGAATGTTGGATAAAAAGCATGGAATACTGGAACACTCATCTCATTATTATCATTGATGTTCCAAAATACTGTTAACCATTCTTCAAAGTTTGGTAAAGTTTTGACAATGACATTAGTAGCCTGGCTAATGAACC
>NZ_JAGFIP010000002.1:0-363287 GCF_017582705.1 Paenibacillus sp. F411
CCCCTTGAAGACCACGAGGTAGATAGGTTGGAGGTGGAAGTGCAGCAATGCATGGAGCTGACCAATACTAATCGGTCGAGGGCTTATCCTACAAGATCATTCTCTAACAACGCACATTCGTTTCGTATCTAGTTTTCAGGTGATCAAAGCATCTTGATGGTGTACAAGTGGCACCTTCAAGACATCTTGATTACGGCATATGGCTATGCCGCATCCTGAATCACGTTTGGTGGTGATGGCGGAAGGGTTCCACGCGTACCCATCCCGAACACGACCGTTAAGCCTTCCAGCGCCGATGGTACTTGGACCGCAGGGTCCCGGGAGAGTAGGACACCGCCAAGCGTGAACTACATATATTAAACATTGTTTAATAAGGCCCGTTGGTCAAGGGGTTAAGACACCTCCCTTTCACGGAGGTAACAGGGGTTCGAATCCCCTACGGGTCACCACTTTCCTTATAAACCTCTGGGGATGAGAATCCCGATGGTTCGTCGGAGCATAAGCGTCGTGAGGAACACTTCGCAGTCTCGAACGTAGTGAGAGTATCCCCTACGGGTCACCACTTTCCTTATAAGCTTCTGGGGATGAGAATCCCGATGGTTCTGGCATCAGATTGTTTAATAATGACGCGGGGTGGAGCAGCTCGGTAGCTCGTCGGGCTCATAACCCGAAGGCCGCAGGTTCAAATCCTGCCCCCGCAACCAATTTTACATCGCTTAGCGATCATGTCTTATGGAACTGTGGTGTAGAGGCCTAACATGCCTGCCTGTCACGCAGGAGATCGCGGGTTCGAATCCCGTCAGTTCCGCCATCTTTAAATAGCTCCAGGGATGAGAATCCGAAATTGGGTTCGTCGGAGCATACTCTTCGGGAGCATATGCTTCGCAGTCTCGAACGAAGAGAGAGTATCCCGTCAGTTCCGCCATCTTTAATATTTTATTACTTTATTACAGCTTAAATAGTTAAGAGCCATTAGCTCAGTTGGTAGAGCACCTGACTTTTAATCAGGGTGTCGAAGGTTCGAGTCCTTCATGGCTCATATGATTACGCGGTCGTGGCGGAATTGGCAGACGCGCACGGTTCAGGTCCGTGTGGGCTAACCCCCGTGGAGGTTCGAGTCCTCTCGACCGCACCAAATTTTGCGGACGTGGCTCAGCGGTAGAGCATCGCCTTGCCAAGGCGAGGGTCGCGGGTTCGATTCCCGTCGTCCGCTTTTAGTCTTATATCTGTTAACGGGACGTAGCTCAGCTTGGTAGAGCACCTGGTTTGGGACCAGGGGGTCGCATGTTCAAATCGTGTCGTCCCGACCATATTGAATACATTACACCACGGTTATCCTATTGGGATTAGCGTGGTTTTTTAGTATGGATTATGATATGACTTAAGTGTTCTAACTATAAGGAGGCGATCGGTATGAGTACATTTGGTGTATGCGGTAAGCTAAAAGCAAAGGATGGTCAAGGAGAAGCGTTGGCGAACGTATTACTTGAAGCGGCGGAGTCCATGCAATCACTCGAGGGCTGCGAATCCTATGTAGTAAGCATCTCCAACACGGATGCGGATACCGTCTGGGTGACAGAAGTTTGGAAAGATGAAGCATCTCATGCTGCATCATTAACCCTTGAGTCAACAAGATCCATAATTCAAAAAGGGCTGCCCCTGATTGCGAACATGGAAGGGGACAAGCTCCGGATCTTAGGTGGTAAGGGACTTAAATCGACTTAATTCTTCTCAGTGAAGATAAAAAAAGACGCCTGCAGTGTCTTTTAAAGGGGAATACTTTAAGGCTCCAGGGTATGGATTGTGCCCAGCTGAATGCAGATCGGGATGGTTAGTCAGTGACAATGAGCGGTCCGTTTCAAAAAAGAGCTCATAAATTTAATCGTAATTAATTTGAGCCGGCCATATTATTGCCGGCTCTTTTTTTAAATTTACCGATTATTCAAAACTGAATGTCAGTGTATTAAATGTTCCAATGATATTTGTTGCGGCTCTTTAAACAATAAACTGCTGCAAGACTGAGGATAATCGCAGTGAATCCCTGAGTAATTATACAATCCTCAAGCGTGGTGTCTGGGCTAGGCCTGCTCCATTGCATTAAATAAAAGCTGCTAATGCCGCTCCCAGTAGTAAACATGCCATAAAATAGAAACGCCAGCGGAAGAGCTATGCCCATACCAATATTTTTAAAGAGTATCAAAATAAAAGATGCAAGATTCATATAAAGTACTGCAGCTGTATAAGCACCCACTAATTCCTCATTTGCATAATTTTTAATAGGCATTAAGGATGCTGTAAAGCAGAGTGAATAGATTAAACTCAATAATACTGGACGGATCCATCCGAACAAGACTACATTTAAAGGGTATGTCAACAGCAATTCTTTATGATGTAAGGAACCTATCTGATATAATGTAGCGATCATAGGGAATATTAAAACGGGAAATGTAACAAACAACAACAAATTTATGGATAAATCTGCATTATATTGTGCAGCCATTATAGAACAAGCCATAAAAAATAACGGAAGGAGTAACAAAATATATTGCGTTTTCCATAGGTATTGCCAATACATTATTTCTTGTTTAACCAAACCATGTATCCCTCCTCTAAAACAGGTACAGCAATCTTAGCCTTAGGGTAAATAGGCTCAGTGGCAATATATCTTAAAGCTATGATATTTTCTTCTAATATTGAGGTTTGAGTGATGAGAATATTTGAATTGCTCTTTATCGTTTCATACGTCGAAAGATCGGTCTCTAATGCCCAAACCTGTCCTTTAGCGAGCGAAATAATTTCTTGTATTGAAGAAAACTGTTCAATAGCTCCAGCCTTCATAAGAAGAGCTTGATCGCAGGTCATTGCAACATCCTCTGTAATATGAGTAGAGAGAATGATCAGCCTATTTTTTCCTAATCGTTTAATCAGATTTCGAAAACGTATCCGTTCTTCGGGGTCAAGACCGGCTGTAGGCTCATCAACAAGCAACAATGAGGGCTGATGAAGAATGGCTTGAGCGATTCCAAGTCTTTGTTTCATACCTCCCGAGAATGATCCGATAAGGTGATCAGCCTTCTCTTCAAGATTAACCTCTTTCAAAACGGAAGGAATTTCCTTAGACAACTGTCCGGAATCCATCCCACGCAATATGCCCATATATTCTAAATACTCTCTCGCTTTTAAACTAGGAAATACACCTGTCTGTTGAGGTAGATAACCTATCGTTTTTCTTATTTTTTCTGTGTCTTTACTCCAGCTGAGCTCATTCAGCGTAATATCACCAGAATCAGAAACGTAATAAGTTGACAATAGACGTAGAAAAGTCGTTTTACCAGCGCCATTTGGACCTAAGAGACCTATAATCCCCTTATCCAGAGTTAAAGATGTATTATGAAGAGCCACCTTTTTTCCAAACTTTTTCGTTATACTAGATATCTGTAACATTATTCTTCACCTTTTTTTAAATAGAATAGATTTAAAATCTCTTGATTTGGGAAAACATTAGGGTATACATATGCTTCATCAGGGTTAGCCTGCATTCCATAAAATGTCGAAACGTAATAAACATATGGTGGCAATTGTTCTGATTTATTGTACTTCTTGTTATTGTTATCAAAGATTTCTGCCAACCCCCTATTAATTCTTTCTGTTTTTTCCGCAGTTTGATATTTAGGAAATATCACATTGTCCACTTCAGTAAACCTCCCCATCAAAAATGTTGGACCATATGCGGTACCCGACCAATGAGAACGAGACAAACGCTGTAAATTTGATTTGATTTGTTTATGATTAGCAGGTTCCCAGTGGACTTCGTATTGTTCCTTAATAGCATTATTGTATGGGTCCCTTGCTTCGTCAGGGATCATGGGATACCAGGCTGTAGTAGCGACTAATTGAATGGTAGAAGGTCCAATTGGAATAAAGGAGTCGGTTTCTATATCCATCTGAAGTATTCCGGTTTTTTCAGGAATTTGTAATTTAACAAGATTACCTGACCGGCTCACGACTACAGCTTTATTATTCATGTGTATTGAGTTGATCTTAAAATCATCTAGCAAGGCAAACTCTATATCATCTTGTTCAGCCTCTATTTCAACATTTACGGTGTATTTCAATTCATGGTTGCTTTGTCCATGGTTTAAATGAAATATATACTTGGTTATCCTATATCCAGATTGACTCTGCCCTTTATTTTCTGGAAAAATTACGGATGAGGAGCTTAAGCTGTTTCCACCAGTAATATAAGGGACATAGGGTGAGAATAAAGGCAGCAAAACAGAAATAACTAGTAACAACGCAGCTGTTATTCTTATTTTGGTCTGAATTTTATATTTCGCTAATAGATAGCCAGAGAACAAAATAAGAAACATAAATATTCTCTGAATGAAATATCCTCGGTTGATCTCTAAACTTTCTAGCGGATTTGTAGAGAAAATTTGAATGATATTTGGGTCCCCATTGATGATCCAGCCAGACCAGTTGCGTGGAATAAGGCCAATCATAGAATTGTAAGGCATAGTTAAAAACCAAATGACGACGATGAATAGATAACTGTAGAAGCTGGGGAGCCAGCTATATATGATATATCCAATCAAAATCGAGAAGAAGAACGGTATAAACCATACTAAGAGGGTATATACCAATGAACGATAGACATCTTCAGAGGTGATGTTGCTGTGAATGAGACCAATATAACTTAAAACCGCTGCATAAAATAAAACGTAAATAAAAGCAGATAGCATTAGCCAGTAAATAAGCTTCGCCATAAAATACTTCCGATATAAAGGTGTCACGGATAGAGTTTCATCAACCTGATAAGTTTTGTCTGCACGGGCTGATTCCGCCCCGTAAATAGACAATAACAGGGACATAATCATGATAAAGTAGACCATACCTGGAATAACCGTCAAATGGGTGATACTAGATCTTGGTAAAAAAATAGAGACGACAATTGTCACAGCAAAAATAAAAAGCCATATTGGCTTTCTAGTTAGCTGCTTAAATTCAGAAATAATGAGTCTAAACATAGCTGACGCTTCACCTACTCCAACAATAATTTTTTTAAGTGCTTAGTGATGGTTTTTACATTCCACTTTGTATGTATCTTATAATAAAACCATTAATTACCTCTCTAGTATATCAATATTCAAATATTAAGTCAGTAATTTTCAAAATTTAGGAGAGAATACATTTGTCTCATAGCCCAGCTTAAAACGCAGCTTCAATGTTTCGTTCTCTGCCGATGTGGTATATATAAAACAAGCGGGAAACGGTTGAGGATATTGCCCGAGACGGAAGTACACTGAACTGAATGAGACTTGATTGATATGATCGAAAGGATCTGATTCCAATGGAGCAGCTTTGGCTTGGACGAAGATGAAACCGAAAGGATCTGATTCCGATGCAGCATCAGGTGTGTTAACTGACAGTTTCTTTTGAATTCCGAAAGGATTTGATTCCGATGGACCATCTTCAACGGGAGTAAGCAACATGTACTCCCTGGATGCACAAAGGTAAGAATCTGGAGCAATGAACCATTGCCTGGTGAGACTATAACCGTTTCCCGCTTAAGGATCCCCTGCTTGCACATCAGGCAGGGGGTTCTTTTTTGTACAGATGGATTTATAATGACAGGATAAAGATTACTATAGAACGTATAGGGGGACTTACATATGCACATGGAAATTGAAAAAAAATTTTTGCTTGATCAAGACCCGGAGGAGCTCGTCCGAGATGGAAGCTTACAGCCGCGGCGAAAGCAGCGCATAGAACAAACCTATCTGGCTCTGGATGGAGATCAGGAGCTGCGTGTAAGAAAGCTTGAGGACCTGCAGACCGGTTTGCTGGAATACACACATACGTTTAAAAGAGGATGGGGCATTGCCCGTGAAGAGGTAGAGATTGCAATATCTGAAGGGCTCTATGAACAGGTTATTGAAGCTCACCAGGCAGTCCCGTTAATAAAAACACGACTTACGGCGGTATGGAATGGGCAAGTGGTGGAAATTGACGAATACACTCAGCTTCAGCTCCGCGTGATAGAGGTGGAGTTCTCTTCTTTGGAAGAGGCTGAGCGCTTTGAGCCTCCGGTCTGGTTTGGCCCAGACATCAGCCAGGACAAGCAGTATAGTAATAAAAAGGTGTGGCGTGAGCTTCAAAACAAGAAGTCTCCGACGGAATGACTACAACAGCCTGGATTCCCATTATATCACGAGGTCAGGTTGGTGTTCCCTTTACGGTTTCTGATATGATAGGACGAGAAGGAGAGAGAGTCTATGAAAATACTAGTTTCCGGATTTGAACCGTTCGGCGGCAGCCGGGTTAACCCGACAGAGCAGCTGATTTTTGATCTGCAGTCATTGTCTTTTTCAGGGGTAGAAATTCGTACTGTATTACTCCCCGTGGTATTCGATAAATGTGCCAGACTCCTGATGGAGGAAATCCGGTCCTTTCAGCCGGACGCAGTCCTCGCCTGCGGTGTAGCCGGGGGACGTGCTGACATAACACCAGAGCGGATCGCCATTAATATGAAGGACATCGCGGAGGATGCACCGTATCCTGATAACGCAGGTGTGAGACCCCATGAGCAGCCCATTGAGGAAGACGGTCCGGATGGCTTGTTCACCACGCTGCCCGTTTCCCGGATGGTGAAGACCATGAGAGAAGCTGGAATACCCGCATCGATTTCTTATTCTGCCGGAACCTATATTTGTAATAATACAATGTATGTGCTTTTGAATGAAATCAAGAAGACTGCGAAGGCTATGCTTGGCGGCTTTATTCATTTTCCGGCGTCACCGGAGATGGCTGCAGCCAAGCCTGGCATGCCTTCTATGAGTCAGGAAAGCATGCTGAGAGGGCTTAAGCTTATGATTGAAGTCACGATTGAGGAGCTTCGAGCATTGGAACATCATCCCCAGCGTCAGGGTGGATCTTGCTCCATGTGAAGAAGCTCTAACTCACAGCCGCAAGATCATGTCAATACGTGCAGGATGGCAGATCATAATAAACACCCAGGGATCAGGTGGTAAGCCTTCACTTGGTCTCTTTGATGTTGGCTGAAAGGTGATCGTAATGCTCTATAACCTTCGTAACATGCTTGAAGTCTTTGTATAGCTGCTGCAGAAGCGGGATCGTTTGTTTGGGTTAGCAGGATTGAGGTTAATCAAGTTAGTAGGCATTTTGTTTAAATACATCGAAATTTCACATATAGCACTGTACGCTGCGGGAGCTCACTGCTTCGGATGTACATGCTTAGCGCATCGAGAGGAGGAAGGGGCCAGATGAAAAAATATGATCTGATCGTGATCGGTGCCGGCTCCGGCGGACTTACCGCTGCCGTTGGCGCGATCCGGTTCGGAATTAAGGTTGCTTTGATTGATAAGGACGCCCAGCCCGGTGGAGACTGCCTGCATACGGGCTGTGTTCCATCCAAGGCACTCATTGCGGCGGCCAATGACTTACATGACGCGCGCAAGACCGCGGAGGGATATGGGCTCAGCCTTACCGGCGAAGCCGATTATCTGGAAGCCTACCGTCGAGTTCAGGCGGCAAAGGCGGTCATTGCGCATCATGATGCGGCAGAGCATTTTGAAAGTATGGGAATTGATGTGTACCAGGGACATGCCAAGTTTCTAGATAATCATGCTATTCAAATCGATGGTCAGGAGACACTGCAGGGCAAAAGAATCATCATTGCTGCCGGCTCCAGAGCCAAAGTGCCTGATATCGAGGGGCTCAAGGATATTGATTACCTGACGAACGAAAGTGTGTTTGACATGATGTCGCTTCCCAAGAGATTGGTGGTCATCGGCGCCGGACCGGTGGGATTGGAGCTGTCTCAGGCGTTGGCTCGCCTGGGCTCGCAGGTTACGCTGCTGGTCAAGGGAGATTCTTTGTTCCCGAAAGAAGACCATGATATTGCGGCCCGGGCCCAGTCATTAATGGAACAGGAAATGAGCATCGTCTATCATACCGAGGTGCAGAAGGTAGCGGCAGACGGAGCCGGTGTCAAAACCATTTACGGCCGCATAAACGGACATGAGCATACCTGGCAGGCAGAAGGGCTGTTGATTGCCACCGGGCGGATGCCGAATACAGACCAGCTGGATCTGCACCGAACCTCGGTGGAGCTGGACGGAGATCATATCGCTGTTCAAAAAAATCTACGAACGACGGCGCGCTCTATCTTCGCGATTGGAGATGTCATTAAGCCGTTTCCGTTTACCCATGCCGCTGGCATGGAGGGCAAGGTTGCCGTGTCTAACGCGGTATTCGGTCTAAGACGCAAGGTGAGCTATGATGCGGTGCCTTGGGTGACGTATACGGAGCCGGAAATTTTTCATCTGGGCATGACGGAGAAGGAGGCCCGAGAACAGGCGGGAGATGATATACAGATATACATCACAGACCTCAAGGAGGTAGACCGTTTCATTACCGACCGCAGCACGGAAGGACTCGTCAAAATCATTGCAGATCAAAAGGGAAAAATTATGGGAGCACATGCTGTTGGCAAAGGGGCTGGTAACTGGATGCAGGAGGCGGTGTTTGCGAAGCAGCATGGCTGTAAAGTGAGCCACATTGCCGAAACGATTCATCCTTACCCGACCCATGGCGAGGCTCTGAAAAAGGCTTCAGGGCAGTATTGGGAAAAGAAGCTGTTTGACGGTCCGGTCTACAAGCTGCTGAAGGCTTACGTTAAATGGTTCCGATGATTGCTGCAGGAGACCAGCGTCGTCTGATCCTGGCGGGTGGGGGACATGCACATCTTCATGTTTTGAAGGAGCTCAGCCGACAGCCGATTCCACATGTAGAGGTTGTCCTGATTTCGCCATCGCCATTTCAATATTATTCCGGACTGATCTCTGGATATATCGAAGGCACCAATATCCTGGACGAAATTCGAGTAGACCTAAGAAAGCTGGCTGAAACGGCCGGCGTGCGCCTGGTGCAGGACCGTGTCATTTCCGTAGATGCCAAGTCCAGAGTAATCCACCTGGCGTCGCAGGAGTCGCTTTCATATGATGCTCTCTCCTTTGATATCGGTTCGCAGAGTGCCGGCACAGATACGTCAGGCGTCCTGTCATACGGGCTTCCCGTCAAGCCTTTAGAGGCGTTTATGAAATGGGCGGTCCAGGAGCATGGGGATGAAGCCGCGGTCGTGGTCGGAGGAGGTGCTGCTGGACTGGAACTCAGCCTGGCGCTGCAGGCTCGTAACCGGACAAAAGGCGGCTCTGTTTCGTTAATCAGTGCAGGCTCTTTACTTGGGATGAAGACAGGCTCACGCATACACCGTCGTCTTACACAGATTGTTGCCAAACAAAATGTACGGCTGTATGAAAACGATGCGGCGCTCAAGGTGGATCAAGGCATCGTGATATTAACATCCGGCCGCAAGGTTCCATTTCAACATCTGATTTGGGCAGCAGGTCCCAAAGCACCGGACGTGTTTATGTCTTCAGGGCTGCAGGTCCGCGACGGCGGCTATCTGCTGGTGACGCCAAAGCTGCAGTCCGTGGATTACCCGGAGATTTTTGCCGCGGGTGATTGCGCCGCCTTGGACGGACATCGCCCTCTCCCCAAAGCCGGGGTGTATGCCGTCAGGGAGGCTCCGTATTTGTGGAGCAATCTATGCGCATTTTTCAGCGGCACGGAGCTTCAGGCATATTCACCGCAGCGTGACTATCTGTCGCTGATGTCGACGGGGAACCGCAAGGCGATTTTGCTATATAAGAAGGTGTTGCTCTACGGGCGATGGTGCTGGAAGCTAAAACGCTGGATTGACGAACGCTTTGTACGGCAGTATCAGCGGCTATATAAGAGATAGATAGAAAGGGGTGGCTGCATATGAAAAAGCCTATGGCTGCACTAATTCTATGGCTGTCAGCGGCGATGATCCTATCCTCCTGCAGCTCCGGCAGTCTGGAAGTCGTGAGGAGTGCGGAGGATGCAAGCCTTCTTAGTGGCTCCAGCTGGGAACAGGTGGTTGATGAGGCTAAAGGTCAGCAGGTCAACTGGTATTTATGGGGCGGCAGTGATGTGATCAATTCGTATGTTGATCAGACGGTTGGCCGCGTGCTGAAGGACGAATACGGAGTTACGCTGAAGCGGATTCCGGTCAATGATACGGCTGAAGCTGTTAATAAGGTTCTGAATGAGAAGCAGGCAGGAAGGCATGAGGAAGGCAGCGTCGATTTAATTTGGATTAACGGAGAAAATTTCAATACCCTGAAGCAGGCAGAAGCGCTGTTCGGTCCTTTTGCTGAGATTCTTCCTAACGCACAATACGTCGATTACAGTAATCCTGCCATTCAAAAGGATTTTGGAAACGATACAGAGGGCATGGAATCGGTATGGGGAAGCGCCCAGTTTCAGTTCGTGTATAACGCAAGCACCGTAGATCCGGATGAACTGCCGCGAAGCTATGAAGAGCTGAAGGTGTGGATTCAGAATAATCCGGGTCGGTTTACATACAATGCTCCCCCTGATTTTATCGGTACACGATTTGTGAAGCAGCTGTTCTATGAGCTAAGCGGAGGCTATGAGCAGTGGGAAAAGCCGCTAGACCAAGCAGAATTCAAAAAAGCGGTTGAGCCGGTCTGGAGCTACTTGAATGAGATCAAGCCGCATTTATGGCGGGGTGGTGAAACATATCCGAAGTCCATCGCGGAGCTGCAGACGCTGTTTAACAACAATGAGGTCGATTTTACGTTTGTGCAGGATCTAGGAGGCATTCAGGCCGAGATTAACAAAGGCAGAATGCCGGAGACGGCAAGGCCTTATGTATTCCGCACCGGGACGATTGGAGATTATCATTATGTTGCCATTCCTTATAACGCCAAGCATAAAGCAGCGGCGATGGTGACGGCCAATCTGCTGCTGGAGCCGGAAATGCAGTTTAAGAAGATGGGGACGCAGGAGGGCTGGGGAGACGGTCTGGGAATCCATCCTGCCAAGCTGGAAGGGGAGGCTGCAAGCCAGTACAAGCAGATTCAAAGCGACGCCGGTGAAACCGCGGTGCCGGCAGAGGATCTGCTGAAGCATAAGCTGCCGGATCTGTCGCCGGCGTACAATCAGGCGTTGGAGGAAGGCTGGAGGAAGTATGTTTTATTCCAAAAGTAAAAAAGCTCGCCTCTGGCTCCTCGCGGGGATGCTCCTGCCCTCCGTATTGGTCATTCTGGTGCCTGTTGGTGCAGGACTGTGGATTACGGGCGAACAGAGCCTGGGCTATGTTCCGCTGATCGGCCAAACGGAGCTGTCTCTGGATGTATACCGGGAGCTGTTCGTGTCGCGAATCTTCTATAGCTCTCTCAGCTTCTCGCTCATGGTATCTCTGTTCTCTACGCTCATCTCCGCCGTCCTGGCGGTACTTCTGGCACTTTGGCTGAGAAGATATGTGAACAAGAGCAAGTGGCTGCAATTCTTGATTCAGTTTAATCTGCCGCTGCCTCATGTGGTGGGAGCGATGGCGATCTGGATGCTGTTAGGTCAGAGCGGGTATTTGTCGAGACTGGCATATTGGGCAGGCATAATTCAAGAGCCGGCTGCATTTCCGGTGCTGGTACAGGATCAAGTGGGCGCCGGCATTATACTGGAGTACATATGGAAGGAAGTTCCTTTCATTGCGGTATCCATTATCAGTATATTAAAAGCCTGGGTATTGCCGTACGAGCGTCAGCTGCGGCTTCTTGGCGCATCCTCCTGGCAGCGCTTCAGGCTGGTGACATTTCCGTTCATGCTGCCGCCGTTATTGTCTTCATCAATCATTGTATTTGCTTATACCTTTGGTTCCTTTGAGGTGCCGTACATATTAGGGTCGGTCAGTCAGCCGGCTCTGCCGATTCTTGCCTATGAGGCCTATACCAATCCGGATTTGACCTATCGCCCGGAAGCGATGGCGATCAACATGGTCATTACGTTGATTAGTGTGGTGTTAGTGTTCTTATACTTGAAATGGGGTGAACATCATACGGTACAGCAGTCTTAAGCAAAGGAGCGGGTATGCCGGGGTCTTTCTCCTGCTGCTGGCCGTGTTTATTCTTCCGTTCGTGCCGCTGCTGATCTGGTCCTTCTCGCTGCAATGGCGCTTTCCGGAGCTGCTGCCAGTCTTTAGTCTCCGTGCATGGTCCTATGTGTTCTCGTCTCATTCCCAGGTATGGACCTCCATTCTGAACAGTTTGGGGCTTGCAGCAGCGACAAGTGCGATCTCGCAGCTGGTTGCGTATCCGGCAGCAAGAGCTCTCGGCTTGTATATTCAACGCGGGAATCGCTGGATTCGCCTCGCACTGATTGCCCCCATTCTGATTCCCGGCATTGCCATTGCGGTCGGGGTACATGTGTTTTTTCTTCAGATCGGGCTGTCTGACCGCTGGCTGGGTGTGCTGCTTGCTCATCTTATTCCGGCAGCGCCATACTCGATCTATTTGCTATACGGCTTCTACGCCGGCTATGATTCCGGATATGAGAAGCAGCTGCGCCTGCTGGGTGCCACGCGCTGGCAGTCGTTTGTTCAGGCTGAGCTGCCCCTGTTGAAGCCGGTGCTCACGCTGAGTATTCTGTTCAGCTTTCTGAACTCCTGGAGTCAGTATTTATTTACGCTGTTCATCGGCGGGGGAAGCTTGATTACACTGCCGATGCTGCTCTTCAGCACACTTTCTAGCGGCGATTACAGTCTGATGGGAGCTTTAAGCATGGTATTTGTTATTCCTGCGTTGTTGGTTGTGATCTACAGTGCAAGAGAAACACAGGTGGATCAATTTGCTGAAAAGGGGGAAGCGGCATGACCGCCATTACAAAAGAGCCGTTCCTGCAGGTGTCCGGTATCGGCTGCAGCTACAGCTCATCGTTTACTCTGGCCGAACAATCCTTTACGCTGGAGAAAGGACAGCTGCTCGTGATCCTGGGACCTTCGGGAAGCGGAAAATCAACGCTGCTGCAGCTGCTGGCCGGTCTTCTTCATCCAGAGCGGGGCAGCATCATCATGGGCGGCCGGCGTATTCATCAGCTTCCACCGGAGAAGCGGGGGTTGTCCATGATCTTTCAGAAGCCTTACCTGCTGCCGTTCTTAAGCGTCGGACATAATGTTGAAATCGGATTAAAGCTGAAGGGCGTAAAGCCGAAGGAAAGAAAAGCCAAAGCGGAGCAGCTCTTGGCGGAGGTGGGACTTGCGGGCTTTTACTCG
Organism: Paenibacillus sp. F411; assembly: GCF_017582705.1. Lineage (NCBI taxonomy): Bacteria > Bacillati > Bacillota > Bacilli > Caryophanales > Paenibacillaceae > Paenibacillus > Paenibacillus sp. F411. The sequence continues at coordinate 13,181 of NZ_JAGFIP010000002.1, forward strand.
CGGTCCTTGTCTTCATTATCCGGTGGCCAAGAGCAGCGCGCAGCGCTGGCCCGGTCATTGATCATTGAGCCGGAGCTGCTGCTGCTCGATGAGCCATTCAGCCAGCTGGACCCGCTGCTTCGCAGGCAGATGGGCAGCTGGCTTGCAGATCTCAAGCGTACGCGCGAGGTTCCAATGATCATGGTGACGCATGACCGGGAAGAGGCCATGACGCTGGGCGACCGGTTTCTCCTGGTGAATCAGGGGAAGCGAGAGCAGTACGGGACCTTGGAGGATCTGTACTATCGTCCGGCAAGCCCGTGGGCAGCGGCATTTATGGGGATGGACAACAGGCTGAGAGGGATCAAGCTGGGAAGCCGGGTGCGTACCCTGTTTGGAGAGCTGCCGCTTCATCCCTCACTGGCTTCATTACGTGATGGACCGGTTCAGGCTGCATTAAGATCCGAATGGCTGATTCTGGATTCTTCATCTCCGGTGCAGGGAGAGGTGCGGCGTGTTTCTTTTCGGGGAGATCATACGCTGCTGGAGCTGGAGGCTCAAGACGAGCACCTGGTGATGAAGCTGCCCGGACTGGTGCAGCATGTTCCCGGTCAGCGGTTAGGCATTCAATACAATCGGGATGAGCTGTGGTGCTTTCCCATGTAAGAAGGAGGGGAGAAAATGCTGGACTCTTATGCTAGAAATACCGTTCAGCCGATCATCCATCGGGGCGCCATCGTCCTTCACAAAGCCGGCCTGTCGGCGAATGCGGTCAGCTGGATCGCAATGACGCTCGGAGTGGGGAGTGCTGCGGTGTTCCTGGCTGGCTATCCGGCTGCCGCTGTTGTGATGTTATGGCTTTCCGGCTATCTGGATGCTGTGGATGGAACCATTGCACGCATGACCAAGCCCTCCAAATGGGGCAATGTGCTGGATATTGTGTTTGATCGTATCGTTGAAGGGGCTATGATGTCCGCCCTGGTTCTAGCGTATCCCGGTGCAAATGCACCGTTAATTTTGAGCCTGGCTGGAATACTGGTCGTGGTGACAACCTTTTTGGTGACAGGAAATGTGATTGAGAATTCAGGCATAAAAGGGTTTCATTATAACCCCGGGATCTTGGAGCGGACGGAATCCTTTGCTTTTTTTACCGTGATGATGCTGTTTTCTTCGGTGGCGTTTGCCGCGGCCTGGATTTTTTTCAGCCTGTTAGTGCTTACTGCGATCAAGCATCTGTGGGATGTATACACCTGGTTAAAGCGCCATGGGGCTTAAAAAGCTAGCACGGCGGCATTCTATTTCACATGTAAGGGAGAGGGAAATATGCGTATTGATTTGACAGGGAAAATGGCTCTGGTCACTGGGGGTACGGGCCAGCTCGGTCGGGTAATGATTTCTACACTCGCGGAGTGCGGAGCTGATATCGTCATTCATTACCGGAGTAATGCGGAGAAAGCGAATCAGCTGCTTCAGGAGGTTCTGCAGACCGGAAGAAAAGCAATGATCGTTCAAGGAGATATGACGAGCCAGGAATCCGTGATGCAGATGAAGGAGCAGATTCAAGCCAGTCTGGGCAGGCTTCCAGATATTACGGTTGCCAATGCTGTCGAGCAGTACGCCTGGACCTCGGTTCTAGAGCAGGATCCCCGTGATTATCAGAGTCAGTTCGACAGCTGTGTGATGCAGAGCGTTTATCTTGCCAAAGCCTTTGTTCCTTCCATGGCCGAGAGAGGTTACGGAAGGTTTATCGGGATCAATACGGAATGCTCCATGCAGAATTTCCCGAACCAATCAGCGTACACCGCTGGAAAAAGAGGGATGGACGGCGTCTATCGCGTACTGGCGAAGGAGGTCGGGGAGCAGGGGATTACGGTCAATCAGGTCGCCCCGGGATGGACGGTCAGTGACCGGGATCGGGATCAAGGGACAGAGCATAACGCCTCTTATGAGCAGCAGGTTCCCCTGCGGCGCCGGGGTACGGATCAGGAAATTGCCAATATGGTGGCTTTTCTTGCATCAGATCTGGCTTCTTTTACGACAGGCGCGTACATACCCGTCTGCGGCGGTAACGTCATGCCGGCCATTTAGTCATTCCAAGGAGGCGTCCTGAACCTTTTTTCATCTCGGCTTAAATGTGATAGAATAGTCATATTCGCACTTGAACATGAACTAACTTACTTGAGCCGGAGGGTACCATGGAGCTTATTAATTTATCAGAAGTACAGCAGATGCTGAACAAGCTGCAGGATCAGGAGCTTTACGTCCATCTGGAGCTGACTACAGGTGCATATGCTGCGCATGTGGACAGCTCCCGACATCCTGCGGCTAATTTTATAACCAATGCCAAGGTGTGCTATTCCAGTGGAAAAATTTCTGGAGCAGGACCCTACCGGGTTGGCTTGAAGACCGAAGAGGGCTGGGTTTACGCGGAAGGACTCACGCACTTTGAGGAGAGCGATACAGAACGCCTGATTTTGGCAGGCCATGATAGTCAGGGCAAACTGGTCGTTGCATTGCAGCTCAGCCAGGAGCCTTTTTAAGGAACAGGAGATGAACGACATGATGACAAAAAGGGTCCTGGTTGTATTTCCGCACCCGGACGATGAAGCCTTCGGCACTTCCGGGACATTGGCGAAGCTGATTCACGAGGGCTGGCAGGTCACCTATGCCTGTCTTACGCTTGGCGAAATGGGCCGGAACATGGGGGTGCCTCCCTTTGCCAATCGGATTACGCTTCCGGCCATTCGTAAGCTGGAGCTGGAGGAATCCTGCAAGGCGATCGGAATACAGGATGTAAGAATGCTGGGCTTCCATGACAAGATGGTGGAATTTGAAGAGCCGGAAGTGATCGACGGTGAAATGAAGAAGCTTCTGGATGAGGTAAAGCCATCGCTGGTGATTACCTTCTATCCCGGATACAGCGTTCATCCGGATCATGATTCTACAGGGGCTTCTGTTATCCGGACGATTCAGAGACTGCCGAAGGATGAGCGCCCCGAGGTGCATTGCCTTGCATTCTCCAACGGCTGTCGGGATTACATTGGAGAGCCTGATGTATATCAGGATGTTGAGGAATATATAGATCAGAAGATCCAATCGATTACAGCACATCGTTCGCAGTTTCAAGCCCCGGAGCTCGTGGGCGACAAGAAGCTGTCCCGAGAAGATATGGTTCTGCGATTTGGTGTGGAAAGCTTTTGGACCTACCCTTTTGAAGGGTAATCTAACAGATTTAAATTCATAGAGAAAGCGGGAGCGGTATGGGTCGCAAATGGAATAATATTAAGGAAAAGAAAGCCTCCAAGGATGCAAATACGAGCCGGATTTATGCGAAATTCGGCGTAGAAATTTATGTGGCTGCAAAGAAGGGTGAGCCGGACCCGGAGTCGAACCGAGCGCTGAAGGTCGTTCTGGAGCGGGCCAAAACCTATAACGTGCCTAAAGCCATTATTGATCGGGCATTGGATAAAGCAAAGGGCAGCGGCGAAGAAACGTACACAGAGCTTCGTTATGAGGGCTTCGGTCCCAACGGCGCTATGGTCATTGTCGATACGCTGACGAATAACGTGAACCGGACGGCATCAGATGTCCGCTCTGCATTTAACAAGAATGGCGGCAATATGGGCGTCAGCGGATCGGTAGCTTATATGTTCGACTCCACGGCCGTGTTTGGTATGACCGGTAAATCGCTGGATGAGGTGTTCGAGCTTATGATGGAGGCCGACATCGAAGTGCGTGACATCGTGGAAGAGGATGATGTCGTCATTATTTACGCAGAGCCGGATCAGTATCACGAGGTCCAGGAGGCGCTGAAGCAAGCCGGTGTTACTGAATTCACGGTTGCTGAATTGAGCATGCTGCCTCAAACCTATGTCAGCCTGCCCGAGGATTCCATTCCACAATTCGAGAAGCTGATCGATGCGCTTGAGGATCTGGAGGATGTGCAGCAGGTATACCACAACGTGGAGTATGACGAGGAGTAATCATGAACTCACTTTTTGTGTAGAACAATTATACAAAGAATAGGAGTCAGTTGCCTTAATAGTTGCGGGATGACTCTAAAATACGTATGATAGAACTATAATTCAGCACGGAGATGTAACTGGCGTAGCATGGGAAACCATGGGGGAGCATCATCGTGGATATCGCCGTACGCCTGGGCAGAGGTAAGGAGTGTCTTTCTCCTTGCCTCTTTTTTGTAATTTCGGTTCTGCCGGATCATTTCGACAAAGCGAGGAGATTACCATGTTAAAGACCCGCAAAATGATGCTGCTTGGCTCTGGGGAGCTGGGCAAAGAGGTTATTCTGGAGGCACAGCGTTTAGGTATTGAGACGGTGGCGGTAGACCGTTATGGCCATGCACCTGCCATGCAGGTGGCTCATCGGCACTATGTGATTGATATGATGGATGCGTCCCGGCTGCGTCAGATCATTGAGGAAGAGAAGCCGGATTTGATCGTTCCGGAGATTGAGGCCCTGGCCACCCACGAGCTGGAAAAGCTGGAGGCGGAAGGACACCGCGTGATTCCGACGGCGCGTGCAGCAAGGCTGACCATGGACCGTGAAGGCATTCGGCGTCTGGCTGCCGAGAAGCTGGGTCTGCCTACGGCAGGGTATCAGTTTGCCGACACATACGAAGAATTCGATGCTGCGGTCAAGTCAACCGGCTATCCTTGCGTGATCAAGCCGCTCATGAGCTCTTCAGGTAAAGGACAAAGTGTATGCCGCCGTGAAGAAGACATTCAGTCCTGCTGGAATATGGCGATGGAAGGCGGCCGTGTGCAGAACGGAAGAGTCATTATTGAGGAATTTATCCCGTTTGAATCTGAGATTACACTGTTAACCGTTCGCTCGGTCAGTGGAACCAGCTTCTGTCCACCAATTGGACATATTCAGGAAAGCGGCGATTATATTGAATCCTGGCAGCCTCATGCCATGAGTGAAGACCAGCTTGCCGAGGCCAAAAGAATTGCTCAGGCTATCACTGATGAGCTTGGCGGTTACGGCTTATTTGGGGTCGAGCTGTTTCTAGCCAAGGACCGGGTTTACTTCAGTGAAGTTTCCCCACGGCCTCATGATACTGGACTTGTGACCCTGGTTACCCAGAATCTATCAGAGTTTGCACTTCATGTCCGGGCGATTCTGGGCTACCCGATCCCTGAGATTGAGCTGATTACGCCTGGCGCCAGTCGGCCGCTGAAGGCTGCGGCCGAGCTGGAGAACTATGAAGTGACTGGCGTCGAGAAGGCCCTTGCTGTCCCTCGTACCCAGGTTCGGATCTTCGGTAAGCCGGTGACCAAGATCGGTCGCCGGATGGCGGTCGCATTGTCTGCAGCGGACAGTGTAGAGCAGGCCAGAACTCACGCCAAGCAGGCCTTGGATGCTATGCAAATTGTACCTTCTGAATGATAAAGCCAAACAAGCGTGCGATCTCATCATGAGGCAGCACGCTTGTTTTGTTGATAAACCCCTTCAGGTATTTCATACCTTCATCAAGTGATTTAATTCACAACACGGAGAATCTATGGTATATTGTTTCCATTCCTACAAATTACGGCTTGCACAATGATCAGGGACAAAAGGAGTGGGGTTATGAGGTACACATTGAATGCTTTTGGTAAAGTGCTTGCGGCTTTTTTGACACCGGCCATGGTCTCGTTCTTCTTTACGCTTCAAAGATCCTTTGAGATCCAGCCAAGTCATGAGGTTAGCTCATCCACCGGTTATATATTTGCAGCCGGTTACGTCTTCTTTCTTCCGTTCACTCTATTATTCCTTCTGCCATTATCGCTTCTAGCAGATATGACCATTGCGAGAATTCTTCATACCTTACGTCAAAAACAAAGGCATTTCATCACAATTATTGTATCCCTATTCGTGTACGGCGCGTTAGGTATGCTTGGTGGATGGTTGGGAGGATTAATGATTCAGCATTGGTTCCAAATGTCGATGACGATCCTGCTTGCGATTCTTTTCTGGGGGCTTCAGACTGTCATAAGTATGGCTTTAATCTTCTTTGTTCGTAGAAAATAAAGATCTGTGGCGAGGTTTTAACCATTTAGACAAGAACTTTTTACCAAAGTGTGCGTTTAATACTAGGGAGCTGGAAAAATAAAACGAGAAACTTAAGGGAGCACAGGTATGAATTTGAAAAAGTTAACGATATTCGCTTTGCTGGTCGTCGTACAGGCTGCTGCAGTTCTTCCTGCAGGAGCTGAGTCTGTAAGTACGGGACCCGTACCCGGCACAGTGACCGGCGAAGTCTATGAAGCACCGCAAAGTGAGAAGAACGGACAGCTAGAAGTTATTCAAGGAGAAGTGGAAAAAGTAGAAGCGGACAAGGACGTTGTACCAGGGCAAGGTACAGAAGAAGCAGAAGAAGGGGCTGGAAACAGTCTGGAATCGGAGCCAGCGCCAACGCCGGTGTCCATGAACGAACTCATTTTTTATTATAATAGTACAAAGCTTGAGCTAGGCGGACAGGTGTATCAAGCGCCGCAGCCATTGCTGGTCAATAAAGGTATTTCTTATGTTCCGATCCGGACGCTGGTTGACCGTGTTGGTTTCAAGCTCCGCTATGAAGCCAAGACGAAGGAAACCGTGATTCTGAAGGGGGATACCGAGCTGCGCTTCAAGACAGACAGCGCCAGCTACACGGTGAATGATGTTGTAAAGTCAATGAAAGGGGCATCGTATCAGACCAAAGGAACCTTCATGGTTCCGCTGACGTCCATAACACAAGCGCTCAATCTGAAGTACCAAGTGGATAACATTGGCAAGCGCATCATTATGAATCTGGAGCAGAAGCCTGTAGCAGCATTTACAATAGGACCGAAGGAGATTTATGCGGGTGAGACGCTAGTAACCTACAGCACGCAAGCCACGTCTCCTACAGGGCTTCCGATCGTGAATGAGCGCTGGGAGGGGCGGCAGGACGTGTTTAGCCAGCCTGGAGATTACGTGGTAACGTATTATGTTCAGGATGCCAGTGGAGCCTGGAGTGAACCAGCCACTCAGACGGTAAAGGTTCTGAAGCCGAATCAGCCTCCAGTGGCCGCATTTACAACCGATAAAGCAGAATATAAAATGGGCGAGTGGATTACATACACTGACCAGAGCTACGATGATGAAGGCATCAAGTCTGTGCAATGGGACAATAATGCGTATGCTTTTTTCACACCGGGCCCCAAGACGATTAATCTGACCGTGACTGACCAGCAAGGGGTAAGCACAACGGCGACCCGAATCATCAACATTACAGGTGAAACGCTGTATGCAGAGGATGATTTCAATAAGCTGTTTATTCCGGCCGGAGAGAAGTTTACGTTTAATGGATCTGAAGTGACAGGCCGTGACCGAATTCTCTATAAGTATTTGGACGAGCCAAGCACCTTGATCCGCAGCAACAGCCCCGAAACCGTGAATGAGCTCGGCAATGTCTATCGCGAGACGGCCTCCGGGGACATGCGTTTCATGATTCATCATGTAAACAACGTAAATAAAAATGTCAAAATGTATGTGGTTGCTACGAACAATAATGCATCTCCAGCTGTGATAAACACAGAAAATCTGGGCTTTGCCGGACCGACCTATATTGCCACGGCAGCCGGGAAGAAATCTGTATTGTACTACTTTGAATCGATGCAGAATGGCTCCAAGCAGTCTGCGATCACGCTGGCGCCAGGGGAAAGCCGACTGGTCATGACCGAGCTTAGCCAGACGCGGATGAAGCAGGGTGATGTTATTTCGCTCTTTGCAGATCTTTACAGTGACCTTCCGATTCAGTTTGACGTCATCATGATTGATGAGAAGGCTGAACCGCTGAAGGTGTGGAAGGAGCTTCCACTGCTTGATAAAGACGGCGTGCATAATCGCGGAACGTACCCGAACTCGACCCGAATCATTCAACATTTCGAAGAAGTGGGCGCCAAGCCAGAGCGTTTGCTGCTGGGAGATGATGGAGACGATCCGAATTTAATGGGCACCGATCCTATGTACAACAGTCCTACCTCCAACGCAGGCAATTTTGGAGTTCTTTACAAGATTCGTCTGGAACGAGTGGCACCTAATACGTTGATCTCATTCAATCCCCGCGGCGGAAAGTATTCGGGATATGCTATGGTCAATGGGTTAATCACCGCCATTTATTCGAATGGACAAGTCAGCGCTCCAAATGAGCAGGCTGTTTTGTACCGTACTGGCGACTACGAGCAAAGTGTTGAGATCATGTTAACTGCTGCTCCGGGAAGCAACCTTCCCGTCAACCTGCTCTTTACCCCCATGCCTGCTAAGAAATAAGGCTGAGAAGAACTCATATTCGTTATCCATCAAGCTGGTCTGAGGCGTAAGCCTTTCGATCAGCTTTTTTCATGGGAAGGACTCTATTATCGTATCTATTTATACAATTACAACATGTGAAAAATTCAAAATAATAAAGCATTAGATATTCGTCACAACGGAGGCTCGAACCCCGCCAAGGGGGCACATAACAACGGCAAAATATCAGGAGCACAACCCAAACACCGTTCTCCTCAGAGCCGGCACGAGATCCCAAGGCTCTGCAAAAGAACGGTGGATTGAAGGTACGTGGAGATCAGCATCACTGCTCCAAATACCGGTATAGCGTTGATTTACTGATGCCGGTCTCATCTTTGATCTGGGCAAGCGAGTATGTTTTGCTCTGATACATTTCAATCGCGCGCTGTACATTCTGATCCGGCTTACGCGGCCGACCGGGGGCATTGCCTTTTTCCTTCGCCTGCAGCAATCCTTGCCGCGTATTCTCGCTCATGGCATCGCTTTGGAATTGCACCAAATGCTTGGCAATGGTCTGGAACGGGTACGCTAAGGCAGGATCAGTCTCAATTCCTTCTTGAAGGGATAATAAGACCGCCTGCTTCTGCTCCAGCATCTCTAATAGCTCTACCAGGTGCCGGGTTGAATCGGCCCAGACGAACAGCTTTGTTACGATGACGGTGTCGCCCGGCTGCAGCTGCTCCATCATCCGCTCCAACTCAGTGCGTCTCTTGGGTGCGGCATGCTCCTCCTGATAGATATGCTGACAGCCATGGTCCGTTAACTGCTTTGTCTGGCATTCACACTCGGGGTCTTCATAAAAAGGTCGCATATATCCAATAATCATAACCAGGCTCCTTACTGCAAAACACGGTATATCCTTCATGAAAAATAAAAGCCCCAAAAAGGTTCCATTTCGGGACTAGCGGTGATAAACTGTTGGTTGTGAACAGGCTGAATACGATGTAATCATATCCTATATCAATCGTAAAAGCCAATATATTGGATGAGGTGGAATACAAGTGTCCGAAAGATTAAGAAATGAATGGTTCGGCAATGTGAGGGGAGATCTGCTCTCCGGCATCGTAGTTGCGCTCGCGCTCATCCCGGAAGCCATTGCTTTTTCCTTAATTGCGAATGTGGATCCGATGGTGGGGCTGTATGCTTCGTTTATCATCGCTGTCATCATATCCTTTGCAGGCGGCCGTCCGGGAATGATATCCGCAGCTACGGGTGCGATGGCATTAGTGATCGCTTCACTCGTGAAAGACCATGGCCTGAACTATTTGCTCGCCGCTACAATCCTGACAGGGATTATTCAGTTTCTTCTTGGCTACTTCAAGGTAGCCAGGCTAATGAAGTTCATCCCACGAGCAGTCATGATTGGCTTCGTCAACGCCCTGGCGATTCTGATATTCATGGCTCAGGTACCGTATTTCTGGAATATCTCGATGATGACGTATTTATTTGTCGGCTTGACGCTGCTGATTGTGTACGTGCTGCCACGTTTCTTCAAAGCGATCCCGGCACCACTTATCGCAATCGTCCTGCTCTCGGTGATCGCGGTGATGTCTGGTGCTAACCTGGGAACCGTCGGCGATTTGGGACATATCGACCGGTCGCTTCCTGCCTTTTTGTTTCCCGATGTTCCGTTAAATCTGGAGACGCTGCAGATTATTTTCCCTTATGCGATTGCCTTGTCGATCGTGGGGCTGCTGGAGTCTTTGCTGACCGCTCAAATCGTAGATGATATGACGGATACAGGCAGTAACAAGAACCGGGAAGCCCGGGGACAGGGAATTGCAAACTTTGTAACAGGTTTCTTTGGCGGCATGGCCGGCTGTGCAATGATTGGCCAATCGGTCATTAATGTGAAGTCCGGCGGACGAGGAAGGCTGTCTACTTTTGTGGCAGGTGCATTCCTGATGTTCCTGATCCTCGTGCTCGGCAATTATGTGGTTCAGATCCCGATGCCGGTTCTTGCCGGAATCATGATCATGGTATCCATCGGCACCTTTGACTGGTCTTCCTTTAAATATGTTGTGAAGGCCCCGCGCGGCGATGCCGCAGTCATGCTGGTCACTGTTATTATTGTCGTTGCCACCCATGACCTGTCCAAAGGCGTTATTGCCGGGGTCATTCTGAGTGCCGTTCTGTTCGTTTCCAAAATCTCGCGCATCAAGGTTACGGAATCGAAGCAGCAACACAGTACGATTTTTCAGGTGGAGGGTCAGCTGTTCTTTGCATCCGTTGACAGCTTTGTTCATAAGTTTGACTTGACTGCACAGAATCAGAATATTGTCATTGATTTCTCCAACGCCCATGTGTGGGATGACTCCGCAGTGGGAGCCATTGACCGGGTAGTCATCAAATACAAAGAGAACGACAATAAAGTGACTGTCAAAGGCCTCAATTCAGCAAGTCAAAAAATCGTAGATAAGCTGGCGGTATACAAAGATCCTCAAGCAGCAAACCGAAGTGCACATTAATGGACCAAGGAGTGATATTCCATGTATGAACGTATTGTACTGGCTGCTGACGGATCACAGAATTCGTTACGAGCGGCGAAGGAAGCCGGCAAGCTGGCTAAAGCTTCGGCTAACGCTACCGTGGAGGTTGTACTGGTCGCTGACTTCGACAAGGCCAAAAGCGAAATACTTCATGCCCAGAGCCATGTAGAGGTAGAGCAGCTTCGCCGGAAGAAGCTAGCAAGCGTGGAGGAGTGGCTTCAGCAGGAAGAGATCACGTACAAGGTGAAGGTGCTCCATGGTGAGCCGGGGCCTGCCATTGTAGATTATGTCAACAAAGAAAAAGCCAGCCTGGTCGTGATTGGCAGCCGTGGCCTCAATGCTCTTCAGGAGATGGTCCTTGGCAGCGTTAGTCATAAGGTAGTTAAGCGGGCTCAATGTCCGGTACTGATTGTTAAATAAGGACAGATAAGCATGTAAAGACCTTTTTCCTGGATGAGAGGAAAAGGGTCTTTTTCTACATCGCTTTACCATGTTACTTTAATAAAATGTCCGCTTGTAACATGAATCACAAAGGTTTAGAATGTGAATAGAAGTACATTGTAGAATATTGTAGAAAAAGAGAGGAGAGTATTACCATTCGCTGGCTACATACGTTAAGTGCAAAATTTATTCTCGTGATGGCCGTCGCACTGTTATTGGTTATGTTTCTCTTTGTCATGAGGCAATGGGATCGAATGGAGAAGGATGTGGAGCAGCAGCTGCTGGATAAGGGAAGTGCGCTTGCCAAATCTTTAGCGCAGACGCTTCAGTCTTTAACGGAGGATGATCTTAGAAATGGAGTCACGTTAAGCAACGGGCAAGCGTATACCGGACAGGAGTTGAGAACTCGGCTCTTCAATGATCAGCTGTCTGTACTCCCTGAAAGTGAAGAAGCTGCCCGCAAAAGAATGGAGAATGAGCCGGATGCCATGAACAAGCTTCAGTTGCTGCATGACGGGAGTGAGATTCCGCTGTGGCAATATGAGCTAAAGTATAGTAGTGAATATGATGCTTATACTGATGACAAATGGCAGTCTGTTATTGACAGCTTCCTTGTAGACAGCTCGGTTGTGTTTGCAATTCCGGCTGCGTATTCGGATAATCCGGAGGCGGCCGGCTATATAGCGACTCACAACACGACATATTCTCCAACCGGCGAGCTTTCATTAGATCCCTGGGGAGATACCGGATTACTCAGTCAGAAATACCGGGCTAATCGGGTATTTAACGACAAGACCGGCTATGCTGCGGCGGCAAACACAGATACATCCCAGGTGCTGCTGCAGAAATACCCTCGGGTCATTGACGGCAGAGTGGTGGAGACCTGGGATATCTCTTATCCGCTCTACATTGATGGCGAGCACTGGGGTGGGGTCCGGGTAGCACTTTCAAAGGATGCCTCTGACCTTATGGCTGCCAAGCAGAAGCAAAGCGTGCTCCTGCAATTCAGTGTGCTGTTCGTCATGGTTTTGGTGCTCATTTACATATTAAACCGTTATATTATCGGGAAAAAGCTGCAGCAGCTGCTGTTCGCTGCCCAAAATTTAAATTCCGGCCAGGCGGATCTGACATATCGAATCCGCGTGAAGGGACAGGACGAGCTTGCCGGGCTGGCTAATGAAATTAATCGCTTTATTCATCATCTGGAGCAGCTAATGACACGGGTCAAGCAAAGCACACAGCAGCTGAATGCCAGCTCGTTGCAGCTGCACCAGTCCGCTCTAGAAACGAGTGAGGTTACGGAGTCTCTATCGAAATCTCTCAATGACACCGTGAAGGGCACTCAGAATCAGTCTCAGGCTCTGCGTGAAAGTGCCCGGGCGATGGAGGAGCTGGCTGAATCCGTGACAAAAGTGGCTGAAGCTGCGGGAACGGTAAACCAGGCGGCGCTGTTCATGAATCAAGGGGCCAAGCAAGGGGGACGTTCTCTGAAAGCCGCAGTAGGGCAAATGAACGAAGTCAATCAGGCGGCACAGCTTGCCCAGGAAGCGATCTTGAAGCTCAATGAGCACTCCGCGCATATTGGTGAAATGGCCTCGGTTGTGCAGGGTGTAGCTTCTCAGACCCAGATGCTTGCGCTGAATGCCAGTATTGAGGCCGCGAGAGCGGGAGAACACGGACGGGGCTTTGCCGTCGTCGCTTCGGAAATCCGCAAGCTGTCGGAGCAGTCGAGAACCTCCGCAGAGCAGATTACCGCGCTGATTACCGACATTCAGGATTCGGTAGAGCAAACGGCTTCATCGATTCAAAGCAACTCTCACGAGATTGAAGTCGGCGTGAATATGATGCAGAAGACCAGCCTGATTTTTGAAGAGCTGATAGAATCGGCTGGTGCAGTATCCTCTCAAATTTCCGAAATCTCTCAAGCTGCAGAGCAAATGTCGGCAGGAACCGAGGAGATCAGTGCCGCACTGGAAGAGGTTTCGCAGATCGCTTTGAAATCTTCTGAAAGCGGCAAGGATATGAAGCAGGAAGCCGCCAAGCAGTCGGCAGCCGTCGAGCAGACTATGCAGCAGGCCGATCACGTGAAGCGAATCGCAGAAGAGCTGGATGACAGCTCCTCTCAATTTGTATTAGATCGTAATGCGTAGTCTAAAATGAATAGTTAAACAGGCCCTGTCGCTTATGACAGGGCCTGTTTATACTCCACCTACATAAAGTCAAAAAAGTAGCGTGTGAAATGCAGAAAGACGGGAGAGGTATAAGCCAGGCTATCGACGCGGCTCAGGTAGCTTTTCTTCAACGCTTCAAAGCGTTCATCATCGCCAATGAGCAAATCACGCTTTAATACAGAGACGGTTAGGCTGCCAAAGAATCCGCCAAGGCTGATCAGCATCCCGGATATGACACCGAACTTAAGATCAAAGGGCGTCAGGTATGGAGTCAGGAATACAGCCGCGGCGGCTGTAGCCAGAAAGCTACAGACAAAGCCCTCCCAGGTCAGCAGCGGATTGGCAGTCGGTACAATCCGGCGTTTGCCCAGATAAATGGAGGAGATCTCGTGAACCACATCATTGAGCTGCGTCAGGATGACCAGAAACAGAACCAGGCCGGCCCCGTATTGCGGGGTGGCTACCTGGAAATAAGCCAGATGGCTCAGGCCGAACACCATCAGCATCAGCCCCCATTGGGTCGAGCTGACACTGCGCAGGAAACCGAGCGTACCCTTGTTGATCAAACGGGGAAGAGGCAGAAACAGAAACACATAGACCGGGATAAACACAATAAACATGCCATACCAGCCTATATAGATCCAATAAAATTGAACCGGGATCGATAGATACGCCCACAGAAAAATCCGCCGATCATGCTTTCGAGTGCGGATCATGGAGAAATATTCTTTTAAAGCGAAGAACGACAAGGCCATCAGAGAAAGCAGGGAAACCACCGGATTTAATAGCGCGGCCAGACAGAAGACAAAGAACATGCCCCACCAGGTATTAATACGATGACCGATACGAGAGTAATCACGGTCCGGCTGGAGCCGACCGAGAATAAGAAACAGAATATGTACGAGCAAAAGGCCTGCCAGGATTACAATTAAAGTAGAAGCGCTGCTGTTCAACACCATCACCAACTTGTCTATGAAATGATTTCAAGAATAGAATCCTATGTTATTATGAAGCAATAGTTGTTCAATGATAAGGGGTAATTTACTATGGCTTCACCATCATCGGTCTATATTATGCTCAGTAATACAGGGACCTTGTTCACACAGCTCATTCAAAGCTATACGAGAGCACCTTATAACCACGCATCCATTTCATTTAACCGTGAATTATCAGAAATGTACAGCTTTGGACGTAAGCATCCGCGAAATCCGCTGCACGGCGGGTTCGTCAAGGAGGACGTTGCGACAGGCACCTTCAGTAAATTCCCGGATACTACCTGTGTCATTTATGAGCTAAAGGTCAGTGAGCGGGAAATTGAGAAAATGAAGCGTGTCCTGCACATCTTCATCCGCAGCCAGAAGAAGTTTCTCTACAATATATTAGGTGTCATCGGCATTGCTCTTCAGGAACCGGTTGAATTCAGCAACTCTTACTTCTGCTCTCAGTTTGTAGCCGAAATCTTGCAGCGCTCGGGCATCAAGCTGTGGGACAAGCTGCCGGCTTTGGTGACACCGGACGATTTTCGAAAATGCAGCCAACTGACGCTCATTTACGAGGGCAAGCTCTGCCATTATGAACCTTGATAATAGGAGCTGAACAAGGTGTACAAAGGCGGCGTCGCCAAAAAAGCAGGGATTCAGAACAAGGGCGGCAAGACGAAATACAAGCCGTTTGTATCTGCAGCATTATATGAAGCGAATGACAAGAAGGACCGTGACAAAGACGGGATTGCTTGCGAGAAATAATAGGGCCTAGCGTAAACTGCAACGGGGAGCCTTTAGGCTGACACGGTGCAGTTTTTTTCATGTTTGACAGAGACATGGGAAAGCGTAGACAATGTTGTCAGACAGCAGCATGGAAAGGAGCACGATCTCTATGGAAATGAGAAACCTAAGCATGGATGAGTTTGAGGACAGCATCTCTTTGTCGGAGTATGCTTTTCAGTACACATTAACTAAAGAGCAGAAGGATAAGAAACGAGAGCTGTTCCGGCCAGAACAGTTCTGGGGATGCTTTGAGGAGGGGAAGCTGCAGGCGAAGTTGACCATCTTGCCCTTTCAGATTTATTTGCACAACCAGAAGTTCAGCATGGGCGGCATTGCCGGTGTAGCTACCTGGCCGGAGAATCGGCGCAAAGGACATGTCGCTAAGCTGCTCAAGCATGCCCTTCAGCATATGAGAGCAGAAGGACAGGCCATTTCGTTTCTTCACCCGTTCTCCATTCCTTTTTACCGCAAATTTGGCTGGGAGGTATATACGGATACCTTAACCTACAAGCTTCAGATGCATCAGCTTCCCCCCAAGTCCTCCGTTCCGGGGCGGATTGTTCGCGGAGCTGCAGATATAAATCTGCTAAGCTCTCTCTATGAGGCATTTGCTGAACGCTACAACGGTACACTGGTGCGCACAACCGAGTGGTGGAAGCATTCCGTGCTTAAAGACCAAGCCCATACCGCCGTTTACTATGCAGAGGACGGTGAGCCGCAGGGATATATTTTTTACGAGCTGAAGGATAAAGAGCTGATATGCAGCGAGTTCGTGTTCTTACATGAACAGGCTCGAAGCGCTCTATGGACGTATATCTCCAACCATGACGCTCGGATTGAAGAAGTGACTCTGACTATGGTGCCGGGAGATGATCGGCTGCCGTTCATGCTGCCTGATCCCCGAATTCATCAGGAGCGTTTTCCTTATTTCATGGCGAGGATTGTGGATGTAGAGGCTTTTCTGAGATCATATCCGCTGCATCATATTACCGGCCAAGGATGGACACTTCACATCTCTGATGAGGCAGCGCTCTGGAACGATGGAGTGTGGAACATTCAAAGCAATGCTGACACCGGAATCATCGTTCAGAAGGTCGAAGAAGCCGTCAAGGGTTCAAGTCCTGACCAGCTTCATCTGGACATTGGAGCACTAACCGCCCTGCTGCTGGGCTATGTAAAGCCTGCGGAGCTGGTTCGCTCCGGCAGACTGCAGGGCGATGAGACGGCCTTGCAGCGGCTGGAGGCTTCCATTCCGGTCCGCCCGCCGATGCTGATGGACTTTTTTTAAAGAATGATACTTAGAACGCTGCAGAAAGGAAGTCAACGTCATGTGGATGTATATCGTCGTCATTTCATTAATCGTCATCGGTCTGATCGCCACGCTGTGGGTCGGAATGTCGCAGGAGAACAGCAAATCCAATCCGAAGTATGAGAAAAAGACGAAAGCGAACATCATCATGCTGAGTGTAATTTATGGGCTCTCCATTGTTGCCTTTGTCGCGATCTGGATGATTTTTGATTAAGCGTATGACTGATAAAAACCGCGCCCTGCGCGGTTTTTGTGCTAGATCAGGTCGCTTCAACCTTGAAGCGCTTTCCTGTGCACATTCCAAACCATAACGTGAAACTGGATGGTTGGGTTTACTTTGTGATATACTTGTTTTTAAATTTAAGGGAGGGAGGTCGTGTCATTGGGAAGGCGATTCTGTTTGCATGTAAGCTGGCTAATATAAATCTAAGTGGTATGGGTCATTGCAGGGAGCTTTGGAAGTCTCAGCAGTACGATCTCCCGAAGCGGACGTAAGCAGCGTTACAAGTAACAATCAACTCATTAAGAACTATACCGGAGGTGAATCCCTCTTTACGAGGGGATGGATTGGACATCCTTACGATTATCAACTTAATCATTCTTGCACTTTTGCTTCTGTTAACGGCGTTTTTTGTGGCGTCTGAATTTGCGGTTGTCAAGATTCGTGCGTCCAGGCTGGATCAGCTCATTGAAGAAGGAAACAAGAAGGCCGTTCTTGCCAAAAAAGTGACAAGTGATCTGGACTATTACTTATCAGCGTGTCAGCTGGGCATCACCGTAACCGCGCTGGGACTCGGCGCACTCGGTAAACCGGCGGTAGAGCGAATTATGCTTCCTGTATTTGAAGCGCTGAATATGAGCGAAGCCAACTCTTCTGTAGCGTCTTATGCCATTGCTTTTATACTCGTTACGTTCCTGCATGTGGTGGTCGGTGAAATGGCGCCAAAGACGCTCGCGATTCAATTCTCTGAGAAGCTGTCTTTGCTGCTGTCCCCGCCGCTCTATTGGTTTGGTAAGATCATGTATCCGTT
This sequence comes from Paenibacillus sp. F411, assembly GCF_017582705.1. Classification (NCBI taxonomy): domain Bacteria; kingdom Bacillati; phylum Bacillota; class Bacilli; order Caryophanales; family Paenibacillaceae; genus Paenibacillus; species Paenibacillus sp. F411. The sequence goes on from NZ_JAGFIP010000002.1 coordinate 30,683, forward strand.
TATCTGGGCACTCAATGGCGCGTCCCGAGTTATTCTTCGCGGGTTCGGCGTCAAGCCGGCCGGTCATGAGCAGGTGTATTCCGAGGAAGAGGTCAAAATCATTATGACCCAGAGCTATCAGGCCGGTGAAATTGAGGAAACGAAGCTGGCTTACATGGAAAATGTATTTTCTTTTGATGAGCGGGTGACCAAGGACATCATGATTCCGCGTACGGAAATGATCTCTCTCGATAAATCCATGTCGCAGCAAGAAATTATCGAGGTTTTGGATGAATTCAAATACTCTCGCTATCCGATCTCCGAAGAAGGAGATAAGGACCGGATCATCGGGATGGTCAATGTTAAGAAAATGCTGCCATTTATTGTTTCGGGCAAAAATCCGAAGCTGTCTGATTTCATCCGCGACCTGCCAATGGTATTCGAATCCACCCGAATTCAGGATGCGATGCTGAAAATGCAGCAGGAGAAGGTGCACATGGCCCTCGTTATCGACGAATACGGCGGAACGGCAGGCATCCTGACGATGGAGGACATCCTGGAGGAAATCGTCGGGGAGATCCGGGATGAATTCGACGAGGATGAAATTGAGGATATCGTGCAGTCTGGCGAGAACCAGTATTTGATTCAGGGCAGAGTGCTGCTGGACGATCTGGAGAAGCAGTTCGGCTTGGTATTTGAAGAGGATGAAATTATGGATACCCTTGGCGGCTGGATTCAGTACCGTAAAGGGGAAACGGTAGAGCCTGGTGATGTCATTGAACAGCATAATATCATCTGGACCGTCATGGAGACCGAAAATTATCAAATCAAGCAAGTGATGATGAAGCTGCCGGAGCCGGGGACTGAGTAAACGCTGACTGGGCCGACGGCCAGACTTATATCCTAACTTGTATTTTAACGGAGGTGAACCCTCTCCACTAGAGGGAAATGATTGGACGGGACAATAGCCTTAAACTTATTTTTGGTGGCCGTATTTATTGGTCTTACAGCGTTCTTTGTAGGGGCTGAATTCGCGATCCTGAAGGTTCGCATGACTCGAATTGATCAATTGATTGCCGAAGGCAACAAGAAGGCGCTCACAGCAAAAAAGGTGACGCAGGATCTGGATTACTACCTGTCAGCTTGTCAGCTGGGGATTACGATTACTGCTCTCGTGCTCGGTGCCTTGGGTGAGCCAACCGTTGAGAGAATGCTGCACCCGTTGTTCGAACGCTTTGAGGTACCGGAAGCATTATCCACAGTGCTCTCTTATGCGATCGCACTCTCGGTCATTACGTTTCTGCATGTCGTCATCGGGGAACTGGCTCCCAAAACGCTGGCGATTCAATATGCCGAACGCATGACCTTGCTGCTCGCGCCGCCGCTGTACGGATTCGGAAAGCTGATGTATCCGTTTATCTATGCCTTAAATGGCTCGGCGCAGCTGCTGCTGAAGCTGTTCGGTGTCAAGCCGGCCGGTCATGATACCGCTCACTCGGAGGAGGAGATCCGGCTGATTGTCACGCAAAGCTATGAGGGCGGCGAGATCAACCAAACGGAGCTGGATTATCTCAAAAATATTTTTTCCTTCGATGAGCGGAAGGTTCAGGATATTATGATTCCGAAATCGAGAATCGTGACCGTGCCTGAGAATGCATCGGTTGAAGAGATTTTGCAGAGCCTGGACAGCTACGTTTACACCCGCTATCCGGTGGAGGATTCCGGGCAGCCTGGTCACTACAAGGGAGTGATCAACACGAAAGAGATTCTGACACATCTGGCGGCGGGAAGAGCGTTTGTGATGAATGAGTTCATCTACGATATGCCGGAGTATCCGGAGGATGCTCTGATTCAGGACATCCTGAGCACCATGCAGAAGGATCGGATTCATATGGCGGCGGTTGTTGACAGTCGCGGAGCCACGATTGGCATGGTTACAATGGAGGATATTCTGGAGGAAATCGTCGGTGACATTCAGGATGAGGTCGGTATGAATCCGAAGCCTCCGCTGCGTCCAGTAGTCAAGAAAATGCGCGAGGAGTTACCGCGCACCGTAAGATAACAGCTGTTACAGAGCTGAAGCTTAGGATTACAAGCCGCTGACTTGTTCAGCGGTTTTTTTTCGCGTTCTGGTGCAAAATAAGCTTAGTGTGCAGTGGCATATGTCAATAAGTTGACAGTAAATGTTAGATACAGGGTCGAAGTGGGTAACTAATTAAATAGTTGTTTACATAGAGGAGGTTTGTCATGAGGTTACTTCGAAGTCTCCATCTGATGCTGACCCTGGTCGTGCTCATCGCGGCAAGCTGGGGGGCTGGGAGCTTGACGGCTGCTGCAGAGCCGGCAGAGGGCAAGGTTTATGTCATTGGCACGGATGTTACATTTGCTCCATTCGAATTCCAGGACATCAATGGCGATTTTGTCGGCATCGATATGGATTTGATCCAGGCGATTGCGGAGGACCAGAATTTCCAGTACGAAATCCGGCCTATGGGCTTCAATGCTGCTGTACAGGCGCTGGAGGCCAATCAGGTAGACGGTGTGATTGCCGGAATGAGCATAACGGAGGAACGGAAGCAGAAATTCGATTTCTCCGAAGGATACTATGATTCTGGCGTCGTTATGGGCATCGACAAGGATAACGAAGAGATCAAGAGCTATGAGGATCTTCGTGGCAAAAAGGTCGCTGTCAAAACCGGCACAGAGGGATACTCCTTCGCGGAATCCATTGCGTCTCAATATGGATTTACTCTCGTTCCTTTTGACGAATCCGCCCTGATGTATGAGGACGTCAAAACCGGGAATTCAGCAGCCTGCTTCGATGATCATGCGGTACTGGCTTACGGTGAACAGCAAAACATCGGGCTTAAGCTGGTTACAGAGCCTGAACCGGGAGCTTCATATGGCTTTGCGGTGCGCAAAGGTGAGAACCAGGAGCTGCTGCAGAAATTCAATGCCGGACTGACGAACCTGAAGGCCACAGGAGCTCATGAAGAGATTTTGGAAAAATATCTTGGTGAGAATGCCGTAGGCAAGGCTCCACTCACCCGCATGGAGCTGCTACAAGCTTCCTTCCTGCCTTTGCTTGAAGGTATGGGCAAAACGATCTTGTACACCTTCATTTCCTTGTTCTTTGCATTCATTATAGGCCTGATCTTCGGCTTCATGAAGGTGAGCAGAAATGCATGGCTGCGGGGGATAGCGACCGTGTTCGTGGATGTCTTCCGCGGAATTCCGCTGATCGTGCTTGCGTTCTTCATTTACTTTGGCATTCCGCAGGCGTTCGGTTTTACCATGCCGCTGTTTCTTGCAGCCGTGCTGACGCTGACCCTGAACGCAGGCGCTTATGTGACTGAGATCATCCGCGGCGGTATTCAATCCATTGACCGGGGACAGATGGAAGCGGCACGCTCCTTGGGAATTCCTTACCGCAAAGCTATGTTCAAGATTATCATTCCACAAGCGATCAAGGTCATGATTCCGTCGTTTATCAATCAGTTCGTCATCACCTTGAAGGATACATCCATTCTGTCTGTCATTGGCCTGGTAGAGCTGACGCAATCCGGGAAAATCATCATTGCCAGAACCTTTGCATCCTTCGATATCTGGCTGATGGTCGCGCTGATGTATTTTATCGTCATCACAGTATTAATCAAGATCGCCAACCGTCTGGAAAGAAAGGTGGGGCAGCATGGCTAAAATTATCGTAGAAGGCTTGAAGAAAAGCTTTGGCAATAACGAGGTGCTCAAGGGTATTGATATGAAAGTCCATGAAGGAGAGGTCGTCTGTGTCATCGGCCCGTCAGGCTCCGGCAAAAGCACCTTTCTGCGTTGTATTAATCGACTGGACGAGATGACCGGCGGCAAAGTGATCATTGATCAGAAAAATATTAATGACCCGAAGACTGACATCAATAAGGTTCGCGAGAACATCGGCATGGTGTTTCAGCACTTCAACCTGTTTCCTCATTTTAATGTTCTTAAGAATATTATGTTTGCCCCCGTCGAGCTGGGAAAGCAGAGTGAGGCGGAAGCCAAACAGACGGCTTTACGGCTGCTGGACAGAGTCGGCCTGTCCGATAAGGCTGAAGCATTTCCAAGCCAGCTGTCCGGGGGTCAGAAGCAGCGGGTCGCGATTGCGCGTGCACTTGCCATGAATCCGGATATTATGCTGTTCGATGAGCCGACCTCAGCGCTGGATCCTGAAATGGTTGGCGAGGTGCTCGGCGTCATGAACGATCTGGCCCGTGAAGGAATGACGATGATGATCGTGACACATGAGATGGGCTTCGCCCGCGAAGTGGCTGACCGGGTCATCTTTATGGATGGCGGGTATATTGTTGAGGAGGGAGCCCCGGAGGACGTATTCGGGAATCCCAAGCATGAGCGCACGATCAGCTTCCTGGATAAGGTACTATAGTCTATCATGTTTAAGGAGCCGGTCTGCTTGTCAAGACCGGCTTTTTTATAGTGCGTAGGTAGAAGATCACTTCTGTGTTTATCCCTTGTAAATGAATGGAAATTGAATTACTATTTGATGAGGTCATTGTTTTCATATACCTATTAATAGGATGGAGGGCGTGAAATTGTTATACAGCTATTTGCAAGAAGACCGCGTCAAGAAGCAGCTATATCCTGTCGTTCTTGCCGTTTTTCTCATTTCCGTGGTTGTCGTACTGTATCATGGAAATGGACTGTTTCTGGGAGATCCCGAGAAGCTGAACAATGATGACGTTAAATACATACATACGGCAAGGGTGCTGCTGAATGAAGGTACACTCGTCTACAATTCGGGAGAAGCCCCGTCGGCCTTCATCATGCCGGGTCTTCCGCTATTATTGAGCGGATTTATGGCTGTCTTCGGGCAGGAGCAGGGCGGCGTCACAGCCTTCCGAGTATTTCAGTCCGTGCTGCAAGCAGCATCCATAGTCCTTATTTATCTCTTGTCCAGGTATACCTTCAGCCATCACAAAGTGGCTATGCTTGGAGTCATGATTGCTGCGCTATACATACCGGATTATTTTACATCAGGCTCCATCTTAACAGAGTCCAGCTTTCGAACCCTTATTCTAATGCTTCTATGTGCCATGATTACAGCCGTTCATACCAAAAAGATACGTTGGTACCTCGCTGTCGGCTTGCTTACAGCCGCCGCCGCTTATTTCAAGCCGCAGGCGTCTCTATTTCCTTGTATGCTGCTGTTCATTTGGCTTGCCCATCGCTATACTCTTAAAGAGATTGTTCGTTTCACGCTAGTCGTTATAGGAAGCTATATCCTGCTGCTCATACCATGGTGGATTCGTAACCTGGTGACCTTCGGTGAGTTTATCTTATTCACCAGCTCTGCCGGAAGTCCCTTTCTACTGGGGACCATGATTTCATATGAGCTGCCGCCTGCTGGCTTTTTTACAGCCTATCCGCAGTATGATCCCAAGACGGTATTTGAGGGTTCAGATGCTGCCGCTATTCAAAAAGGAATGGATATTTTAAAATATGGCTTTACTGTTCAGCCTTTGACTTATTTGTACCATTACAGTATCGGTCGTTTCGAAGCTTTGTATCTGGTGCCTTTCTATCTCAAGGATCTATTTTCGATTCCGAAGCCTTTCGTTCAAATCATGCAGCAGGTTATTGTGTATACGGGGTTAGCCGGTATCGTATGGGCTTCTGTTCGAAAAGTAGGGAAGTCCATGCTCCCGTTATTGCTGCTCCTGATATACTTTACGCTCATTCATCTTCCTTTTGTCGCAATGTCAAGATACGGCTATCCAACGAGTATTGTGTTTATCCTCTTTAGTGGATATGCATTCATGCAATTATACGGAGCGATTACGAACAAGCCGGAAACGAACAAGGAGGAGTCTGCACATGCTCAAGGTACTCGTCATCATTCCGGCTTACAATGAAGAGAGTAGTGTCCCCTACGTCATCCAGGACATTCGTAATCATATGCCGTCTGCCGATATTCTTGTTGTAAATGACGGTTCCAGAGATCGGACAGCACAAGTGGCTATGGAGGCAGGAGCCAAAGTACTGACATTGCCCTTTAATGTAGGCATTGGCGGCGGCATGCAAACCGGCTACATGTATGCCAAGAAGCACGGATACGACGTGGCCGTGCAGATGGATGCGGACGGTCAGCACGCTGCAGCTGATCTGCCTCGGCTGCTAAGCAAGGTTCGCGACTGTGATCTGGTCATCGGTTCACGTTTTCTGGAAAAAACCTCATATAAGTCGTCCGTAATGCGAAAAGTGGGAATTACCTTTTTTTCTCGATTGGTCAGTCTCGTGACCCGGCAGCGCTTTACTGACACGACAAGCGGCTTTCGTGCTGCCGGAGCGAAGGTCATTGACTTATATGCCGAGTACTATCCGATGGATTATCCTGAGGTAGAGTCGATCGTGTATTTGACCCGCAAGCATTGCCGACTGATGGAGGTTAAAGCTGAAATGCGGGCGCGGGAGACCGGCAAGTCCTCCATTACCCCGCTGAAGTCTGCGTACTATATGGTCAAGGTCACATTATCTGTGCTGATGAGCGCAGTCCGCTACCGGGAGGGAAAAGCATAGCTGTGATGAATGTATATATTCTTTCCGTAATGTTTTCCATTATATTCCTCGTCATGATCATTGAACTGGTCCGAAGACGAAGGCTAAAAGAGCAATATTCCTTACTATGGATTCTGATGGGCTTCACGCTGCTCATCATATCTGTAAATGTACAGGGAGTAGAGCGGCTGGCTTCATTTCTGCAGATTGAATATGCGCCAGCGCTTTTATTTCTGTTTGGACTGCTGTTCTGCTTTGTATTGATTCTCCACTTGACGCTAGTCATTACAAAGCTGAGCGCTCAGGTGCTCCGACTTACGCAGGAGATTGCCATCATGAAAGGAGAGAAAGCATCTCACAATGAGCATATTCATTAGCTACGGGCTGTTATTCCTGAATATCATGCTGCTAGTATCGGGCCAGATATTGTTCAAGCTGGGATTGGAGAGCAGCGGCGGCTTGCAGTGGATGAAGCTGTTTACGTCCATATATGTTTGGAGCGGTCTCGTGCTCTATGGCGCCGCAACGGTGATCTGGTTTGCTGTGCTTTCACGGCTGCCGCTGAGCATTGCTTATCCTCTGCAAAGCATCGCTTATGTGCTGGCATTAATTCCGGCGTTCTTCCTGTTTCATGAAACCATGAGCTTCTCGAAGCTGATCGGGATCGCCCTCATCATCACCGGTGCTTATTTCATAGTCAAATAAACAAGCCACGTAACCATTCGCTCTTCGTTCGTAAAAAATGCAGAAATATGATAGACTTAGTTGCTGAATATTTCAAAAACAGAACTTTTATTTCGGATATTGTTAATGAGGTGTAGAGAGAACATGATGGAATGGAGAAATCTTTATCGCGGCTTTGTGATGGGAACCACCGATCTGATACCGGGGGTCAGCGGCGGCACTCTGGCCGTAGTACTCGGTATATACGAGCGTTTGTTAGAAGCAATCAGCGGCATATTCAGTAAAGACTGGAAGCGTCAGTGGAGCTTTCTGATCCCGCTGGGCATCGGGATGGTGCTCGCAATCGGATCGTTGAGCCGATTGATTGAATACTTGCTGGAGCATCACTACGCACCCACTCAATTTTTCTTTACGGGACTGATTCTCGGGGTACTTCCAATGCTCATTCGGCTGGCGGAGGTCAAACGGAATTTTACAGGTCCGCACATCGGGGTTTTAATTGTATGTATTCTGCTGATGGCCTTGCTTGGCTTCATCCAGGGTGACAAAGAGGGCGGGGTGCTGATTGACCTCAACGTCGTGAATGGCATCGGCATGTTCTTTGCCGGCTGGCTGGCCAGCATGGCCATGCTGCTTCCGGGTGTCAGCGGCTCCTTTATGCTGTTGATGGTTGGGGTATACCCAACAGCCATTAATGCACTGTCTAACCTGGATGTACCGGTCATTGCTGTGATCGGAGCCGGTGTGCTGGCAGGCTTTTATTTCAGCAGTAAAGGGATTCGGTATTTGATGTCTGCTTTTCCAAACATGATGTATGCGGTCATGATCGGCCTGATCGCCGGTTCGGTACTCGTCATATTCCCGGGTGTTCCGGCAGGCTTTGGCTCCATAGTGATTTGCCTTCTTACTTTCCTGGCGGGAGCCGGCATTGCGATATACTTTGGCTCCTCCAAGAGAGTGCAGAAAAGCTAGCTTCTAATCTTGTGCGGACTCATCATCTGAATAAAGAGGCTGTTCCAAGAGATTTAGGGTCTTGCGGGATGGCCTCGTTTGTTGTTGAAGAAGGTCGCAATAGACCAAAATAAAGACATGGCGGTGCTGGGATACCCTCCCTGACTCCACCATGTCTTTATTTTTTGCTTCAGATCTCACTCAAGTGAGCTGTCTCGTTAAACAAGAAACTACTTTGGGACAGCCCCTTTCGTCAATATGCTGGTGCCTGTGATCAGCTGGAGCTGTACTTGCGGCTTTTGTAGTATCCGTGTCCCATACTGCCATGTCTACGCTTGTAATCGGAGGAAGAGCTCTTTCTCCGGGCATGACCGTAGCTGCTGCTGTAACGCTTCTTGTAGCGTTGATCGGAGCTGCTGTAGTGGCGTTTGCCCCGGCTGTGGGATGCAGAGTGAAGAAGCTTGTCAAACATTTTTCTTAACATCTGTTTCAGCCTCACTTTCGAGTGAATAGCAGGAATAAAGGATAATGACCAGTCATAATTACCTTAAATTTCTAACATCGTATCATAATCAAGCTGCTGCTTTCAACGTCAAACTATGACTGCCGCTGTCGAATTGCCGCTAACGCTTCCCTAGAATTAGAAAAAGGGTGAGAATGCCCAAAGAGGGAGTCAAGGAACTGCCTCATTTGAGTTGAAAGGTCTAATTCTTCTCTCCAGCTGCACTCCTGAGCGGTTATGCCGTTTTCCGGCTCGTAAGACGAGTAAAGCATGAACAGCATGAAATGACCGATGTCCTCTAAATCGCTTGTCTCATCAGCCACCTTGATGCCGGTTGCAGCAGCAGGCTTTCGCCAGAAGGCAGGCCGGTGCTTCTGATGGATGGAGGGCAGTTCTTCTCCCACCTGGCGGCTTAACCCGAAATCAATAAGATACAGCTCATCCCCCTGAATGATCACGTTCGGAATTCGCAGATCCAGATGTATAAAGCCGCAATCATGAACGTGAACAGCCAGCTCCAATAGCTGCTGAGCCAAGGCGAAGCATTCGGCTTCTCCGTATGTATGCCCCTGCTCAAAGATGAGCTCCTCCAGTGTCCTGCCTTCCAAATATGTCATGACCATAAAATCGCAGCGTTCTGCTTGGAAGCAATCCAGATAAGCTGGAATCCGCGGGTGATGCAGCAGCCGCAGCATCCGGGCCTCCCGCTGAAGCAGAAGGCGTGAGGATGATCCCTTGCTGCGGCGGCTTTGCTTGACGGCGACTTGATTACCGGAATCCTGATCGTGACAAAGATAGGTCAAGCCATAGCTGCCTTCTCCAAGCAGAGACATGACCTGATATCGTTCGTGGAGCATACTTCCAGGCTGCAGGGGGTAATCTCTCCAGGCCATCATAAACTCCCGCATTCTGTGAAATAAACGCATACATTCTGCTCCTTGTTCAAGTGTACTGACGAAGCTGACGACATTTCTTACAGTGTAAAGCATGGCTCATCGGAGAAACAATAGTCTCGGAATCTATATCGGTAAAATAATAGAACAGCGAAGCTGATTTGAAATCGGCTCCGCTGTTTTTTAATATTTTTCAGAAAATGATGATTGACAATGGTAATCACTGTCATTATAGTTATTGTTAATCGTAAAGATTACTATCTTAGGCAGCGACGAATATATTTATACGGGGAATAGGGGGGAAAGAGGTAGAAATGGAGGTCAAGTTTATTAAGACGAATCCCACCCAGAATATGACGATCCTCGTAGAGAGCCGTCACGGCCGCGAGGATTACGGACAAGTGGCACAGCGCATGATGTCCTATGATCATGTTTTTGCAGAGCAGGTCGGATTTATTGAGCAAGCTGAAGGTCAGGAGGCCTGGGCCAGACTGCAGATGATGTCCGGAGAATTTTGCGGCAATGCGGCCATGTCACTGGCAGCGGTGATGGCATGGAAATGGAATCTGCCGCTGGGGCGCAGTCTTGACATTCCGCTGGAGGTGTCTGGTGCAGATCAGCTGCTATCGTGCAGGGTTACGGCAGATGCGGCTCCCGGATATACCTGCAGGCTGGAGCTGCCGCCGCCGTTAAGTATCGAGCCATCAGTTCTGTTGCTTCGTGAATCAGCACTCACGATTTCTGCTGCCCTGGTTCGCTACCCTGGTATTTGCCACGCGATCCTTGAGGTTGCCCCTGGAGAAGTGAATTTACGATCTATTGCCGAACAGGCAGTACAGTCTTTAGCAGCCACCTGCGATGAGCAGGCCGTCGGGATTATGCTTTACTGCCCGGATACGCAGGAGATGGAGCCGCTCGTATACATCCCGGCTGCCAATAGCCTGGTGTGGGAGCGGGGCTGCGGCTCGGGAGCCGCTGCGATAGGCGCCTGGCTTGCAAGGCAACAACAGCGTCATATACATACTCAGATCAAGCAGCCTGGAGGAACCATGGACGTTTGGGCTCAGATTGAAAATCGGCAAATTACCCGCCTGGCCATTCAGGGGCAGGTACATATTTCTGCGTCCGGAACAGCGTATATCTAACCTGGCAAGCTGTTCAACGAAAGGAGATCCGCCATATGATTTCGGTCGAAAAAGACTCATTACAGCAGCAAATGGAATCTTTTTTATCCCGCTTCCGTCAATTGAACAAGGCCTTCGAGCTTAACGATCAAAGCTATAGTGAGATGGAGGAGACGATCGGGCAGTATACTGCGTTTATCGTTCATCCAGAACACGAGGCCGCCTGGAGCGCCATGCCTGAGCAAACGAAGCATTTCAAAGAGCTGGCGGAAGATTTGCGGCAGGAAGCTTGTCATTGTGTATGGGCCATGGAGAAGCATCGGGCAAGAGCCTGGCTGGAAAACCGTCCTGATATTGCAGACTACTTTCATAACATTGAAGACTGTATTGAAGCAGAGTTTCAAGGTGCTGGCATGAACAAGCATTCCAAGGTGCTAATGATCGGTTCTGGTGCCTTTCCGATGACTCCTTTATTGATTCAGCGGCGGACAGGTGCACAGGTAGTCGGCATTGACATCGATGCTGAAGCCAACCGCCTTGCTGTGCAGGTGCTGCAAAAGCTGGAGTGCAGAGAAATCCAGATCGAGCAGCTTACCGTGGATCAGCTCAGCTTCACCCGGGAGGCCACGCACATTATATTTGCGTCTACGATTCCGGAGAAGTTTGATCTTCTGCAGCAGCTTCATGATCTAACGAATCCCGATGTGATCATCGCCATGCGGTATGGCAACGGATTGAAATCATTATTTAATTACCCGCTGCTGGAAGTCAGTCCGGCGCTATGGACGCTCTCGGAGCAGGTTCGTCAGCCGGGTCAGGTGTTTGAGACGGCATTGTACCGGAAAAGCGCAGCTGTCACCGCATTCAGCTCAGCGCGTGGAGAATTCCATGGATCATGTTAACCGCGTCTTGATTGCAGGAACAGGCCCCGCCTCCATTCAGCTGGCCGTCATGATGAAGCATGCTGGACATGTCATCACCGGTATTGCCGGGAGGATGTCGCTGCGGTCTGAAGGCTTTTATGCATCTCTAAAGGCAAGCTCTTCATGCATTGCGGTAAAGGTACAGAATCCAGCTCACCGCCGATTAGCCGGAGAATGCTGCCTGGATCAAGTGTTTCAGGGCTATGAGACCATTACGGGAACGTGGGATATGCTCATCCTGTCGGTGACTACAGACGCTTACCTTCAGGTGCTGAAGCAAATTCCACCGCAGGTGCTGAGCTCGCTGACAACCATCGTGCTGCTGTCGCCAACCTTTGGCTCCAACCGACTGGTTCAGCGTTATGTACGGAGCAGTGGAAGTGCGGCTGAGATTATCAGCTTCTCCACCTACCTTGGGGATACCCGCTGGGAAAGCGGATCGCCGGGACATCAGGTTCTGACCGCTGCAGTGAAGAAGAGACTGTATATCAGCTCCACAGACTCCAATTCTGTGATCATACCTCATCTAACAGAGATGTATCGCAATCTGGGGGTGGATTTGGTTCGGCTGTCTTCACCGCTGGAAGCGGAAACTCGCAATCTTTCGTTAATTGTCCATCCGCCGCTGTTCATGAATGATGTTGCGCTTTCTGCTATTTTTGAGAAGCCCCAGCCGCAGAGATATGTGTACAAAATGTTTCCGGAAGGACCGATCACCCAGGATCTGATATCAGGAATGCTTGCGTATTGGCATGAGATTGAGGGGCTCTTATCGAAGCTCGGCTTATCCGGCATGAATCTACTGCAATTTATGACCGATGATAATTATCCGGTACGCCCCGAGAGCCTCAGCAGACAGGATATTGAGCAATTTCCTGCTCTGGAGCCGATTCACCAGCAATATTTACTGTATGTGCGCTATGTGTCGTTACTGATTGATCCTTTCTCAGAGCCTGACGAGAACGGACGATATTATGATTTCTCTGCTGTTCCCATCCGTCCTGTGTATGTGAACAAAGAGGGTGAGCTGGATATTCCCAGAATGCCCAAAGAGGATTATTACCGCATCAAGATCATTCAGGGAATGGCCAGGCATCTGGAAATCCCTTGTCCTGCCGCGGATCATTTTATTGCTACATATGAACGCTGGCTGATCCAATCCGCTTCAGCAAATGAAGCCTTCCCGCTCTCAGGCGGGTTTAATGTTCAGAGCTTTCAAGAGGATATCAATAGCATCTGCCAGGATTTAATAACTGAAACCAGCAAAGCTTAGGCAGATATACAACAAGGAGGATTTACTGTGAGAGAAAGAAGATCATTTTGGATAACGATGCTAACCCTGGCAGCTATGGTGCTGCTATCCGCCTGCAATTCTTCAGAGCAAGCCGAGAAGCAGGCAGCAAATCCAGAGAACAAAGAGAGTAAAGAGATTGTATATGCAACGGCAAAGGATATTGTCGATATGAATCCCCATCTTTATGCAGGCTCCATGCCGGCACAGGGCATTGTATACGAATCTTTGATAGAGACCACTAAAGAAGGAATCGCTCCGCTGCTCGCTGCATCGTGGGAGCTGTCCGAGGATGGCAAGGTGTACACGTTCAAGCTGAGAGAGGACGTAGCCTTCCATGATGGAGAGCCGTTTAATGCAGAAGCGGTGAAGCAGAACCTCGAGGCTGTCTTGAGCAATGCGGCCAAGCATTCCTGGATCGGACTGACAACCCGGATTGAAAGCTGCAATGTCATTGATGAGTTTACTGTCGAGCTCGTGCTCACGGAAGCCTATCAGCCGGCTTTGAATGAGCTGGCGATGACCCGGCCGTTTGTATTCATCTCTCCAAAAAGCTTTATCAATGGCGAGACCAAGGATGGCGTACAGAGCTACCACGGGACGGGCCCTTACAAGCTTGCCGAGCATAAGGTTGATCAATATGCCGTGTTTGAAGCCAACGAGCAGTACTGGAACGGCGCACCGGCCGTCAAGAAAATCACCTCCAAGGTGCTTCCAGCCGGCGAAACCACCTTCCTGGCCCTGCAAAAGGGTGAAGTGAACTTTGTGTTTACCGATGACCGGGGTGCTGACAGCCTGGATGAAGAAGCTATGGAGGCTCTGGTTGCCTCAGGAAAATATCAGCTGGAGCGCAGCGAGCCCATGAATACGAAGATGATCGCAGCGAACAGCGGCAAGACAGACAGTCCGGTTAGTGAGCTGGCGGTACGGGAAGCCATCTGGCATGCCATTGATCGCGAAACGATCAGCAGTCAGATTATGAATGGCGCTGAAGGGCCGGCAGAAGCGCTCTTCTCTGCGAATGTGTACGCAGCCGACCTGCCGCTCAAGAAACGGGAATTTGACCTGGAAACATCCAAGTCCTTGCTGGAATCAGCCGGATGGGTGATGAAGGAAGGTGAGGCGGTACGTACGAAGAACGGTAAGCCGCTTGCGATGAGCGTTAATTTTGACATTAACTCCAGTACGCAGAAGATCCAGGCGGAATATATCCAAAGCACGTTGAAGGAAATCGGTATGCAGCTGGAGCTAGTGGGCGAAGAATCCTCTTCCATTGCCAACCGCCGCGGAACGGGCGAATATGACCTGTTGTTCAATCAAACCTGGGGACTTGCTTACGACCCGCAGAGCACGATCGCCGCATTTGCTCTGGAATCTTCGTACCTGCACACGACTAAAGGAATGAAGGACGCAGATGTCCTGTACTCCAAGATCGAACAGGCTCGGGCCGCGCAAGAGGAATCCGAAGCGAAAGCGCTATATGCCGACATTTTGAACATGGTTCATGAAGAAGCGGTGTTTATCCCTCTGACACACGGAAGTGTAACGGTTCTTGCCCCAAGCGACTTAACCGGACTTGCATTCAAGCAGACGCAGTTCGAGCTGCCATTTGAGCGGATGAGCTTCAAATAATGAACGGCTAAAGGAGGATTGCTGTGCTTCGTTATGTTAGCCGCAGATGGATTCTGTCGATTCCGCTGCTTGTGATTATTTCGTTTCTAACCTTTATTCTGATCCATTTATCACCGATGAAGCCGGCGCAGGTCGTCCTGCAGGCACAAGGGGTACCGGTTATTACAGAAGAGCTGATTATCGAAACAGAGCAGAGGCTGGGGCTTGACCGCCCCTTTCTGCTTCGCTTCGGAGATTGGCTGCTGTCCTGTCTGAAGCTTGATTTCGGCGATTCCTATGTCACTGGGCAAACCGTATGGTCAATGCTTAGTCCGGCGCTGTGGAACACACTTAAGCTCACGCTCGTGTCCATGGTGGCGATTGTGACGCTGTCCATTGTGCTTGGCGTAATCTGTGCGCTTAAAGCGGGCTCATGGGTGGATCATTCGGTGCGGTCAGTCTCTTTCTTTCTGACTGCGATGCCGGCTTATGCACTCGCTGCGCTGCTGATCTGGTTGTTCTCGATTCGACTGGATCTGCTCCCCACAAGCGGAATGGATTCCATCCAAAGCTATGTGCTTCCTGTCATCATCATTACAACGACCTATGCCGGACTTTATTTCCGCGTCATTCGGACCTCAATGCTTAACAATCTGAACCAAAATTACGTGCTTTACGGCAGAGCATGTGGGCTTCCGGAATCCAAAATTATCTTGAGCGTATTAAGAAATTCACTACAGGTGGCGGTATCGGTATTTTGTATGGCGGTGCCGATTATTCTCGGCAGCACGGTGGTGGTCGAAAATATTTTTGCATGGCCGGGTCTAGGCAGCTTGAGCGTTCGGGCCATCCTTGGCCGAGATTTCCCGGTTATTCAAGCCTTTGTGCTCGTGCTGGCTGCGGCTTTTGTCATCTTTAATACGTTCTCCGACACGATTAATGCTGTGCTCAATCCGAAATCCAGAGAGGGGATGTAGCTGCATGAATATGAGGTTAAGGCTGAAGCGCCTGCTGAGTGATCCTCTTGCGGCTCTGTCACTGGGTGTAATTACCCTGATTATGACAGCCGGGGCCTTTGCGCCTTTCTTTGCCCCCCATGATCCGTATGAAGTGAATATGAGCCTCCGGTATGCCGGCAGCTCGATGGAGCATTGGCTCGGGAACGACCATCTTGGACGATGTATTCTGTCACGGCTCATTTATGGCATTCGCCCCAGTGTGATCTGGGTGTTTGGGACTTTGCTTCTTTCTGCTCTCTTCGGCGCCCTGCTCGGTCTGGTGTCCGGTATTCTGAGGGGTAAAACAGAGGCCGTTATTATGGGCGCCTGTGATGTTGTGCTTTCTTTTCCCGGCACGGTAATGACTTTAGCTATTGTCGGCATGCTGGGCGTGGGGATGGAAAACATTCTGCTTGCCTTTATCCTGTTAAAATGGGCCTGGTTCGCGCGAGTTGTGCGCGCTTCCGTGCTGCAATACACCGAATCAGAGTATGTGAAGTTTGCCAAGGTTATAGGAGTGCCCACATCCAAGATTATGACCAAGCATATCATTCCGGTGACCCTACCGGATTTCGCTGTTGCTGCAAGCGGCTCCTTTGGCTCCATGATCCTGCAGATCTCCGGCTTCTCTTTTCTCGGCCTTGGGATTCAGGCCCCTCATGCCGAGTGGGGAATGATGCTGAATGAGGTTCGGGATGTTCTGTTTACGAAGCCGGAATTTGTGATCGCTCCTGCCCTGGCCATTATCATTACGGTATCTTCTGTACAATTCCTTGCAGATGCACTGCAGAAGGCATTAAATCCCCAGCTCAGTACGAATGGAGCGGTACCGGAAGCCAGTACGGCGACTGGAAATCAGCGTCTCGCGAAAGGAGAGGTGGCTGGATGAGCCAGGATATACTGACCGTCGACAAGCTCCAGATCTGGGATCGGCACAGCGAGCAGATGCTCGTTCATGGCAGTTCTTTTTCCGTGAGGGAAGGCAGCTGTCTTGCCATCGTCGGTGAAAGCGGCAGCGGCAAATCCTTGACCTGCAAATCGATTATGAAGCTGAATCCCTCAAGCTTAGCTCATTCGGGAACGATGATGTTCAAGGGTCTTGATCTGAATAAGCAGTCCCGTTCCCAGATGAGGAGCATGCGGGGACGTCATATGTACATGATTCTGCAGCAAGGGATGAGCGCCTTCGATCCGTCGAGAGCCGTGGGACATCATGTGAAGGATGTGCTGAAGCAGCATTTTGGATGGGGGAAGCAGGAGGCTTTTAAGCAGATGAGTGACGCGATGCGCAAGGTCATGCTGAATCAGCCGGAGGATACGCTTCAGAAATATCCCCATCAGCTGTCCGGTGGCATGCTGCAGCGGATGATGATTGCCCTTGGGCTTGTGCTGAAGCCGGAATTAATTGTGGCAGATGAGCCGACAACGGCGCTGGACACGATCTCGCGGTTTGAAGTCATGGAGCAGCTGTCGCTGCTTCAGCAGGAGCTGGGATGCTCCATGATTCTGGTGTCCCACGATCTGGGCATGGTCCAGAAGCTGGCCGACGATATGCTCGTCATGAAGAAGGGGCACATTGTGGAGGCCGGAAAGACTTCAGAGCTATTTGACCATGCCGGGCACGAATATACCCGGTACCTGATCTCGACGAAACAGAAGCTGTCACAGGCATTTCAACAAGCGCTTGGGGGTGAAGACCGTGCTGGAAGTCCAGTCCATACATAAGAGCTTCAAAGCAAGCGGGTGGTTAACCGGCAAGCCTCAAAAGGTACTGCATGACGTTTCCTTCCATTGTCTTCCTGGAGAATGCCTGGGCATTATCGGAGAGAGCGGCAGCGGTAAATCGACCCTGGGACGGTTGATCCTGGGACTGGATCAGCCGGACAGCGGCAAGGTGCTATTTGAAGGACAGCCTGTTTCTCAAGCCAAAGTAAGACGAGGCAATATGAGCGCGGTTTTTCAGAACTATACCTCCTCCATGAATCCTTATTTCACGGTGCGGGAAGCGCTGCTGGAGCCTTTCGGACTGCAGAGCAGGAAGGAAGAGGACCGGGAGCGCCGGATGAAGGAGCTCTTGTTTCAGGTCGGTTTAAGTCCGGCTTATCTAAACAAGGCACCGCATGAGCTGTCCGGAGGCGAAGCTCAAAGGGTATGCATTGCCCGAGCGATTTCCACGCAGCCGAAGCTGATTGTCATGGATGAGGCGGTTAGCTCGCTCGATGGATCTGTGCAGCTGCAGGTTCTGGAGCTGTTAAAAGGCTTGCACAAGCAGCTGAATACCGCATACATCTTCATCACGCATGATATACAGGCCGCAGCGTTCCTCTGCGACCGTATCCTTGTGTTCCGCCAGGGCCGAATTGAGGAGAACCTCCACGTATCCGAGCTGCAGCACGCTCAGAGTGACTATACTCGAACCTTGCTGAGCATGAGTATGTATTAGGAAGATCTGTATCAGCATCAGCATTGAATCCAGCTAGCTTGCATTATAGCTGTAGAAAGGAGTGAAGCACTTTGACGGGTGCACTCGCTTGGCCCTTTATGCGCCTCTATTTACTGACCCTGCTGTATTTTAGTGCCAATGCCGTGCTGAATGTGATGATTCCACTGCAGGGAAACGCACTGGGCGCCAGTAATACGGCCATCGGAATAATAATGGGAGCTTATTTGTTCACTACAATGCTGTTTCGTCCCTGGGCGGGGCGCTTGATTCAAAAATACGGGCCGGTGACCATTTTGCGGAGCATTCTGATAATAAACGGCGCCGCCCTTATTCTCTACACGATATCGGGCCTTGAAGGTTACTTTGTCGCAAGAATGCTGCAAGGCGCCGTGACCGCTTTTTTCTCCATGGCTCTCCAGATTGCCATTATGGATGCTCTGCCTGAGAAAGACCGGGGGCAGGGCATTTCCATGTATTCCTTATGCTCTTATATTCCTGGAATATTGGGTCCGCTGCTGGCGCTGGGACTCTGGCAGACGGGCAGTATGAGCGGATTTGCCTTCGTGATGATTGGGATCGCAGTCTTCACGGGCTGGGTGGGCTTTACGGTGGTCATCAAGGAGGAGCCGGTTGAAGACAAAGAACAGTCTTCTGCGAAAAAAACCTCGATCGGCGCATCCTTTAAACAGGTATTTCTGAATCGGGACCTTTTGAGGTGCAGCATTATCATGCTGGTAGCATCCATGATTTTTGGTGCGGTCACGACATTCATTCCCCTTTATGCCCAAGAGGTGAAGCATGGCGAAGCCTGGCTGTATCTGATGCTGCAAGCCGCGGTCGTCGTCGCCTCCCGCTTCACACTTCGGAAGAAGATTCCTTCCGATGGGCGCTGGCATGCTTCTTATGTAGCATGGGTCTTGCTGCTGCTGACCTTAGCAGCCGTATGCACGGGGGCTGCCTCCAGCCTGGGCGCGGCAGTCTTTTATGCGGGGGCTTTACTGATGGGAGTGTCCCAGGCCATGATCTACCCTTCGCTCACCACCTACCTGACCTTTGTCCTGCCGGCGGAGCAGCGCAACGTACTCATCGGATGGTTCATTGCATCCGCTGATTTGGGTGTTTCTATGGGAAGCGTCTTGATGGGGCCGCTTGCAGACCTGTTTTCTTATGGGGTTATGTATGGTGTTTGTGCCGTTCTTGGCGGCAGCTTGATCTTGTTTGCCTTCGGTGCTCCACATCGGGAACGGAATCCACAGCAGCCTGTATAGAGCTGAAGGAAGCTGGCAATGCCTTGATCAGAGGCAGGAAGCTTGTGTTTTAACGGGAGATGTCGTACCTTGAGAAGATGAGTCAAGCTTTCAAGAAAGGTACACATCTATGACACAAAAAGCAATTGTAATCGGCGCCGGCATTCTTGGCGCTTCGGCCGCCTATCATCTTGCAAGCCAGGGTGCTGAGGTGCTGATCATCGACCGGGCTGATCCTGGACAGGCTACGGCTGCGGCTGCGGGCATAATCTGTCCCTGGCTTTCCCAGCGCCGAAATAAGGCCTGGTATCAGCTTGCAAAGGCTGGAGCAGCATTTTATCCTGACTTGGTGCAGGCTCTGGAGCAGGAAGGGGAAAGTGACACCGGGTATGCTCAGGTTGGAGCCATCAGCATCCATGAGGACGAAGCCAAAATTCGACTTATGCAAGAGCGTGCGGCTCTCCGCAAGGGCGAGGCACCAGAGATCGGACAGATCCGCTCCCTCTCAGAGGCCGAGACCCGTTCTATGTTTCCTCTCCTGAAGGAAGGCTACAGATCTGTGCACATTAGCGGCGCGGCACGTGTAGATGGCCGTGCCCTGCGCGATGCGCTGCTGCGCGCAGCCAGAAATCATGGGGCGAAGCTACTGCATGGGGAAGCGGTGCTTGAGGTTCACGAAGCCCGGGTTACCGGCGCCCGTGTGGGCGAGGCATCGTATTCCGCCGATGAAGTGCTTGTGTGTGCAGGGGCTTGGGCGGATGAACTGCTGCAGCCGCTGGGTATCCCTTTTCAAATCTCACATCAGAAGGCGCAAATTATGCATCTGAAGGTGAACTCCATAGCCGAAACCGGGACCTGGCCGGTAGTTATACCGCCCACGGATCAATACCTTCTGGCTTTTGACGAGCAAAGGATCGTCATGGGTGCGACGCACGAGAATGACGCATCACTGCACGATACCGCTGTGACCGCCGGAGGCATGCAGGAAATACTGAACAAGGGTCTCGAGCTGGCACCTGCTTTGGTGGGCAGCACGCTGCAGGAGGTTCGTGTTGGCTTTCGACCCTTTACACCTGGGTTTCTTCCCGTGATCGGCCGCATGCCAGGCTGGAAGGGGCTGCTAGCCGCGAATGGACTGGGTGCCTCAGGCCTCACAGTGGGTCCGTTTCTCGGACGGCAGCTGGCCCGGTTAGCTCTTGGTGAAGAGCCGGAGCTGGATCTTTCCCCTTATGATCTCACTCATGCAATTTCAGAAGCAGA
Organism: Paenibacillus sp. F411; assembly: GCF_017582705.1. Taxonomy (NCBI): domain Bacteria; kingdom Bacillati; phylum Bacillota; class Bacilli; order Caryophanales; family Paenibacillaceae; genus Paenibacillus; species Paenibacillus sp. F411. Next base: position 51,138 of record NZ_JAGFIP010000002.1, read on the forward strand.
ATGAAGGGCTGTATGGTATCTCGTATTTACGCATGTTAAAGAAGCCTTCCGGAACGGTTCAGAACGTCTTGATCCGCTGGAAGGTTTTTTTATCTTATAGCGGCTTGGCAAAACAATGAAGGATTACATCCGTCTCCAATCCTTGCTGCGCCGCAATTCTAACCTTGACGTAAGTATCTGACTTTAAAGTACGTACTTCCATAAAGGACAGCTCTGGACCTACAATATCCTTGTTTGAGAAACTGAAATGAACCGACAAGGAGAGAGTAAACATATGGAACTACAGCTCGCACTAGATTTGGTCGATATTCCGGAAGCGAAGAAGCTGGTGGCACAGGTCGCCGACTATATTGACATTGTTGAGATCGGCACACCGATCGTGATCAATGAAGGACTGCACGCCGTCAAAGCCATGAAGGAAGCCTTTCCTCAGCTGCGTGTACTCGCTGACCTTAAAGTGATGGATGCCGGAGGCTATGAAGTGATGAAGGCTTCAGAGGCAGGGGCAGACATTATTACAATTCTGGGCGTATCTGACGATTCCACGATCAAAGGCGCGGTTGCGGAAGCTGCCAAGCAGGGCAGACAGGTTATGGTGGATATGATCAATGTCAAGAACATGGAAGAGCGGGCCGCAGAGATTGATGCTATGGGCGTAGATTATATTTGTGTGCATTCCGGCTACGACCATCAGGCTGAGGGCAAAAACTCCTTCGAGGAGCTGAACGCCATCAAGCGAGTCGTAAAACATGCGAAGACTGCAATTGCCGGCGGCATCAAGCTGGATACGCTGCCCGAGGTCATTCAGGCTCAGCCGGATCTGGTCATCGTTGGCGGCGGCATTACGGGTGAAGCAGACATTCAGGCAGCCGCTTCTCGCATGAACGATCTGATCAAGCAGGGCTGATATCAAGATGATGAGTAATTCTTTTGCCCAAGCTTTAGCAATTAGCGGCGAAATCAGCACTGCTGTGAAAGAGATCAACACAGAGGAAGCAGAGAAGCTGGCAGAGCGTATTATGCAAGCCAGAAGCGTCTTCGTCGCCGGCGGCGGGCGCTCCGGTTTGATGATGAAAGCTTTTGCCATGCGGCTGATGCAAATGGGGTGCCAGGCCTACGTAGTCGGTGAGACGGTGACACCAGCCATTGGTCCAGAGGATCTGCTGTTGATCGGCTCAGGCTCCGGGGAAACGCAAAGCCTATGTGCCATGGCGAACAAGGCGAAGAGCCTTGACGCCTCGCTGGCACTCATCACGATTCAGCCTGGCTCTACCATCGGAAAGCTGGCGGATGCTGTCCTGAAGCTTCCCGGAGCCACAAAGGATCAGGTTGGTGTTACAGGGACAACCCGGCAGCCGATGGCCTCCCTCTTTGAGCAGACGCTGCTTGTTGTACTGGATGGTATGATTCTAAAGCTGATGTCGATGCAGGAGCTGTCTTCGGAAAACATGTTTGTTCAGCATGCCAATCTGGAGTAGCCGTCGCTTGCAGTATGGTGCGCACGCCCTGTTTTGAGATTTACCTGCCTTTCAAGGTATACTTGATGAGGAAGGGAGGGCGTTATATGGCCCATGAAGTCAAAGACCGAATCAATCTGAAGGAAATTAACTGTCATAAAGAGCTGACGCTTGCCGTTATTGGCGGCAAGTGGAAGCTGATTATATTGTGGCATCTGGGACTCGAAGGCGTAAAGCGCTTTGGCGAGCTGGACCGCCTCATCCCGAATATTACGCAAAAAATGCTGACCAATCAGCTTCGGGAGCTGGAGGAAGACCAGCTTGTGCAGCGTGTAGTCTATCCCGAGGTTCCGCCGCGGGTCGAGTACTCGCTGACTCCTTACGGTCAAAGCCTGATGCCGATACTCAATCTGATGTATGATTGGGGCAAGCAATATGGCGAGACGGTGGTTTGGAAAGGCGAGGTCAACTCGCTGGAGATGAAATCCGGCAAGCGTGCAGGTTCATCCCTTTCTTCATAACCTTAATATCAGGCGAGACCCGGGATTCCCGGGTCTTTTTGTGTTTCGGCTATAAATCTAGTACAGGCCGCATATAGATCTAATGAGGTTGTCTATGGCGGAGCCTGCACATTTTGATCTTTCGCAAACTGGACATGACGGCTTGTGAAACATTATAGTTAAAGGAGCAAAGCTCGCTGAGTAGCATGGCCTGCTATAGGTATGATGAGATGAGGGAGGACGTATATGGAGCAGCCCCGCATTTGGCCGGATCGATTTAAACGATTTTTTCTGAACAATAAATTTGTACTTCTGCTGTTCATCTTGCTGCTGGCCAGCCTTAACATATTTATTCTAAGCAAGATCACGTTTATTTTGTATCCGCTGAACGTATTAATCAAGACGATTATTTTGCCGATTGTGTTGTCCGGTATTTTGTATTATTTGCTCAATCCGCTCGTCAATGTGATGGAGGAGTGGAAGATCAAGCGTGTCTGGTCGATCCTGATTCTGTTTCTGGCCATCGCCGGGATTCTGACTGTTGTGGTGCTGGCGGTCATTCCCGTGCTGCGCAATCAGATTATGGGCTTGATTAACAATTTTCCGGCTTATAGTGAAACCGTTCGGCAGCAGTTTGAGGATCTAACAGGAAGTGAGCTGTTCGGACAGCTTCAGGGTGCCTTAAATGTCAATTCCGAGGAATGGTGGGGCACCGTCACAGAGAAAACGACAGAGCTCTTCAAGAATACCTGGACCCGACTGGGGGGCTTCCTGGGCGCATTCACGGAAACGGTATTGTCGATTATTACGGTGCCATTTATCCTGTACTACATGCTGAAGGATGGCAAAAAGCTGCCGGTCAAGATTCTGTCCTTTCTGCCTACGAACAGCCGCTCCGGCATTCTGCATGTCCTGCAGGACATCAACCGCCAGATCAGCTCATTTATTCGCGGACAGATTATTGTCAGCTTCTGCATTGGCATTCTGCTGTACATCGGCTACATGATCATTGGCCTGGATTACGCATTGATTCTGGCGATCATTGCTTCATTCACCAGCGTAGTTCCTTATCTCGGGCCGGCCATTGCCATCACGCCCGCGTTGGTTGTAGCCATCGTGACTTCCCCCGTTATGCTGCTCAAGATGATTGCGGTGTGGACCATTGTGCAGCTGATTGAAGGCAAGTTCATTTCTCCGCAGATTATGGGAAAAACGTTAAAGATTCATCCGATCACGATTATATTTGTCATTCTTACGTCAGGCAACCTGTTCGGCGTAGTGGGCGTACTGCTGGCCGTACCGGGATACGCAGTGCTTAAAGTATGTGTGACTCATCTGTTTGAATGGTTTAAATCCTCCTCAGGCTGGTATGAGCCGCCCGTAGACCCTCGTTTGAAGTAAGAATAGCCCCTGATCCTGGCGTTATTTCGCTAAGGAGAGGGGCTTTTTTTGCTACGAAATTCTAGCGGAATCATGCTCTATAAAACGGTACGGACAGCAGGTGCAGGGCCCAAATGTCCGTATATTGTCTTTAGATTGTCATATCTATCTTTTTTAACGTCTTTAAATGGTTTATAATAGGAAGGAAGAGTTCATATTTCATGCCATGAATTAATATGAGTAGAACGAGAAGCGGAGTTAATTTTACACAGGAAAGCTGCACTCTCTTAGCTTGATTTGATCTGTACATGGGAACAGGGAGACAGCCTTTTACTGCGAATACATGGATAAGGAAGGTAATCATGAGCGTACAGAAAAAAACAGACGTGATCTTGATTGGTGCCGGCGTAATGAGCGCAACCTTGGGCGCCATATTGAAGCAGTTATCTCCGGAGTGGGAGATTAAAGTGTTCGAGAAGCTGGGCAGCTCAGGGGAAGAGAGCTCTAATGAGTGGAATAATGCGGGTACCGGCCACGCTGCATTATGCGAGCTGAACTACACGTCGGAGAAGCCCGATGGATCCATTGACATCAGCAAAGCGATCAAGATTAACGAGCAGTTTCAGCTATCCCGGCAGTTCTGGTCTTTTCTCGTGAAGAATCGCTTGATTCAGAATCCGCAGGATTTCATTATGCCAATTCCCCATATGAGCATGGTGCAGGGGGACAAGAACGTTGAGTTTTTGAGAAAGCGCTTTGAAGCTTTATCGACCAATCCGTTATTCCAAGGAATGGAGTATTCAGAGGATCCGGAGCAGCTGAAGCAATGGATTCCGCTGATTATGGAAGGCCGAAAGTCCGGGGAGAAGATTGCTGCGACGAAGATTGACTCGGGAACGGATGTGAACTTTGGGGCATTAACTCGCCTGCTGTTTCAGCATTTGAACCAGCAGGGCGTGAAGACCTATTACAAGCATGCTGTCAAGAATTTAAAGCGCAACCAAAGCGGCGGCTGGGACCTGAAGGTGCAGAATCTGAACACCGGCCAGGTAGAGCAGCACTCGGCCAAGTTCGTCTTTATCGGCGGAGGCGGGGGGAGCCTTCCACTGCTGCAGAAGACTGGCATCCCGGAATCGAAGCAAATTGGCGGCTTCCCGGTAAGCGGCTTGTTCATGGTATGTAACAATCCGGAGGTTGTGGAGCAGCATCACGCCAAGGTGTATGGCAAGGCTAAGGTAGGTGCGCCTCCGATGTCCGTGCCTCACCTGGATTCCCGCTACATTGATAATAAGAAATCATTGCTGTTTGGACCGTTTGCCGGCTTTACCCCTAAATTCCTGAAGACCGGATCTTATTTCGATCTGATCGGCTCTGTGAAGCCGAACAACCTCCTGACCATGCTTGCTGCTGGCGCGAAGGAAATGGCCCTGACGAAGTATCTCATTCAGCAGGTCCTGCTCTCTAACGAGAAGCGCATGGAGGAGCTTCGGGAATTCATTCCGAACGCAAAGAGTGAAGACTGGGAAATGGTCGTTGCCGGACAACGCGTTCAGGTTATTAAGGATACCCCAACAGGCAGAGGCACCCTGCAGTTCGGTACAGAAGTCGTCAGCGCCTCCGACGGCTCGGTGGCCGCACTTCTCGGCGCATCGCCAGGCGCTTCCACGGCGGTGCACGTCATGCTGGAGGTGCTGCAGAAATGCTTCCCGCAGCATATGCAGAAGTGGGAGCCGAAGATCCGTGAGATGGTGCCTTCCTATGGCATGTCGCTGACCGATAACCCGGAGCTGTTCCACGAAATTCATGCTTCAACAGCTATGACACTGGGTCTTGCTCAGGCTGATTCCACGGTCAATCATAAAGCGCCATCTATTATTAATCTGTAGCTGCTGCCATTAAGTCATGCATGACCGCTTCAATAGATCCTGTGATCTATTGAAGCGGTTCTTTTTTTTTATTTGTTGGGATATCCGGATGGCCTTTGTTACAGCTTATACATGCGAGGGTATGTAACGTTTAAAGAATCAAGACTATGATCTGTTGAAGGAGGAAATACGGATGTCATCTGCAGAATTTGAACAAGCCCGGGAATCCGAAGAGAAATACCATGCCAAGCTGTATGAAAGCAAGGATATTCTTGAGCCGGGCAGTTGGATGTCTGAGCCTGTCCCGATCGTTATGGAGCTGCTGGAGCAGGTGCTTCAGGAGCATCAAGATCCGGTCGTGCTGGATCTGGGGAGCGGTCCTGGACGCAATGCAATCCCGATGGCACAGCGATTGAAGGAATCCGGACATGGCCGGGTCATCGGTACAGACCTGCTGGATGAAGCGGTCAGCAAGCTGCAGGACAACGCAGTCAAATACGATGTACAGCCTTTTATTCAAGCCATGCAGGCCGATGTGGAGGATGGACAATATGAAGCCGAATCGTACCACTATATTGTGGCCTGCGGCTGTCTAGAGCATGTATCCTCTAAGACCGCATTGCGGGATGTGATTGCAAGGCTCCAGGAGGCGACCAAGCCAGGAGGCATTCACTGCTTATCTATGAATACAGAGGTTCGGGAAAAGCAATTGTCTACGGGTGAAGAGGAAGCCGCCCAAATTGAGCTCAATATGAGCGAATCGGAGGCTCAAGCACTGTTGGCAGAGGTTTACCACGGATGGCGTATTCTCGAGGACGAAGAGAAGGAGGTCTCCATCCAAGAGGAGAAATATGAGGAGCCGACCGAATTTCATGCAAATACAGTCTTTTTTGCCGCTCAAAAGCCATTGTCCACACAGAAGGGTTAAGTGATCTCATTTCCGATTGTTGTAAATCCATGAGTCTATAGGCTGGGCATATGCATAGGATACATTAACGGCTTTTTCATGACCTTAAGAGTGAGGAGAGTGCGTCATGTATCCTGGTTTTCATCCGTATCATCCCGGCCATCCGCATGCATATCAAGATACTTGTTCCTGTCACGGCCAGCTTAAGCTCGTCGATTATGGCAAAAGACCGCTGGTCATCAACATCGATGAGGCCTCCAAGCGCAATCAGACGTATCGCACGGCACTGTGGACGGGAGACCATTTTCAGGTCACGCTAATGAGCATTCTTCCCGGAGAAGATATTGGTCTGGAGGTGCATCCCTCCACAGATCAATTCCTGCGGATCGAAGAAGGGCAGGGTCTGGTTCAGATGGGACCCTCTGCAAACCAGCTGGACTTTGAAGTGATGGCATGTGATGATTATGCCATTATCGTACCGGCCGGAACCTGGCACAATATTACCAATACTGGCCCTATGCCGCTCAAGCTGTACGTAATTTATGCTCCACCCGAGCATCCGTACGGCACCGTGCATGTGACCCGCGCCGATGCTATTGCGGCGGAACAAGGGTAATCACTCCGTTGTTAATTGCATCAGTATAAACAGGCAGCCCAAGATGGGCTGCCTGTTTGCTGTGAGTATATGCAAAGAAAATATTACTTAAGTCTTCTGTAAAATAATAATATATGGTATTTATGGTTTGATATGTTTGGTATAATAACCTCATCATCAAATGCTAAATTTGTAATAAACAAACTAGAAATGACATCTATGGCTTTTAAATAAAAAACGAGGAGATGATGACCGTGAAGACTGTCAAAGTTCAAAACGAAGCTCTCGGCAAGCGCTCTGCAGCCGCTGTAACGACGTCCCCTTATAGGCCATGGACACCGATTGTGTTTCTTCTTACCACGGTTCTAATCATCACCACCGTGCTGTGGGCAGAGTCCCCGACAGCCCCTAAACCGGCCAGTGCTCCACTGGATCAGTTCTCAGCTGAACGGGCGATGAGTCATATTCAGCAGATCGCCCAAGAGCCTCACCCGAGCGGTTCTGAGGAGAACCTGAAGGTGCGCAATTATCTGGTAGAACAAATGGAGCTGCTGGGACTGAATCCGGAGCAGCACACCTTTACCTCCCGTGTTGTAACCCGGCGAATCAATGCCGAGATGGAGCTCACGAACCTGCGGGGCTTGATTCCCGGAACGGAGAACGGCAAGCCCCTGCTGCTCATGACTCATTATGACTCCGTCCCTACCGCGCCTGGTGCCAATGACGCTTCAGTAAGTGTCGGAGCCTTGCTGGAAACGGCGAGAGTCCTGCAGCAAGGACCTGCTCCACGCAATGACATCTGGATTGTGCTGACTGACGGCGAGGAGATTGGGCTTGCTGGGGCGAAGGGCTTCTTCAAGGAGCATGAGGAAGAGGATTTTGGACTGATTGCAAATTTTGAAGCCCGCGGCTCCAGAGGGGCCAGCTTTATGTTTCAGACCAGCGAGGGAAATCGCGGATTGATTGAAGAGTATGCCAAGGCGGCTTCCAAGCCGGTTGGAAATTCCGTGCTCGTCGATTTGTACAAAAAAATGCCGAACGACACCGACCTTACCGTCGCGCTGGAGTACGGTCATCCCGGCATCAATTTTGCCTTTGGAGAAGGGTGGGAGGCTTACCACACCCCACTGGACAATATAGATCAGGTTTCACTACATACCTTGCAGCACCACGGCGAGAATGTGCTGTCCATCGCCCGGCATTTCGGCAATCTGGACCTCTCTTCACTTGAGAATCAGGACAATCAGATCTATTTCAATCTGTTCGGCATGCTATTTCATTATCCTTCAAGCCTTGCAATCAGTATCCTTGTATTCCTGTTTCTAATGTGGCTGGGACTTGCCGTCTGGCTTCTGCGAAGCAAGCGGGCTCACTGGCGTGGAAGCTGTTGGGGAGCGGCCATTCCGTTATTCTCAGGACTGATGTCTACGGGAGTATGCTATTTGGTGTGGCTGGCAGTTCATAAGCTATGGGCAAGCTCCATGACTCAATTTACAGGAGCGGTGTACGATTCCATTCTGTACAGTCTCGTGTTCGTGCTGCTTACAGCAGCCATTCATATTGCCTGTACCCGATGGCTGCAGCCTAAATCCTCTTCGCTCGAAATGATGCTGGGGGGTTCCGTCGTTGTTCTGATCCTGCTCGCAGCGTCAACCCTATGGCTGACGGGAGCAAGCTATTTGTTTGCGGTTCCGCTAGCCGGTCTGCTGCTGCTGATGGGGTTGTCGGCACGAACTCAGGAGTCCGGACGTTCTGCAGCAGAGGGCTCCCTGCTAGTGATTTTCGGATCGTCACTTCTGCCCTTGCTGCTATTCACTTCCATTCTGCATATCGTATTTCTCATGCTCCCGCCGTCCATTCATCTTTTTAGCATGATTATTATAGCTCCGGTCTTAGCAATGATGGCGCCTGCGATCCGTATGCTGTCCTTTTCCTGGAAATGGGTCATCCCGGTTTTTACCGTTTCTGCGGTGGTGCTTCTCGGTGCTGCGTGGTCTTTAGCAGAGCCTGGTCCGGATCGGCCCGTTTATACTGAATATGATCATGCGCAATGAGCCTTTAGGGTAAGAATCGGCCTGTATTCCCGTGAATGGGATGCAGGCTTTTTTTCATGGTCACAGGCTCGTCAACCATTTAGCAACACAGGAAAAGAAGTTGATTTAGTTGCACCAGACGTTAATGTTTACAGGCTGGATCTTAATGATGAGATCGTTCTTAAAAATGGCACTCCCTTTGCAACGCCTCATGTAACCGCGCTTGCAGCACTAATTAAGCAGAAGTATCCTCATTGCTCCAATAAACAAATTTCAGCAGCCTTGAGTAAGAACGCTGAAAAGCTCGGAAGTCCCAGGCAATATGGATCAGGTATTCCGGATGCACTTTTCCTCATATTAATACAGCTGTTTAAAGCCGCCACAATGTGCCATAAGAATGGCTATTGAGGCGGCTTGTTAGATAGCTCAAGCGCGAACGCTCGAACCTGATCGCTCAGTTTTGTTCAAGAGCAAGAATCGGTCTCTTTGGACTCGACAATGATTCCTCCACTTACGCCTTCGGATGAATAGCCAGCTTCTTCGCGTAATTTTTTTGCCTCAGCCTCCGACACTTCAGTCGTGACGGTCTTATAGGGAGGCGAGCACCCATCAGCAATCATTTGACGATCCGAAGATTGATTTTCTGCAGGATAAGGGTCTACCTGAGCGCTGGGCGGATAGACATATCCCTGCTCGCTTTGATCGTGTAAAAGCTGACTTGCCACCAAGCATATTCCGGTAACAATGCAGAGGAAACCGATTAAACGGTATCTCACGAAGATTCCTCCTTACTTAATATCAATATACATATTATAAAAGAATTTCATAACCGGATGTGATGAGAATTCGATTATACATGAAAAAATGAATCCTTAGTCCAGGATTTTATACCTAGACCAAGGATTCATCAGTTAAGCCAAACTTACATCGATTTTGCTTCATAATAAATGGTATGAAGTCTTTCTGCTTCGTAGTCGCCAATATAATCATCAAACCATGGATCATCTTCCCACAGGTCGCCAGTCTTTTCTTCGTATCTCGGATATCCAATCAATGTTTTGCAACCTCTAACTGGTTTTGTTCCGCTATTTCCTACTGTTTTCGATGTTCCGATTTGATTATGATCTTTAACATGCTGGAAGTGAAGGTTATACTACCGGTTAGAGTCGTAGTACTGGTGAACGATGCGGTAGCGGTCAGTGTTGGGATAGCCCTTTTTTTTCATGGTCACAGGCTCGTCAATCATGCTGTGCTGCTCCCTCTATTCATGGACAAAATTGTCTCATTAGTTACGCTAAAAGTTGTCAACAATATTCATGACGAAAGTGTGTTTTCATTTCATTGTGAGAGAGGTCACTTTTGATTTAACATAAATGCAAAGGGCTTACAGATTACGTAGTATGTAAGCTTATCCTGATTTCATTTGTATTGAGGAGGCTCCAAGATGGCAACATCCACAGTAAACGAAAATCAACCGCGCGGGTTGAGAGTCGGTGTTCAAAAATTTGGTCGTTTACTTAGCGGCATGATTATGCCGAATATCGGTGCATTTATTGCCTGGGGATTGATTACGGCGCTGTTTATTCCGACGGGCTGGATCCCTAATGAATATTTAGCGGTGCTGGTAGGTCCTGCAATTACGTACCTGCTGCCTTTGTTAATTGGTTACACAGGCGGGGAGATGATTCACGGCAAGCGGGGCGCGGTCATCGGCTCCATCGCTACAATTGGGGTCATTGTCGGCTCCAGTATTCCGATGTTTCTCGGCGCAATGCTTGTCGGTCCGCTGTCAGCATGGATTCTGAAGCAGTTCGACAAAGCTGTTGAAGGCAAAATTCGTGCAGGATTCGAGATGCTCGTAAATAACTTCTCGATCGGCATCATCGGCGGACTGATTATGCTGGGCACCTACTCCGGAATTGGACCGGCTGTACAAGCCCTGACAAGCCTGTTGTCCGGCGGTGTTCAGTTCCTGGTGAACGCGAATCTGCTGCCGCTGGTGAATATTATTATTGAACCGGCCAAGGTGCTGTTCCTGAACAATGCCATCAATCATGGTATACTGAGTCCAATCGCGGTGGAGGAATCCGTTCGTGCCGGCCAGTCGATCCTGTACATGCTGGAATCGAATCCGGGTCCGGGTCTCGGCGTCCTGCTGGCGTATATGCTCGTTGGCCGAGGTGCAGCGAAGCAATCGGCGCCAGGCGCGGTTGTGATTCATTTCCTGGGCGGCATTCATGAGATTTACTTTCCTTATATCCTGATGAATCCACGTTTGATCCTGGCTGTCATTGCGGGCGGTGTATCTGGTACGTTCGTATTCCAGCTGCTCGGTGCCGGACTTACAGGTCCTGCATCCCCAGGCAGCATCATCGCCTATGCGCTAGTGACACCTAAAGGCGGCTATGCTGCGATGATCGCGGGTGTGGTTGTGGCGGCTGTCGTTTCGTTCCTGCTCTCCGTGTTCTTCCTGAAGACGAGCAAGAAGCAGGAAAACGGCAATATTGAAGAAGCATCGGCCAAGCTGAAGGATATGAAGCAGGCAGGGGTAAGTGATAGCACAGCGGCTGCAACCGGTGCTGCGGAGTCCGTAGAAGAGGCGGCCCAGCATTTGAAGCGCGAAGAAGTGCGCAAGATTGTATTCGCTTGTGATGCCGGTATGGGTTCCAGTGCCATGGGAGCTTCGGTGCTTCGTAAGAAAATGCAGCAGGCTGACGTCAATGTGACCGTTGTTAATTCAGCCATTAGTGAAATCCCGGATGATGCAGATATCGTCATTACGCAAAAAACGTTGACTGATCGGGCGAAATCAAAAATTCCTGCGGCGGAGCATATCTCCATCGAAAATTTCCTGAAAAGCCCTGAATATGACAAGCTGGTGGATCGTCTTAAAGGGTAACGGATGTGTACATGCCGGTATCATACCGGCAGGGTCCGCCATACTGGAGGCGATCGTTGTTGAACAAACTGACAGCAAGGCAGCGACAGATTATTCAGCTGCTGCTAGAGCACGACGGCGAAATCACAGCATCTGCATTGGCGCTGGATCTTCGTGTGAGCGTGCGCACCATATACCGGGAAATGGAAGGGCTGGAGCCTTTCCTTTCCCGTTTTCAAATAACATTAAAGAAAAAGTCCGGCAAAGGCATTGAGCTGGAAGGAACACCGGAGGCGCGAAGCAGCCTTGCCAGTGCTCTGACTGAGAGCATGACGGCTCACTACTCTGCTGAGGAGCGAAGGCTCGTCACTTTACTGCTCTTGCTTCAGGCGAATGAGCCGCTCAAGCTATTCGCCCTGGCGCATACCTTAAAGGTAACGCCGCAAACCATCACCCATGATTTGAACGAGCTGGAGGTATGGCTGCACAAATTTCGGCTGGAGCTGGTACGCCGGCGGGGATATGGCGTTGAGATCGGCGGCCAGGAGGAAGACAAGCGCAAAGCCATTTGTCAGCTCGCCAAGGACCATCTTGAGCCTTCGGACTGGATCGCGGGCAGAGAGCAGCAGCCTCCACTGAAGCAGCATCTGCTGACCCTGACAGGACAGCCCTTTGTCCTGAATGCAGAGCATATTCTATGGTCCAGCAGCTCCGGGTGGGTAAACGAGCTGAGTGAACAGGCCTATACCCAGCTGATATTGTCCTTGTCTGTGTCGCTGCAAAGGATTCAGCAGGGTCAGGAGGTTGAAGCGTCACCAGCTTCTAAAGCCGGCTCATCAGCTTATATGCCGCAGGCTCAGGCGCTGGCAGATCAGCTAGCCGCGGACACCGGCCTTCCCATCAGCTCGGCAGAGGTAGAGCATATCGCATATTTGCTTCACACCCTGCAGCTAGAAGGGGCATCGCCTTATTTTATGTATACCGATCTGCATCTGCTGGAACAAATTCATCAGCTCATTCACAGGGTCGCACAGATGACAGGCTATCCGCTGCAAGGCGACAAATCGCTGCGCGAGGGATTACTGCAGCATATTGATCCCGCGCTGAAACGGATTCGTGAAGGTGCAAGCATCCGTAATCCGCTGCTGGGCTCGATTCGCAAGGATTATGGAGACCTGTTTCTCACCGTGAAGGAGGCGGTAGCAGGACTGCAGTGGGATTTGGACGTACCGGAGGAGGAAATCGGATTTTTGACGATGCATTTTGGTGCATCCTTAGAGCGTCTGCAAAAGCTCCAGCAGGAGGTACGGGCCATTCTTGTATGCAGCAGCGGCATTGGCTCGACTCAGCTGCTCGCCACGAGGCTGGAGAAGGAAATTCCTCAAATCCAGATTATACGTAACAGCTCCTGGTATGAAGCGGCCCGAATTCCGGAGGAAGAATATGATCTAATCATTTCTACAATAGACCTGCCGCTTCCTAAAGAGCGCTATATTCGCTTAAGTCCGTTGCTGAGCCGGGAAAATCTGGAGCAGCTGATGGAGTATATCAGAACCACGACGCTTCACCAGATGAATATTGCGGGTACGAGCCCGGGTAATAGAAAAGAGCAGATCTTTACGGTACAGCCCATGGATGAAATGATTTCCTTGCAGCATACGCTGCAGGAAATGGTGCTGCTGTTGGAGCGATTTCACAGCTACAGTCTGGATTCACAGAGCCATGAGCTGCGAGAGGTATTGATCTCCGCTTGTGCCAAGCTGTGGGAAGCGCAGCTGCTGGAGGATCCCGCTGCCGTCACCGATTTACTGCTGGAGCGGGAGCGGCAGGGCAGTCTGCTCATCCCGGACAGCTCTCTGGCCCTCTTTCATACGCGCAGTCATCATATCCAGGAGCCTGTTGTAGCTCTATTCCGTTTCCAAGCGCCTTTACCGATGGGGGACGGACACCATATGCGTGTGATACTGCTAATGCTGGCACCGAAGGAGCTGCCGAAGGAAGCGCTGGAGGTGCTGAGCGAGATTAGTGCCATGCTGCTCCGGCCGGAGCTTGTCACTTTAATGGAGCAAGGAAGTGAGCAGGAAATCAAGCTGTTTCTGTCCACGGAGCTGCTGAGCTTTTTCAAAAATAAATGATAAAGGTGTGTTCATAATGAGTATTCTTTCCGCAGATAAAGTAGTGCTTGACGCCAAAGCCAATGATAAATATGAAGCGATCCGCATGGCCGGACAGCTGCTGGTTCAAGCCGGTCATGTTGATCCGGAATACGTTGATCGGATGGTCGAGCGTGAAGACATCGCCTCCACCTACATGGGCAGCGGCCTGGCGATTCCGCACGGGACGAAGGAAGGCAAGGCACTCATTCATTCTACGGGTCTTTCTGTAGTACGCTTTCCGGAAGGCGTGGACTTTGGTGGAGATGAGCCGGCATTTGTCGTGATCGGTATTGCAGGTGCAGGTGGAGACCATATGCAAATCTTGACCAATGTCGCGATGATCTTCAGCGAAGAGGAGAGCCTGGAGCATATTATGAATGCAGCAACGGCTGATGAGATCATTTCAATCTTTGAAGGAGGCTTGGAGGGATGAAGAAGGCCGTCCACTTTGGGGCGGGGAATATCGGCAGGGGCTTTATCGGTCTGCTGCTATCCCAGGCCGGGTATCAGGTTACATTTGTCGATGTGAATGACACGTTAGTGGGTGCCCTGAAAAAGGAGGGAGAGTATCCGGTCGTCCTGGCAGATGATCAGCCGCAGCAAATCATCGTCCGCGGGGTTAGCGGAATTAACAGCGCCATGGAGCCCTTTGAAGCGATTGCAGCCGCGGCGGAAGCGGACCTGATTACAACCGCGGTCGGCGTCAACGTGCTGAAGCATATTGCACCGACGATTGCGGCAGCCATATCGCAGCGGCTGGCTGAGCCTTCACCGAAGCCGCTTCATATTATCGCCTGTGAAAATGCGATCGGCGGCAGTACGCAGCTGAAAGAGCATGTAGAGCCATTGCTGGCTCGTGAAATTATTCAGAAGGCTGAAGGTCTTGTCGCCTTCCCGAACGCGGCTGTAGATCGTATTGTCCCTTTGCAGCAGCATGAAAATCCGCTGATGGTAGAGGTGGAGCCATTTTATGAGTGGGTCGTGGATGCTTCCGGCATGCTGCCAGGCTACATACCGGTAGAAGGCGTGCTGTATGTAAAGGAGCTTGCACCGTATATTGAGCGCAAGCTCTTCACCGTGAACACGGGCCACTGCTCTGCCGCATACCGTGGATACTTGAAGGGGCTGGACACGATTCAGCAGGCGATGGCCCATCAGGACATTAAAGACGAGCTGGTTCAGGTCCTGCAGGAGTCGGGAGCCGTGCTGGTAGCGAAGCACGGCTTTGACCCCAAGGAGCATGATAGCTACATCCAGAAGATTCTGGAGCGTTTTCGGAATCCGGCGCTGCAGGATGACATTGTGCGGATTGGCAGATCTCCAATTCGGAAGCTTTCCCCCAATGACCGTCTCGTCTCTCCCGCTTTACAGGCCTTTGAGCGCGGTTTACCGTATCAAGGACTAGCCAAGTCCATGGCAGCAGCACTCCGCTTTAACGCAGCCGAGGACGAAGAGGCGGTTCAAATTCAGCAAAGCCTGAGACTGCGTGGCTTGACTCCGACAATTACCGAGATTACCGGAATCCTTGAGGACCATCCCGTCCATCAGGAAATTGTGAATCAATATCATCGTTTATAATTTAGGATCAGAGGTCGTTTCCGTAGAGGAAGCGACTTTTTTTGATTTGTCCTGCATGGAAAAAAATCTCAACCTCTTCTCCGAAAATATAGTAAAATGAATTTCTGATGAAGCATTTATAAGGAGAGAGGGAGAAGCAGCAACGTGAACAAATGGTATTATTTCGGATTTAAACATTACTGGAGTCCATATCTGGTAATGGCGCTGGCAGGAATCTTCAGTGCGCTGTACTTCGGCATTACGCATACGGTGTGGGCCGTGACCGGGGAGTTTACCCGCTTCGGAGGTCATATTCTGGAGCTGTTCGGTGTGGGTGTATCGGATTGGGCTTATTTCGGTCTCGTGAAGCTGGACGGCTCTACCTGGAGCCGGACTGACGGGTGGATCGTCTGGGGGATGTTCATCGGTGCGCTCATCAGCGTGCTTCTGAGCAGTAATTTCAAGATCCGCTTTCCTCGTCAAAAAAGACGGTACGTGCAGGCTCTCGCCGGCGGCATCATTGCCGGCTTCGGTGCGCGGATGGCGCTGGGCTGCAACCTGGCTGCATTTTTTACTGGCGTACCGCAGTTTTCTCTGCACGCCTGGCTGTTCATTGTCGCTACCGCCGGAGGCACTTATCTGGGTGCGAAGCTTGTGAATATGAAATGGTGGAAAGGCAAGCCGGTCCTGCGCGCTGGCGGTACGGCTCAGCCAACCGGACAGCAAAAATCACGTCAGCCCATAGGGGGGACGATGCTGGGCTTTTTATATCTTGGTCTCATCATTTATTTCTACGCCAGCAATCAATTTATGCTGGGCACAGCCGCGCTGTTCGGCGCCGTTTTTGGCATTCTGATCGAGCGCGGTCAGATCTGCTTTACCTCAGCATTTCGCGATCTGTGGATCAGCGGCCGGGCGACCATGACCAAGGCGATCACGCTTGGTATGGCCGTCAGCGCGATTGCCACCTTGATTATCATTTTAGTGGCGGGCTTGGACCCGGTCACGAAGCTGGCGGCACCCAGCACGCTGGTGGGGGGATTGCTGTTCGGTCTTGGCATCGTCATGGCCGGGGGCTGTGAAACCGGGATGATGTACCGGATGATGGAGGGACAGATCGTCTTTGTTCCCGTCTTTATCGGAAATATTCTGGGCGCCACGGCGCTTGCTTATTCCTGGGATCATTTGGGAGTCTATCGCTATCTGGGTGAAAGCGGAGCCCCTGTCAATCTGATTTCAGTGATGGGTCCGGCGGCGGCACTGCTCCTGACTCTGCTAGTCCTTGCTGTCTTCTACGCTATTGCAGCCGTATGGCAGCGGCATTACCGCTTCGGAAAAGGCTTTACGAAAGGAGGTGCAACCCATGTCCGTTGATTTCACACTGGATTTACGCGGCGAATCCTGTCCGTATCCCGTTATCTATACCTTAGAGGCGCTGCAGGGAATGAAGAAGGGCCAGACACTGCAGGTGATCTCGGATTGTCCGTCGGCATTTCGTAACGTGCCGGAGGAAGCCGTGAAGCATGGTTATACGATGGCTCAGGAGCCCGAGAAGCAGGGTCAGGAATTCAGCTTGTTTATTACCGTATAGTCTTCAGGAAGCACCCATTGAACGGACCATTTGAAGTCCTAACTCTGTCTCATGTAGAATGAGAGAATCATCATTGTCGATAAGACGAAGCAGGAGGCAGAGTGTTCAATGGATGTATTGTTATGGTTAAAGTATTTATTTCTAGGAATGGTACAGGGCATTACCGAGCCCATCCCGGTATCCTCCAGTGGTCATCTGGTCATTGTGCAGGAGCTGATGGGCCTTAAGCAAGAAGGCCTGTTTTTTGAAGTGCTGACGAATACGGCATCCTTGTTTGCGATTGCTGTCATTTACAGGCAGGACATTGCGCGGCTGATCTCTTCCACTGTGAAGTTCATCCTTACGCGGGAGAAGGAGTACCGGTCCGATTTCATGTTCAGCCTGTATGTGGTGATCGGGACGATTCCGGCGGCGCTGGCCGCAGTCCTGCTCAAGAGTCAGATCGAGCAATTCTTCTCTTCCATACATACGGTCAGCATTTCACTCCTTGTTACAGGGGTCGCCTTATGGCTGATCCGAAATTTACGGGGACGAAAAAGAGACGGTGACCTTTCCGTCCGTGACGCCTTGCTTGTGGGTCTAGCCCAGGCGGTTGCCTTGATTCCAGGCATCAGCCGCTCCGGCGCTACGGTCATTTCGTCTATGGCGGTAGGGATGAAGCAGGAGACGGCCCTGCGCTTCTCATTCATGCTCTATATTCCGATCAGTGTCGGCGGGATCATTCTCAGTGTTTCCGATCTGACCCAGAACCCGGAACGAGCCTCAATGGCGGTCCCTTATGTACTTGCCTTTGCAGCTTCACTGGTAACGACCTATTTTTCCATGAAATGGCTGATGAACGTGATGGCTAAAGGAAACCTGAAGTATTTCGCCTATTACTGCTTTGCGGTCGGGATTTTGCTATTGTTTATCTTATAAAGCAAGAGAATCTCTTAAGGATCAGCTTCTTGCTCAACGAGACGTCTTCCTTGAGTGAAAATGAAACCAAAAATAAAGACATGGCGGTGCTGGGCTAACCTCCCAGACTCTACCATGTCTTTATTTGAGTTTATGACCTCATTTTTTTTGGGGGACAGCTTCTGCTGCCGAGGGCATTACTTTATACTAGAGCAGCTCTGCGTTCTTGAGATCGATACATCAGGGCCAGGAGCAAGGAGGGCAGTGTACACACAATCATACCGAGAAACGCAAACCCGGGCTGAATTTCATATAGAAACCCGCCGAACAGCGTTAATATCGCCGTACTCCAGCTTAATGCCAGCGCACCGTACATCCCTTGAGCATTCGGAATTTGCGACTGAGGAATATGGTGCGTGATGAATCGCATAAATGCATAATGACCCATGGCGAACGAGAAGGCGTGCAGGGCTTGGGAGATCGAGAACACCACCACATTCGGAAAAGCGAACACGAGCAGCCACCGCACGGTAGAGCCCATCGCCGCAAGACTCAACAGAGACCCGGCAGAGAAGCTCTGAAAATAACGGTCGGCTACCACGAAAAAAATAATCTCGGCAACCACTGCAATGTTTATGATGATCCCGATCCAGTAGGTAGGGACCTCAATATGCTGCAAATAAATATAGCCATAGCTGTAATACGAGGCATGGGCCGCCTACAGCAGAACGACGGCAGCCAGTACGATCCCGAAATAACGAACACGGAACAGCTGCAGCATGCCGTTACGGGAGCGGTGCAGTGAGGTTCCTTCCTGCAGGGCTTCAGGGGCAGGCAGCAGACTCAGCACGGCAAATACAAACATCCCGAGAATAAGTGCCCATAAGACCACGCCGTCACCGTACGTTCCTGTAAAAAAAGTAAGCACCACACCCGCCATCACAAAGCCTGCCGAGCCAAAGGATCGGCTTCGTCCATAATTGTTCAGCAGCTTGCGCTGAATCAGGATTCCTGCCGCACTGTCGAGCGCCGGCATAATGGTTGGGTAGAACATATGCACCAGCACCGTCGCAAGAATGAGCTCTATAAAGGATTCTGCCGGAATATAGGTGAGAATAGCCAGCAGCGTCGCGATCGACATCGCGATCCGCAGGGTATTACTGCTGTATCTGGCCGACAGCCAGGGAAACAAAAACAGAGTGGACAGCCCTCTCATGGCTAGACCCAGACTCATAATCAGGCTGGCTTCGGCTACACTCAAGCCCTTGGCTACCATCAGCCACCCGGTCCAGAAGGGAAGAAACACTCCCCAGGTTACAAAAAAGCTTAAATACTGTCGACTCATCCAACGCTGTATGTTTATCATCTTAAACCTCCATGATTGCATAATATCACAGAGTCCCTTACAATCCTATGAGACAGGTAGATTGAAAGGTGTGTTTCAGCCCTCGGATTGTTGGGTATATAGCCTATTATTTCTACCATGCGAGAGACACTGATCATGTGGAGGTCACATATGCACCGTGTTAACCTGGATAAGCCAACGCTGAATAGCCAAGTATTTGAATTCGCCTCATTCGGAATTGCACTGATGGATCATAAAGGGCTGATATTATCAGTTAACCCGGCCTTCGAACGTATGTTTGGATACCAGCAGCATGAAATGGACGGCAAGCATCTTGCCGAGTTTACATACCCGGAAGAACCTCTTCCACTTATGAACCAAATTCTCGGGCTCACCGGAAGCACAGAGACAGAGCTGCAGGTTGAGAAGCGATTTATCCACCGTAACGGCCATTTGATATGGGGCTTGTTTTCTGTGCGATTGTTTAGTGATGATCAAGGAGCGCCGATGTACTATATAGCACAGATGATTGATATTTCGAAGCAAAAAGAATCGGAGCAGCGCCTGCAGGAATCGGTAGAGCGTTACACCTCTCTAAAAAAATACAATCACGATGCTGTAGTATCCTTTGACTTGAAGGGCAACATCATCAATGCGAATATTATGGCGGAGAAGCTGACCGGGTACAACGTGTCTACCGAGCTGATCGGGATGGAGCTTGCCAATCTGATTGGTCCGAGCCATGTGTACCGCATTTTAACGGAATCCTTGCATGACAGCTCCGTCGAGCAGGAAATTGATACCCTGGTGACCAAGGAAGGTCACTTTGTGGAAGTGCTTACAAGTATTGCGCCGATTTTTGTGAATGAGCAGAATATCGGGTTCTATATGATCTGCAAGGACATGTCGGAGCAGAAGCAGCTGATTATGGCCAAAGAGACCGCAGAAGCCACCAATAAGGCCAAGAGTGAGTTTCTGGCGATGATGAGTCATGAAATTCGGACACCGATGAATGGTGTCATCGGGATGACGGATATTTTGCTGGATTCCGATCTGGAGGAGGAGCACAAAGAGTACCTGCGCATCATTCGCCAGAGCGGGGAATCGCTGCTCTCCATTATCAACAACATTCTGGATTTATCGAAGATTGAAGCGGGGAAAAGTGAGCTGCATGAGCAAATCTTCGATGTCCAGCAAATCGTGAAGGAATGCCTTTCCATTGTGTCGGCTAAGGCCGAAGTGAAGAAGCTCAGGCTGTCATACTCCATCCAGCACGATGTGCCCGAGCATTTGCTCGGTGATGCGGATCGTCTAAAGCAGGTGCTGCTGAATCTGCTCGGTAACGCGGTGAAATTCACCGGGAGCGGGGAAATCTCGGTAGCGGTCTCAAAGGCTCGCCGTGGCGATGACGACATGCTCTTGTTCACGGTAGCGGATACTGGCATTGGTATTCCTCCGGATAAGCTGAAGGTAATCTTTGAGCCCTTCTCACAGATTGACAGCTTCATGATGAAGCGGCATGAGGGAACCGGACTCGGACTCTCCATCTGTCAGCGGATCGTGGAGATGATGGGCGGACAGATTTGTGCGGATAGTGATGGCAAGAGCGGCTCACGCTTTCATTTTACGTTTCCTCTAAAGGAAGGGAAGATGAAAGTCGCCAAGACTCAGGAGGAAGGTTATGACCAAGACCTGGAGCCTGCTAGAATACTTATAGTCGAGGACCATGAGATTAACAGACTTGTGCTTAGCAAAATGGTGGAGAAGATGGGCCACCGTGTCTCGGTGGCTACGAACGGACAAGAGGCGCTGCAAGCACTAACCCGTCATCCGTACGATATTGTATTCATGGACATTCATATGCCTGTGATGGACGGCTTGACTGCAACCCAGGAAATCCGTAAATCTATTCCCGAGGATAGGCAGCCGTACATTGTTGCTGTCACGGCCAATGCGCTCAAAGGGGACCGGGAGCATTGCCTGGAGGCAGGAATGAACGAGTATATTAGCAAGCCTGTGTCCCGCGACGCGATTCATAAGGCACTACAATTCGTGAAGCAGAAGCACCTGATGTAAACACCAAGCCAATTCCTGAGCCGTACAGGAATTGGCTTTTATTGTCGTTTTTCCAAGATCCATGTGGAAAGCTTGCAGGTTCAATGTTATGATAGGGATTCTAGAGGCCAGTATACAGGAGGTCCATGATGAAGCAAGCCCAATCGCAAAACACGTTGATCCCGTGGGAATACCTGATCGCCAGACTGCAATATTCGGTTACGGTAGTGGATGCAAGGGATCCGATACTGCCTTTAATTTATGTCAATGAGCATTTCACGGAGCTGACCGGCTATTCGGTAGAGGAATCCGTAGGCAGCAACTGCCGCTTCCTGCAAGGACCTGAGACGGATCGCGAGACCGTGGACAAGATCAAGCAGGCCATTCAGCAGCAGAAGGCTACGAAGGTCGAGATTTTAAACTACACTAAAGCCGGCCGTAAATTCTGGAACGAGCTGAACATCGACCCTATTTTTAACGAAGCTGGAGAGTGTTTGTATTTCGTTGGTATTCAATATGATATCAGTGAGCGTAAATTCGCCGAGCAGCAGCTGCAATTAGCAATACAAATGGCGGAGTACAATGCCAGACAGCATATGGAGTTCATTGGCAAGCTTAGCCATGAGATCAGAACGCCGCTTAACGGCATCATGAATATGATTGAGCTCGCCGGGATGGATGCTTCCCCGCAGGAGCAGGAGGAATATCTGGAGCTTGCACAGCAATCTGCGGAGGTGCTCCTGAGCTTTGTAAATAACAGTATGGATATGGCCAAGCTTGGCATGGGAAAAATGAAGGTGGAAGAGGTCGAATTCAGGCCCGATCAGCTGCTGCAGCAGCTATTCAAGATCCATCAGCCGGCAGCAAGGCTTAAGCAGGTGGAGCTGTCCACAGATATTGATCCTAGCCTGCCGGAGGTGTTGATCGGGGATCCGCTTCGGTTAAGGCAGATTCTGGACAACCTGCTGAGCAATGCGATTAAATTTACAGAGTCTGGACGTGTTCAGCTGCAGGCCAGGCTGGTCAAGCAGCATAACGAGTCTGCGGAGATCACATTTATCGTGCAGGATACAGGGATCGGCATACCGAAGTCCATGATGAAGAGTCTGTTTGGGACCTTTGTCCAGGCGGACATTTCCCACTCCCGCCGCTTTGGCGGCAGCGGCTTAGGCCTGAACATTTGCAAAGAGCTCGCAGAGTTAATGGGAGGACAGATTCACGTCGAAAGTGAAGTCGATGCAGGAACCACGTTCACCGTGGAGCTGAAGTTCAAGTCCATAAACTAGTGTGAGCATCAAAACCCCAAGAGCTGCAATGTTTTGCCGCTCTCGGGGTTTCTTTTCATCTTTGAGATTGATTCTTTAGGCAACGCGTTATTTCAGGTTTACTTCCTCATTCATATCCGAAGCCTTTACATCTTGGCCAACAGCACGGCGCAGCATGTACGTCATCATCTTGAATTTATTGCCGGAATCCCAGTACTCCGCCGTCTCTGCATGCACCTTGATCAGAACCAGGCTCGGATCATCATAGCTGCAGTCCAAAATTTCTTCATAGGCCTTATTCCAGAACTCCTTGATCTTCTCCGGGCTGTCGATCAGCTCGGCATTGCCACGCACCGAGACATAGGATTTGTCAGCATACGCTACATTGACCTGCTTGTTATGCAGGATTTCATGAAACTTGCTAGTATCCTTTTTGGTCAGGAACCACAGATCTCCGTCAAACTCTACTTCTTGCGTTTTCATAGGGCGGGACACGAGTCCGTCTTCAGAAATCGTTGTCAGCATCGCCGTGTCGATGTCCTTGATCAGCTTAGCGACCTTTTGAATATCCTCCGGATGTTTCGTCATACTCATGCTATAGCTCATTCCCTTCCATGTAGATGTATAGGTATATGCTTAGTATTACACGCTTGACTGAGACACAAACCATGGATTCCGGCAAGAAGGGATGGCATGAAAATGTAATCGGGGTGGAATGCTAATGGAGGTCATTTCATTTGAATCCATCAAGGAGGGTACTGTGATGTCTCAACAAAAGAGAAGAGCAGAGGCTGCCTGGAAATCACGAAAGCAGGATCAGCATCCCCACGGCAAGATCAAATCGCTGAAGGAGCTGGCTTCCGAAGCGGAAAAGATGGATTAGAATTCGTGACCGAAGAGGACTGCCGCATGGTGAATGCGGCAGTCTTTGCGATGAAATGCTGAGATTTCTCAGGTAGGAGCTTTAATTTGGAACTATTTATGAATGCGCTATCATTTTACAATAAGGATGAAAGGAGGGAGGCTGCTAAGAATCCGGGCTGCATCGAGCAGTCCATAACACACTCCAATTAAAGATGAAGGGAATGAATGTTATGAAAAAAGGTAAACGATGGGTCACCGTCATGCTGGCCGCCGCTATGAGCCTGGTGGTATTCGGTCATACGACTTATGCGGCTACAGATTACTGGCAGAACTGGACAGACGGAGGCGGTACCGTCAATGCAACGAACGGCGCTGGCGGAAATTATAGTGTTCAATGGACAAACACCGGGAACTTTGTCGTCGGCAAAGGCTGGAAGACGGGCACAGCCAATCGTGTCGTGAACTATAATGCCGGGGTCTGGGCGCCATCGGGTAACGGCTATCTTACCTTGTACGGCTGGACCCGAAACTCCTTGATTGAATATTACGTCGTGGACAGCTGGGGCACCTACAGACCGACAGGCACTTATAAAGGAACTGTCACCAGCGATGGCGGCACCTATGATATTTACACGACCATGCGGTACAATGCTCCTTCCATTGATGGCACACAAACCTTTCAACAATACTGGAGTGTCCGTCAATCGAAGCGTCCTACCGGTAACAATGCGGCCATTACGTTCAGCAATCACGTGAATGCTTGGAAGAGTAAAGGCATGAATCTCGGAACGAGCTGGTCCTATCAGGTCATGGCCACCGAAGGCTATCAGAGCAGCGGCAGCTCTAACGTCACCGTATGGTGATGCCGGAATAGCTGCATTATAGACGGAAGGCCGTTGGCAGGATCGACGGTCTTCTTTTTTTTAGAAAAGAGAAGAATCCATCAACAGAGTGGAGAAAGGAGCGTCCTATGAATCGGATCATAGGCATGGTGTGCGTGTTAAGTATGCTCCTGGTGACCTCATTTACGGAGGATCGTAAGGGGGCGGCCGAGGAGCACTCTATGATATTTGTACCGGGAGGAACATTCCAGCACCCCTCGTTTTCCCAATCCGGAACTGGGCTGGAGCGAGCGGTGGAGGTGCCTTCTTTTTATATTGGCGCTTATGAAGTTACGCAGGAGGAGTGGAATGAGGTTTATGAGGATAACCCATCTGCCTTTCGCGGGAAAGGGCTGCCTGTGGAGGGAGTGAGCTGGTATGCTGCGGTTGAATACTGTAATAAAAGAAGCCTGCTGGAGGGCCTGGAGCCGTATTATGTCATCCATCCTCAAGATCAGGATTCTGAAAATCACAACCCCAATGATCCCCTCCAATGGAGCGTCACAATTCAACCTGAGGCGAACGGTTATCGCTTGCCTACTGTGTTGGAGTGGGAATATGCGGCTAGCGGAGGAGCTGGGAGCCTGGGATTCAGGTATAGCGGCAGTCATAATCTCAATGAGGTTGCCTGGTATTGGCGGAATTCAGGTACCCGCTACCTGACCGGAGACTGGAGCTGGCCTCTCATCGAGAATAATAACAGTCAGACCCGGCCTGTAGGGAGCAAGCTCCCGAACGAGCTGGGCATTTATGATATGTCGGGGAATGTGCGGGAATGGGTCCAGGACTGGATGGCCGATGAGGGGACCCCGCAGGGAGTATACCGCATCGTCAAAGGTGGCGGGTGGATCGGTGATCTCGGCAGTCATTCCATTGAATTCAGAGGGAAATTCGAACCCAGTGGCTTCGGTCCGGATCAGGGCTTTCGGGTGGCCCGGAGCAGGCTGTAACCATCTTTTGCCTCCTGATTTGTTCATTCGCAGCTTGGTTGATACAATATCAATAGCGATTCCAACCCATGGCTAAGCTGCCAATGACACAGATAAGGAGTATGAACGATGAACATCAGAGCCGGGATTATGGATATTGGATCCAATTCCATTCGATTAGTGATCTATGAGGTCACAGAGCAAGGCCACTATCGGGTCATCCAGGAGTGCAAGGAATCCGCCCGACTCAGCGAGAAAATCGATCAGCAGGGGTACATGAGCCGTCAAGCGGTGGATAAGATCGTACCCATCATCCGCCAATTCAAAAGCATCTGTGATTTATACAAGGTGACTCATCTGCGTGCGGCCGCTACCGCCGCAATTCGGAATGCCGAGAATTCCAGCCAGATTATTGAATGGCTCTATCAGGACACAGGCGTGGCCATTGAGGTTCTTTCCGGGGAGCAGGAGGGGGCCGCAGGCTTTCTTGGAGTTGTGAACACGATGAACGCTCAGGACGGGATTATTATCGATATCGGAGGGGGCAGCACAGAGGTCACGCTGTTCCGGTCCCGACAGCTAATTCACACGTACTCTTTTCCTTTTGGAGCGGTGAACATGAATGTTCGGTTCAGTGGAGACGGTCAGTGGGAAGCCAAGCACACTCAAGCTCTGGAGCAATTTATCCGGGAGCAGCTGCTGCAGCATGAATGGATTGCCTCGAATCCGGGTCTGCCAATCATCGGCCTGGGCGGAACTATCCGTACGGTGGGCAAGATGAATCAGAAGAAGCACCGCTATTCTCTGCCGGTCACGCATCATTATCAGATGCGCGGTGAGGATGTAGAGGAGCTCTATCACAGCCTGCCTAGCATGACGGTTCTTCAGCGCAAGAAAATCCCGGGTCTCTCCAAAAGCCGCGCCGATATTATTATCCCTGGCGTCATTATCATGCAGACCATCTACCGCACCGCTCAGGCCTCAGAGTGGATGATCTGCGGCTCGGGCCTGCGGGATGGATTATTTCAGGAGCTGATCACTCCGGAGCATCCGATCGTACCGGATCCATTGGAGATCAGTCTGCAGAACATTCTTGCCTTTAACACGCCCGTGCCGCCTGAGCATTTGGAGCGGGTATCCGCTCACGCCAGGCAGCTCTACGCCGCTCTAGAGCCGGCTCCATTTGAGCTTGATCAGAAGCTGCTCCAGGTGTCCAGCAGGCTATACAAAACCGGAGCTGCGCTTAACTATTATCAATACAGCCGGCATACGTATTATTGGCTCCTGAACGCCGGGCTTCGGGGAATGACGCACCGGGAGGCTGTGCTCACGGCCCTGATTGCCGATTATCATCCCAAGGCAAGGACGCCTGAGCAGATCCAAGAATTCAAAGACATCCTTCACGATGCTGATGATATGCGAATTTACCGCCTGGGCTCACTGGTTAAGCTGGCTGCTGCACTGGACCGCAGTGAACTGGGAAGTATCACCGAGGTGACGGCGCAAACAAAAACCGGCTCTGTGCATTTGCAGCTAAGCTGCAAAACAGAACCGGTTCTGGAGATGGGCGAGCTGGAGGCCGCTGCGAAGGATGTGCAGAAGGCCTGGGACGTCAACCTATCCTGGTCCGTTCATTTACTTCCATGAGGCAATATTCATCGCCTCGAATTGACTGCGTATAAGCTGGCTATCACTGCTCACGCGGGTATAGCTTCCGTTAGGGAGGAGCATTCTGGCTTTCACGTTATCCCGCAAGGAAAGGTCCAGGATGCTCCATATAATATCTTTGAGCTTGGGATCGAACACGGGGCACATAAGCTCGATTCTCCGTGTCAGATTCCGCGTCATCCAGTCCGCACTGGAGAGGAATACATCCGGCGTACCGGCATTTTGGAAGTAAAAGATTCGGGAATGCTCCAGGAAGCGGTCCACAATACTAAGAACCCGAATATTCTCGCTCAGGCCCTGAATGCCGGGGCGAAGACAGCAGACTCCCCGCACGATCAGATCAATATGCACTCCGGCCTGGGAGGCGGCATACAATTCATCAATCATTTCCTGGTTGGATAAGGAATTGATCTTGGCAATGATTCTTGCCGGCCTTCCGGCGGCGGCATGCTCCGCTTCCCGGCGAATGAGCGAGAAGAGGTTGTCCTTCATGCCTGTGGGAGCCATGCTGAAGGCTTGCAGCTCTCGTTGAGCGGCATAGCCTGTAATCTCGTTGAACAGCGCAGATGCATCCTCGCCGATGATTGGATTGGAGGTCAGCAATCCGATGTCCGTATAGATTCTTGCTGTTGTTTCATTGTAATTGCCGGTTCCTACATGCACATACCGGTTCAGCACCTGATTCTCGCGCCGTACGACGAGAATGATCTTAGCATGAGTTTTTAAGCCGACGAGTCCGTAGACCACGTGGCAGCCGGCTTTTTCCAATGTGCGGGCCCAGGCGATATTCCGCTCTTCATCAAATCTCGCCTTAAGCTCCACAACAACCGTGACCTGTTTACCGGATTCCGCTGCCCGGGCGAGTGCCGGGATCAGGCGGGAGTCGCCGTTGACGCGGTACAGCGTCATCTTGATCGCCATGACCTGCGGGTCCTCTGCTGCCTCAATAATAAAGTCAGTGACCGCATCAAAGGACTCATATGGGTGGTACATCAAGCGGTCCTGTGCACGCAGCAAGCTGAACATATCCTGCTCGGTGTGAAGCTCCTGCGGGTATACCGGCTTGATCGACGGGTAACGGAGATGAGACATGCCTTCGATACTGTCCGCGAACGAAATCAGAAAGCTGAGATCCAGTGGTCCGTCGACCTCGAACACATGATCAGCCAAACCGAACTCCTCCTGCAGATGCTCCAGTGCAAACGGATGAATGCCTTTCTCCACCTCCAGCCTGACCGGGGCACCTCGGCGTCGGCGTCGTAACTCTTTCTCAATTTCTTCCAGTAAATCTTCGGCTTCTTCTTCATTAATTGTAAGATCCGCATTCCGGGTGAGCCGGAAGCCGTGGACTGCCTCAGGCCAGTAACCGCCAAACAGCGACTGGATGTGATGCTTGATCAGCTCCTCAATAAGAATAAAGGACCGCTTCTTGCTGTTGGAGCGGTGGGGGACCGGAATCACCCTTGGTATATTGGAGGGCACCTGCACAATGGCGAAGAAGCGTTCATCCTCCAGATCACTATGATGCTGACGCAATACAACGGCCAAATACACATATTTATTGTGAACGAGTGGAAAAGGACGGCTCTGATCCACGGCCATGGGGGTAAGAACCGGAAATACAATATCATGATAGTATGTATCCATTGCTTTTTGCTGGGTGGCATTGAGATCGTGATAGCCCAGCATCACAATCCCTTTCTTGACCAGCTGACGGGACAGGTCCCGATAAGCGCGGTATTGCTCGGTGACCATAGCGGTTGTTCTTTTTCGCAGACGACGAAATAAGCCGGCAGGGGAATAGCCGGTAAAATCTTTATGAGTAAAGCCTGCCTTTGTCTTCTCTTTCGTTTCGGCGACCCGGACCGCCATAAATTCGTCCAGATTACTGCCTACAATCGCCAGGAATTTGGCGCGTTCGAGTAGGGGAGTTGCAGCATCCTGAGCTTCCTCCAGCACTCTTCGATTAAATTCGATCCAGCTCAGATCGCGGTTCAAGTAGCGGTTCGACACGCCCTTTTCTCCTTGCTTTATGATTTCTTGTAACATAACATTAGCAACCTCCGTTAAGATCCAGACTTGACCTTATGCTTATTGTACGTGTATAGAAAACATCATTCATCAGAAGAATGTAAAAGCAAAGTAAAGCCAATGTAAAATGTGCAAATTTGCATAAAAGCTGGATGCGCTGCTAGCAAAAAAAGGACTTTTTATATAGTTATAGTATAAAGAGAATCACTGCCCGAAACAATATGGGGCAGATGGATGAGAGGATGTCAGACAACATTACCTTGATACGGATTCTTCTCGAGTGAAAAATAAAAATGACTCCCGTGTCACACAGGAATCATTCTTATTTTGAATGGTAGAGACAAAATGTAGATTAGGAAATGTTGGACAGTGAAGAGGGACTTTGATTCTCAATGGCGAATTCTACAAGGAACCCATGACGGTCCGGAAGAGCAGATTTACGTTAATCCGTCTGCCGCGCAAGTAGGGCATCAATGATCATCGCGTGACTCCCACCCTAACGTCACCGTGGAGGTGACGGAAGCTGAGGTTAAACAACAACTGCGAGAAGCAGCAGGCTATTCTTCCGAGAAGGTAAGTGAAGGAATCATTATCGAATCCAGGGAGCGGGGGATCAAGTTGGTAATTTATAATCAGGGGCCTGTTGCAAAAGCAGAAATGCTGATCAGAAAATCTGTAGAATTAGTATTTGAAGCCTTTATTAACCCGGAGGTAACTACCAAATTTTGGTTTACCAAAAGTAGCGGAAGATTAGAGGTGGGTAAAAGCGTTCGGTGGGATTGGGAAATGTATGGTGTGTGGGATGAAATACTCGTGAAACAGCTTGACAAGCATAAACGAATTATTGTCGAATCGTCCGATGGTACTACCATTGATTGGGTTTTTACATCAAGAGCAGATCACGAGACGTTCGTTACAATTGAAAACTATGGATTTACAGGCAGCGATGATGAAATTATTCGTCAGTGTATGGACTCTGTCGGTGGATTTACAATGGTGTTATGTGGGTTGAAAGCATTGTTGGAGCATAATGTTGAATTAAATTTGATTTCAGATAAAGCGCCAGATGCTCATGAATATGAGTGACAATGACTTGAGACTCAAAAAACTACTTGAAATTAACAATAATAAAGAAATTTAAAGATCAATTACACAAAACTCGTATTTTGTACATATGTATTTTAACCCCGTTGTTATTAGATTTCTATTTGGTGTCACACATTATATAACCCTATTTTTCATGTTTAAAATAATAAGTTGCTAATTACCCCCATTTATAAACCACACCATACAAAAAGGCTGCCGAGTCAATTGGCAGCCTTTCTTGGATCATTAAGATACATTTGAGTGTTGTGGTTGGTTTAAAGCTGGTTTAAAGCCCGTGTAATAAGATTACCAAAGCTTTGAATATCAGATACGTAATCGAACCCGTTCTTTCCGCCAAAAGTCCATAGACTATTCGTCATTCGAACAACCACCGCATTGTGTTCAGGGATTACAGCACATGAACAACCCGATGCCCCTAGGATTTGGTATGTTCCTTCAGGAAGATCTGGTCCAATTTCGGAGTTCGCAACCTTCTTATCTTGTATCCACCAAAAATATCCTATTCTAGGCAACTGATCAGGCAGTGAGTTGGGAGTCTTAACAGAGGTAACATCTTCGAATAAAGCCTTAGGAAGAATCTGTTGTCCTTGTATTGCTCCCTTATTCAGATGCAAGTTCCCCCACAAAGCAAGTTCTCTCGCTGTTATGTAAAGATTACGATCACTACCTTCATTTGACTCGAGTCTTAAAGTAGGATATGTATTAGGATCATTTATATCACAAACCAGAGTTTCTTTCCCTTCTGTTCTCCACTCCGTTTGAGTTAATCCTAAAGGTTTAAAGACTCGTTCAGTAATTATTTCTGCAACTGTTTTTCCTGTAGCTTTCTTAATAATCTCAGCCAAAACCTCAGGTTTTTTCCCTTCAAATGATGTACCTTCTGCAAACTTACGTAAAACTACTCCATTTCCCTGGAATTGTAACCCAGTTGTTCTTGTGACCAGGTGTCTTATTGTGGTGTTACCGAGAATGTTAAGATCGTAGTTCTTAAGATAATTACTTATTGGCTCATCCAGGCTTTTTATTGCACCATCATTTATGGCAATAGCAGCGGCAAGCCCCACATACGTAACTCTTGTTGAATAAACATTAAATTGAGAAGATTCATCGACCTTCCTAGCTCCTTTATGGAAATGATGAAAACCAGAATACCATTCATGTATAATCTTGTTGTCTTTCATTACGCATATTGCTGCTGCAGAAGCAGCGATACGGTCTTTGATTTGATTTGTATATTGATCCAGATTATTAAAGATATCCATCCTTTTCACCTCTAAATGGGAATGTTTGTTCTTGTTAACAGTAACATTTTTGTTAAATTCTGAAAAGGACAGAAAATAATTAATCTGCCCTTTCTTTTGATGGTTATTGCTTGTTAAAGAGATAGGATTCATTCGTTGATAAACTTTTCAAATTCGTTTTTCAACCAATGCTGATTCTGATATGCAATATATTGTTCCATCCGAATCAGCAAATCTGGCTTGGTTAACTGCATATAATGCTGTCTGACTCGATCTATGTCGCGATCCTGTTTAATGTGTTTGAATGCATCCAGATCATTATCTAAGGGCTTAGATGACCTATTGCGCGGCTTATAAACCTTGGTTGTTCTGTGCTGAAGAAAATGATTATAAAGCTTTTGGTTCTTACGAATTGTATTTTCAAGTGACCGGTTCTTCTTCTTGTCGTATGATGCTTGAAGCCATTCCAGTTCATTTGTTTGAGGAGATATGGATTTTCGGTGCATATGTCTCATCCTTTTGAGATTTCTCTATCAGTTGGATCTCCTTAAGTTCGTTTTTAGCTCTATTTTTTGCGATCTTCCCCCTATTCAGGTAGAAGAAGCCTGCTGTTGTCCCTTCCACTGCTTTTCTATAAATATCTCCGCTAAGTAAAAGGGGGTTTTGTTTCACTACCGTAGAACAAAAGGGGATATTTGTGTCAATCTCCAAGCATAAGGGGATATTTGTGTCACAAAAAAATGACACAATTCTCCCCTCATAATTAAAAAAAATCTTATAGACTAAGGATTTTTAAAAGGGTACTTTTGTGTCAATCTACATGTGTCACAATCATTGGGTTTAGTTCCTTCATCCAAAATATCATTTCCCTTTTTGGCTCGGGACTGCTCGCTTATAAAATCATTGTGTTTTGACAAGAACTTGATAACATAAATATAAAAAGCCGCAATATCAGCGGCTTTTTATATTACTATGTTTTGTCACCCGACACATGACTTTAGTGGTATTATCACCTTATTTTATAGAATCGTAAAGCTCTGTCATTCGGTCTGCTAATTCCGATTGCGTCTCCATCCGGTAATGATTAATATTGATTGGCGTCATATACAACTTTTTTTCACCTTGCTCTAACATAGTGACATGGAACAAAACCCCTGATGAATCTTCTCGGTCTGGATCAAGTATGATTTTCAAGTGGCGCACCTTTTCGATCCATTCCTGAATTAGTACTTGATCTGTAGTTGTTTTTTTTGTACCATTATCGCCACTCATTATTTCAATAGAATCAACCAGTGTAATGTCGCTAGGATAGAAGGTCTCTAGTTCTTTTGATTCCTTGCTTACTCCTACCATATCGGACTGATTAGAAGTTTGGCAGCTACTTAGAATCAAGACCAACAATGAAGCGCATATTAAGATATGAAATAATTTTATTTTCATCATATTCCCCCCTTAACCTCTACCTGAAAAACTCATAGAGCATTGCTTAATTCTTCGAACTCAGCCCACTGGGCATGTAGTGCTCCCTCTATATCAAAACGGGAGAAGGGATAAGTATTTTTTAATTTCTAATTCACTTCTCAATAGGCGTAGCCGGAATATCCATGTTTTTTATTACCACGGCTTTTCCGGACTCATCTAGGCCTTGAATTTCGATGTTCATACCCATGGAAATTGGAAAACGGGCAAACCAGATCGTGCGGTCGTCTTGAATATGAATCATTTTCGCAACCTGCTTATATTGATTCTGTTTATCAGTCAATTCAATATTAACTACATCCGGTTTAAACGATTCCCCATAGACGATCGGTAGCAGCGGTTCTCCCGATCCGTCCGGTTCAGTTCCTGTTACATATTCAAAGATCAGGCTCTCATCCTGCTTCAAATTTTTCAGGCTGCTGAACTGATAACCGCCCCCTGTTACCCATTTCCAGCCCGTAAGTGTCTTCTTCCAATATTCCAAGTTCAAATCCACGTCTTCATCATCATTTTGACCGTAATCTTTTGTATAAAATACAAGTACACCATTGTCGGTCCATTCTTTATGTACGATTTCATCTAAGTCGAAACCCGATACGTTTAGGGCGCGATACCTTTCTGTAATGACCTGACTTAAAGTCTGATCAATGGCGGGGTCAGCAGCCGGATTTGTCAGATTCATCGGTAAAAACCAAGCAAATACGATAAATCCAATTAAAGTAATACCTGCCGCTGCTGCAGATGTCTTCCAAAACCATCGTTGTTTTCTCACATTAGCCACCTCTGGATCATATGAATCCGCCTCCTTTATTTCATGGGTAAAATGGCGCCGGAGC
Source organism: Paenibacillus sp. F411 (assembly GCF_017582705.1). Taxonomy (NCBI): domain Bacteria; kingdom Bacillati; phylum Bacillota; class Bacilli; order Caryophanales; family Paenibacillaceae; genus Paenibacillus; species Paenibacillus sp. F411. The sequence goes on from NZ_JAGFIP010000002.1 coordinate 84,655, forward strand.
ACCAGCTCCCATATCCAGTCCACGATCTCTACCGTAATACTTTGTATTAGAATCCTCTTACAACCTGAATATTATTAATGAACCCAGCCGAAGGTGTAAATAGAGCAGTGAATTTATTGCTTTTCACATCATATTCAAATAATCCACGTTCATTTTTAACGACTGCTATCGCATATATTTTGCTGCCGTCATAAGAGTAATTAGCCTCTCCCCTTTGTAATCTTGTAGTTCCCCACTTACTCAAACTAATAGTCTTGTTTCCAGTATCGTAATCAACAACCATAGAGGGTACTTGCCCCTGGTTATATTTCTTATCACCAAATGCAATAACATGACCTTCTTTATTCATGAGCATTCGAATCCAATAATTGTTACTAAATAGCTTTGTTTTTTCTTTTAAATTGTAATCCGTTTCGTATATCGTATACGTTGGCATTTTGAAATTATTCTGTCCCACGGGTCCATCTTGATGTGCCAGATTATATTGCCTTTCCTTCAAAGAGTACGCAGAAGCATATATTTTTTTGTTATTTTGATCTAATGTAATAGCTTCTACCAACATGTCATCATCACCCCATAGTGTCATCTCCATGGAGTTTAGATCAACAGCTCCTAATCGTATGGCTTGCTCACCTTTAACATTAGCCACAAAAAACAATTGATCCCCTGAGGGAATAATATAGTTGACTGCAAATAAGTTATCTGTAAGTTGAGTGTTTTTTTCACTCAATAAATCTTTGACAAAGATTTGATCTCCATGATCCTTGTCTGTTCCTACCCTTTGAGTATAGTATACTAATTGATTTGGTTTATCATAGAAGCCTAATGGATATTGAGCTGTATAATCGAATTGAAAGACTGTTTTTATTTTCTTTGTATCCGTATCATAGCTTAGTATTTGTGTCTTTATGGCTCCATTCTCATCTGTAGTCGCATATTCTGAATAAGTCAATGTAATGTAATCTGCTGTAGGGGCCGGTGATTGCTTCTCTGGACTAGCAGCAGGAGCACGGGAGGCTGTATTTGATGTTTCGGAACTTGATTCTTTAGAAGAAAAACATGAAACCAGTAACATTGCAATACACAATAACCAAAATGAGATCTGAGTTTTTTTCAAATAAATTTCTCCTATAACCGATTAAATAATCCGTTCAGCTATAATAACACCCATGCTATAGTAAAAGTTTCATAATTCATTGATTTTATTATTATTTAGTGTCATATATAGTATAATATGTAATCCTTGGTATTTTAGTATGTATGTATTATTATAAAAGATAAATTACATATTTAAGGAGTGTATTATGGAGAAATTAAAAAAGGAATTTGTTGTTGGTGTAACTCTTGTTTCATTTTTAATAAGCGTTCTTATTGGCGCCCTAATGGCAACTTCAGAAATGAATTCCTCTCTACATCGTGATCGTGGTCAGTGGTTATTATCATTTTTGTTCCTAAGTATGTTTGCACATCTATTCAATTTTGTTGCAAGCAGTTTGAGTTTTCTCATAGGTAAGTACGTCCTCGTTCAAACCATGTACCGGATCGTTATTCTTAATTTAGCAGGTATAGTATTACTAGTAACAATGTATTTTATTATTGGTAGTAATTACTACTTCTTTCTGTTTATCACTTTTCCTCTGTATACTTTATACATGCTCATTTATCAAAATAGGAATGTCGCATAGGCGTCTGTTCTTGAGAATATTAGCGACTTTCTATAAGTAGATTGAGATCGATTCAAAATATAAATGTTTCTGCTCACGATCTTCGCTGCATTTAATGTATTACTTGGGTGGATCAGATAGATTGAGATTTTTTATATAGTTACCTCTGAAGAAATTATGATGGTATGTTATGAAATAGGTTTTATTCTTTTGAACTAAGCTAAACGTTGACTCAGGTACAGATATTTTTACTTCATTGCCACCCAATTTTAACATCATTCTCTCCTTTATTGTAGGCTCTGATCCGTGTTTGAAGTTGTGTAACCTGGCTTCGTTCTCCATAAAGCCTAGAGCAACGGTAAAGACCAGAGTTTAAATTCCAAGGGCTTGTCATTGTTGATGGTTAAAGCCGGCAGGCAGCTGCCCGAGTACATGTTCGTCAAATGGAAATATTCCATTGACCGCACGCTCCAGCAAGCGTGCCAGTGCCGCTCTGGCACTGGTCTGCAGCTCTGCTGAATAATTGAGGATGATGCTATTAGAAGCAAACTCGTCCTCGTCAACCACCTTCCAATCTTCGCCAGGCTGCTTGATTAAATCCAGATCGAGATCTACGAAAGAGATCCCTGTTTCTGTAACGATCGACGGCATCGCTACATTGCAGTAGTACGAGACCGCCTTTCCATCCTCGATGCCGATAGCCACGGTGAACCATTCCTTTAAAAAAAACAGCTCCAGTGAAGTATTATCCATGATGAATACACTTTTCTTGGTATGGTGAATCAGCTTGCGGCCCGGTTGGCACAAGACCATAACATATTCGTCGTTCTGTTCAAGCCGCTCCCCGCTCCATTCGTAATGAGGACGGTTGGGGTGCTTGAGGGCTTGAAGATGCATCATTCGGGTCATGGGAAGGACACCAAGCTTTCTATTTATTTTCGCTCAAAGAAACCACTTTGTTCCCTTGATGTATAATCTTCTCATCGTGTGTGACAAGTACAATGGTCTTGCCCTGCTGATTGAACTCTTTGAGAATAGCAAGAACAGTCTTTGCGTTATTATGATCTAGGGAGCCCGTAGGCTCATCGGCCAGAATAACATCGCATTTCTTAAGCATCAAACGAGCAAGTGCTACCCGTTGTTGTTCACCTCCCGAAAGAGTGTACACTTTGGAATTTAATTTATCTTCGAGGCCCACCTTTTGCAAGGCTTCCTCTATGGAAAGATTTGATCTTGAATTTTTTCGAATCATTAATAAATTGTCACGCACTGTTTTGTGATCTACCAATGCAAAATTCTGGAATAAAAAACCTACTTTGGTGCGAAAATAATGAAGTTGATTGTTCTTCTTGCTGATATCAACGCCATCTACCTCGATGATGCCAGACTCAACAGACTCTATGGCACCGATCATATTCAGAAGAGTGGTCTTACCACAACCGCTGGGACCCGAAATGATCATAAAATCTTGAGCTTGTATCTCCATATTAAAATTGGAGAATAATGTCTTGCCGCCAAAAGACTTATTGAGGTTTCGAATGGATATCATGTCACATTCCCCCCTTTCAAGATTCGTTGTATGTTAGCTTTTTCAATACGCTTAATGTTGCTGAAAATAACAATCAACTCTAACATCATTATTACTGCGCCAGCAGCTGCCAAATAACCGACAAGCTGATAGTTCATCAACATGGTAATGGCTGCAGCAGAGGCCGTACCTAGAATCGTTGTAATGAGTGTAATGAGAATCATCTTTCTATGTTTCTCCCAAACGCTGAAGCCGAGTACTTTTTTTACTGAAAGTTCGATTGCGTTTGCTTCATATTCTAATTTGATTAAAGAGAGGATAATCATGAATTCTAATATGAGCACTAGTAAACTAAAGACAAGGTTTATATAAAGAATTTTCTTGGCAGCATTCCACTGGTTATTGAACTTGTCCATCACATTGGTTTTAGATAGTATGGCATTCGATTCAGTAAGCTGATGCTTCACAAGAAATTGATCGAACGCCTCGTCTGTAATATTATACATCACTTCTCTGATGTAATTGGCTCGATGGGGACTAACATGAAGAGGCTGCGACTCAGGTACCGTATTATCGTACATAATAACGGGATTCTTCAGACGCTCACTTCCGTAGTTGTTGTTTTCATTGATTGCTGTAACATAAGCCTTTTTATCATAATAAATGACTTTGTATTGATTTTCTTGGATGCCTTTATTCTCGAAAAATAAATATTCTTGCTTTAATTCTTCTATAATGCGGGAATCATTCAACAGATCTGCTGGAAGTATAAAGTAATAATCATGCTCCAAGGGCTCGCTTTTCAGCGGGTCCATTTGATCTGACAAATAGCTCCATGTATTTCGATTGGCCATAACGGCTGGATGCGATGTGGACAAAGGGCTGTAAACCACCGAAATTAATGTAGCCTTAGTTGAATTGAAGTGTTCCGAATAGAATTCGGATTGTAATAGCTCGCTTTCTTCAAACATTGCATGAGCTGTACCGTTTTGATCAACATACGGTCTATATTGTATGTAAATATAAGAAAATTGAGCATGCTTTTCGAAAAATGGCTTTTGTTTATATAGCTGATAGGAATCATGAATCATAACAAGATTACTGGAAATAATAGTTATAGTTACTATAACGGTAAAGGCCTTGAAGACATAATTAAGCGTGAGAAGTCTCCTCGTATTGCTGCTAGTATTTGAGAAGGCTTGTTTGATGTGCGTGGTACGAAGACTTAAATAAACCGATCCATTCAAGACAAGAAGAACAGCTATACATAAGAGTGACTCCGTGAATTGATGTGTAATAGACGTGAGGCGATTTAATCCTATGAATATAATACTAAACATAAGCGCAAAAACCAGGGTGTCGCTAATGATATTTTTAATCAAGATCGTGCTTACTCTTTCGCCCATCGAAATGCGAATCAGATTTTCCTTTCTTTGACGAAGTACATCATAGTACGTGAGCAAGAGGACAATGCCTGCTACTAACCCCCAAATTGCAAACACGGTAAACTGTGCATCTCGGTTCTGATAGCCTTCCCGGGGAAAATTACCGGCATACGTATTTATTAGCTCAGACTTAAATTGATCGGCTTCATCTTTACCCCCTATAATATAAAAATCATGGACATCTTTAAGACCTTGGATTTCTTCAAGCGAATGAAAGCTGAAATGTATGTCGCCCACAAATAAGCTTTTATAGTGCTTATCATATATACTGAGCTCAAAGTTAAGGTGCTGCTGGTAATTTGGCGTACCATATAGCTTTATGGAATCGTAATTGCCAGTCGGAGTTTTGATATAGGTAAACACCTTCACGTTATTTCTGTCTGCAGCCCGGAGAATATCTTGAACCATATCCTTCTCGTCCTGACCATGTTGAAGATACAAAGAGGTGTACCGGTATGGGCTGTGAAACTGATCCAGACGAAAAATCTGACTTTCAGCCACAATCACCATCGCAAAACAAAAAACAAAGAAACAAATGATGTATTTAATTCCCTTCAAAGGTACAAACCTCCAGACATATTGGCTAGTGTTTAACCAGCGGCTCGATGGGCTGATTATTCATAATTTCACCTGAAAGCTCCGTCCACAAAAGGATCGTCCCAGTGCTGTGGACGTGTGAGTGCCAAAGGTAATCGTGTATGATCATCGCCTTTAGCCGCATTGATCTGAGATTGAGTTAGAAAAATGCTCTTGGAGAGGTCAGCTCCCCTAATATCGGCATCACGAAAATCTGCACCGATGAGATCTGCCCCCCTCAGATTCGCTCCTCTCAGGTCAGCAGCAATGAGATACGCTCCTCTCAAATAAGCTCCTTTCAGGTCCACTTTTCTCAGATCGGCGGCAATGAGGTCGGCCCCTCTACCCATCTTCACTTTACGAGCGGAACCCCCTTTTTTCGGCCTCGTTCCATGTTTTTGCTTACTTCGAGCCTCCGCACGCACTAGTTCACTGGTTTTCATAAGCAGTGTATTTACGTGTGCACGGTGTTCAATCATGTCTAATTCCAGGAGCTCGTTAGCTGGGAGCAGACTCCATCGCTCTGTCATCTCCAGCAAGCTGCGAATCTCGTCATGAACAGGCTTTCCCGCTTGAAGCGTCATTGCCTCTGTCAAATACCACATCAATTCATGAAGCTGCAGCATAATCAGGAATGCGTTAAACATTGACTTAGCTGTGTCCGGAAACTGGCGCCAGTCTTGCCCGCGGAACGTAATCTGAGAAACCTTCTGCCCCGCTCCGAAACAGTCAAATGCCAAACACCCCTTAAGACCACGGGCACTCAGGCTTTTATGAATATTGCAACGAAAGTCATGCTGCAGTTGGATACACGGTTGACCTGCTTCTTTATCAATGGGGAAACCTTCAGAAGCTGAGAAACATAGAGAGACACAGCATAGCCCAAAACAATGATCACAATCTGCCCGAAGATCTTCGCCGTCCTTCTCTTGCTTGACCTGGACGTTTCCGTCATTCAAACATTTCATCTGCACCTTCACCCTTTACCTATATGATTTGTGCTTTATCGCAATTGAGCGGCTGATATCCATTTCACCAGATCTGCATCAATGAGAGTTTTTTTATACAGCACATCCCCGCTATTTTGAAAAAAAGGAATATGTAATGAAGCGTCATTCATAAATTTGAAGACAAGCAAACCTTCAGGGCCCTTTTCAAACACTATTTCTGTGGCCTTTACTCGTTCAGAGCTATTTATCTGGTTGACAATTCTATGAATCGTTTGCAAATCCGTGATCGTCTGGCTGCTTTGATTGGACATATAGACATTCTTATAAATGGTCATGGACTGTATGTCGCTCTGGTTCGAAATAGATAGATTTCTTTTATCGTTGTTATCCGAAAACAAAATATAAGCCACGCTGGTCAATACGAGGAGCAATAAGATAAATATATAATTCACCTTTTGAATCCAATGACTTATATGCCAATAACGACTTTTCAGTTTAGATTTCTTTCTTTGTTGATCCTGCATGGTCAAACCCAACTTTCTATCACCCAATGATAAATCATTCATCTTATATAATACCAAATTGAACTAGTTATTGGAATAATATGACTCCGATGATGATCTTTAATAAAATTCCTATTATTCTAATGCCATGTTATCGAAGGTACAGTTGCGCAAAAAAGGAGCTTACAGCAGTCTCCAAGACTGTCATAAGCTCCTCAATCTAGTTAATGATGCTCAATGATCATTATGGCGTTCTCAATTATTCTTTCTTGAATGCAATCCAGCCCAGCTCGATTCCTGGCTTCACAAAATCCAGCCTCATCTCATAATACCCCTGCTCCAGCTCCACCTTGCCGAGACGCTGCTGCAGCCAGCTTCCCTCTGTACCGCTGGTTTGCACGGTCGTTAACAGCTCCTCATTCAAGTACACGTTACAGGCACACTGTGCCCAGCGTACAGCATCGGATTTCAGCTTAACGACAAGACGGTAGATCCCGGCCTCTTCTACGCGGAATGTGATGGACTCGGTTTCGTTAGGAACGATCTGCCCTTCGCCTTCTAGCACCTGTACTGCTGAAGCAGAAGCTTCTGCCGCAGCCATTCTTGCGACAGGCGGCTCCGCTTGAGGTTCACGTGCAAATACCGGAGCATTCATCAGGAAACGGCAGATGTTGCTGGCCGCCCGCTGCAGCTCAGCCCGTGTAACGAGCCCATCTGCTAGGCCTTGTATCGTGTTGTCGTTCATGACGTTGAATGGAGCTCCGTAGTTCTGTACAACCATGTACAGATCGTTCTGTGCCCGGACCATGGCGGCCGTGTTCTTCTCATCATACGCTCCGCCCAGGACGGGGTCATTCATCTTGGCCCACCAGTCCGTCATCACAATCCCGGTAAAGCCCCACTCGCCCCGCAGGATGGTGGTGTTCAGATCATAGCTGGATGCAGACCAATAGCCGTTCACCGGATTATAAGCAGTCATGATGCAGGTCGCGCCGCCATCCTTCACCGCGATTTCGAAGCCTTTCAGGTAAATTTCCCGGATTGCGCGCTCAGACACTACGGCATTGACGAAATGACGCTGATGCTCCTGATTGTTACAAGCAAAATGCTTCAGCGTCGCATGAGCGCCGCCCTTTCGAATTCCCCGCACTGATGCACTGGCCATAACACCAGTTAGAAGTGGGTCCTCCGAGAAGTATTCAAAGTTACGTCCATTCAGCGGATGCCGGCGGATGTTCATCCCCGGTCCGAGCAGAGCGTCAATCTGGTAATCCAGCAGCTCCTGTCCTTCCCATACATACAGCGCCTCCACCAGCTCTGTATTCCAGCTGGCAGCAAGCAGCGTACCGATCGGAACCTGGGTGGCCAGATGTCCGCTATCCATTCGGATGCCGGATGGGCCGTCTGCCGTACAGGCGACGGGCAGTCCATAGTGAAGCAGCTGCTCGGTTACTCCGCCAAAGGCTGAAGCAGTCCCGGGTGTAACGAGCGGACTGCTCATGCCTTCGCCTCTGACAAGCGCAGCGAGATCTTCATCACTCAGCTGAGCAATAAACGTCTCCAATGTCACGCGGCCCGCCTGCACGTCCTGCAGCTTAAATCCCTGATCCCCTGTCGGTGTCATTTCTGCCGGAAGTCCAGCTTCTATACGTTTGGCCATATCGACCTGACGCGTAGGCACCTCTGCATAGGTCAGCTCGTAGGTTCCGTCCTGCTTCCGCTCTCCCGGCACGATGCGGGTGAAGCCTTCAGTGGGTGCCATTGCCTCTTGCAGCTGCTTGACCACCTGCAGCGACTTCACCTCATAGCCCTCCAATCCATCCAGCTGGACTGGCACGGTCTCACGTACACTGCATCCCGCATGGAAGCGATAATGCCCCGCTTCCAGCACATATGCCGACCGATGTCCGGTGACACCGCTGTCATCGTAGGACGCCAGCGCATGAGCATGTATTCGCACCGTCACTTGTTCGGATGATCCGGGCTTCAGCAATCCGGTCTTGATAAAACCGGCAAGCACGCGAGCAGGCTTACCCAGCTTGCCTTGCGGAGCCTCCACATACACCTGGAACACTTCTTTTCCTTCATAAACAGCTCCGGTATTGGTCACGGTGGCTTCAACCTGAATGATGTCCTCACCATTCTCACGCACTACACTTCCTTGTGCACCTTCGATGCTAAACGTGGTGTAAGACAGACCATAGCCGAAGGGATATTGAACCTTCTCCGGGCAAAAGGTCTCGAAATACCGATAGCCGACATAAATGTCTTCCTGGTACAGGTTTTTCGTATCACTGCCATAGTTAGCGCTTGACGGATAATCCTCCAGCGTATATGCAATGGTATCAGTCAGCTTGCCGCTCGGCACAGCATCCCCGGCCAGCAGATCCGCAATGGCATTGCCGCCTTCCATACCACCCTGCCAGGCATAAATCACACTCAAAATAGGATGCTTGTGCCCGCTGTCCTTCAGCCAGCTCATATCTATAATATTGGGCACGTTCAAGACAACCACAATACGCTCAAAATGACTACTGACCAAGGTGAGCATTTCCTGCTCCGCAGTCGTTAACAGATAGCTGCCAGGAGCATGTGCGTTATCCTGATCCTCGCCAGCGGTCCGGCCAATAACAACGATAGCTTGATCCGAGAGGCTGCGGGCATGTTGCACGATGTCATCGCTTAAAGGCATTTCCTGCTGATGCCAAGGCTCTGCCGCCCAAGCGCCGCCGCCGTTATCAAACGGATGCTCCTTGATCCACTCCTCGTAAATACCTGCCAGAGCCTCGTTGACTTTAACCTGCGGCTTGCTGCGCAAACCGTCTAACAAATTCGTTGTATAGGCTACATTGACGCTACCGCCAGAGCCGGTACCGCTGCGATAATAGTCAATCTGGGAGCGTCCGAACACCGAAACAACCTTCCCTTGTCCAATCGGCAGACCTTGTTCGTGATTTTGGAGCAGTACGGCTCCTTCTGTTGCGGCTTTGCGGCTGAAGTCTGCAAAGGCCTGTGATGGTTTCTGGTTCATATTCTTTGGCAAAGCATTCCCTCCGATGATCATAATCTCATACTATGTAAATTGTACTTGGGTTTCAGACAACAGGACATACCAACAATTTAAGATAGATGCTACAATTTCAATATTTTCGAGTGAAGCCTGCTGTATAGATCCGCTATATTCCCCAAAAAAACAGCAGCCTGGACCTAGCCCAAGCTGCTGTTTGATCGTAAACCCTATGACTACGGAGTGCTGTGATGTTCCTATTGCTTCTCAAAATAATGCTCGCGGAAATTTTTCACATGTCCATTATTGTATCTTGCAATTCGAATGATTCGTTTGAGGTTCAAATCCGGGGGATACCAGAGCGATTTTAGAACCTTTTTTTGTTTATACAGCTCATGGATTTCTTGAAGCAGCTTCGAGTTCGATACGTATCTGTTCAGTACGCTCTTAGGAACATTGGTCCACATTCCTGTCTGATTGCCGTAGACACATTCCTCTTCCTTGCCATAGACGACATTGTCGATCAGCACCTTGATCATATTCAGGCCCGCCGCTCTGACAAAAAGACTGCTTCTTCCCATTCTCGGATTGATTTCAAACATCATATACTTTCCGGTTCGGCTATCGTATTTCATATCGATATTCGAGAAGCCCACATAACCGATCTCCTCCAGAAAGGTCTTGATCTGCTGGTACAGCTTCATGTCGGAGCGAGCAATAATGGCGGCATAATTACCGAGTGTTTTGGGAGCGTATTCCTCCAGGACGGGCTGTCCCAGACTCATCAGCTTGACCTTGCCGTTCTCATCCGAATAGCTGTTCATGACTCGCATGGCGTCATCCCCGCCGGGAATGAACTCCTGAATAATTAATTTTCCTTGATAGTCCGAACGATTCAGGCTTGTGACCATCTTGAGATATTCATTCTTATCATGGAAAAAGAACACCTTCTTCTTGCCTTCAAAATCACTATGCAGGTAGTCATAGGCATTGCTGTTCTCCGGCTTTACTACGATCGGAAAGTCAAAGCTCATCTTATCCAAAGCGGTTTCGCGTTCATGCGGTTGACATACGATCGTCTTGGGATAGTCAAGTCCATGGCGCTCACACAGCTGATAGAATTTATCCTTTGTATCAAAGGTATCCAGCAGCTCCTCAGAAATAAAGTGATTCGCAATCAGCCCTTTGAATTTGGAATAATGACGGGTCAGCAGGCTGGCATAGTAGTCTGAGCATGGGATGACCACTATTTTTTGATTGTCGGCAGCGTGCTTCTCCAGAATGGATAAGAGCGCTCCGGGAAAGACCTCGTCATGGTCAAATCTGTCGATCTGCACAAGGTGAAACAACTGACTGTTCATCGTTGGAATGAGCAGCCGGGTGCACAGCAGTAAAGGCTTGATCTGATAGGCTTCATGAATCAGCCGGGCATTGCCATATGCGTTTTCATCGCTTCCTAGGATGATGGGTAGAAAATCGTATGTTTTCATGTCTGCTCCTTATCCTTTATGTACTTGTCCATCTCACTTTGCATCAAAGCTCACATGTTCTGCATTTTAGTTTATGCGCAGTTCCTGGATATTTCAAGTTTGATATGACGGTCAGGATCAGGAAGCCGATGATTTTCAGATCTTCTTCCATTAAAGGTTAACGCTTGGGCTGGTACTCCGCAAAAGCTTCTTCAATATGATCTGCGCGCAGCAGGCTATCCTCGATGATTGCCTTTCGCTTGGCCTTCAGAACAATTTGCTCCATCTCTGCGTAGCTTGATCCTTGAAGAATGGATGCAGCGATCGACTGGAGGTGATCCTCTTGGCCGAAACCTCCGATCAGGAGCGAAATATATTGATCCCGTTCCTTCTCATCCGGCAGGCTGTAGGCCATCTTGGTGTCAAACCGCCGCCAGATTGCGTGATCCAGCTCGGTTTCCAGATTGGTTGCCGCCATAAAGATGCTGTCGCCTTCAAACTCATCCAGACATTGCAAAAGCGTGTTAACCACCCGGGACATTTCTTTAACCTCATCGTTGTTCTCTCGCGTTCTCGCGATGGCGTCGAATTCATCCAGAAACAGGACACAAGGTGTGGCCTTCGCATATTCAAAAATTTTACGTACATTGCTCGCGGTCTCTCCCAAATGACTATGAATAACAGCATCCAGACGCACCAGCAGCAGAGGCAGCTCCAGCCGGGTTGCTACATAGAACGCGGTCAGCGTCTTGCCTGTCCCGGGAGGCCCAAACATCACAATCTTATTGGGAATCGGCACATCATGCTCCTTAAACCTTTCCTTCATGCCCAAAATGGTAATGAACTCCTCCACAATCTGCCGGTTTCGATCCGGCAGCACAATACGCTTTACCCTGCTCTCACATTCTTTAACCGTATAATAAGCAGCCATGTCGATGCCTTTGGCCCGTGGCAGCCGTTGATTGGATGACGTTTTGCCCATGCTTCATTCTCCCTTGTCCATCATAATGATGACATTCATTTAATTGTAATGATTACGAATAAATGAAGTATATGCAATTTGTTTTGCCGTTGTCAACCATTTTGCTAAACGTCGGAAGTGTAGTTCATTCAACTTTATCTTGCTAAACCTGTTACTCCATGAGATAATTGATGTTTTCCAAATCGTAATGAGATTGATGTTTACATTAAACGATATTAAATTGTGTCGGAGGCGTGAGCGTGGAGCGATATCCTTTTTCCTATAATCCGTCAGAACCGTTCGTCAAGCAGGTTGGCGATTGGGTGGCGGATGTTTTTTATGATGTGCTGCCGGAGCATGGGTTCGAGATCCGGGATGAACAAATTTATATGGCCTATCAGCTGGAGCGTGCCTTTGCAGAGCAACAGACCATTTTTGCTGAAGCCGGTGTAGGTACAGGGAAAACCCTGGTGTATCTGCTTTATGCCATCAATTATGCGAGGTATACCCGCAAGCCGGCTGTCATTGCCTGCGCGGATGAATCGCTGATCGAGCAGCTGGTGAAGCAGGAAGGAGATCTGGCGAAGCTGGCTTCTTACCTGGATCTGCAGATTGACGCAAGGCTTGGTAAATCACCCGATCAATATCTGTGTCTCCGTAAAATAGACGGTGCTCGTCTTCAGGATGAGGATGCAGCATTCATTGAAGAGGTGCACGAAAGCCTCCCTGACTTTGTTCATGCTCCCGGTACGATGCAGGCCTTCTATCCTTATGGTGACCGAAAGCAATATCCTCATTTGAGTAATGAGCAGTGGCAGAAGATAAACTGGGACTCATTCCAGGACTGTTTTGTATGTGAAAAAAGACATCGCTGCGGCATGACCTTATCCCGGGATCATTATCGCAAATCGACCGACCTCATTATTTGTTCCCATGATTATTACATGGAGCATGTATGGACATATGAGGGGCGCAAGCGTGAAGGCCAGCTCCCTCTGTTGCCGGAGCATAGCTCCGTCGTCTTTGATGAGGGGCATTTGCTGGAATCCGCGGCGCAGCAAGCCCTCAGCTACAAGCTGAAGCATAGTGCTTATGAGGAGATTATCACCCGGCTTCTGGATGGCGAGATTCGGGAGACGCTGGCCGAGTCCATTGAAGCTTCGTTGGATCAGAGTCAGCTGGTGTTTGACCTCATTGCCAAGCAGGCCAAAGCCATTCCGGGATCCGACCGTTATGAAATTGACGTGGATGAGAAGCTGATTTCTGAACTGAATCGCTGGCGGAGCACGATTGAGCAAATTGATGAGGAGCTGGTGTTTGAGAGTGGACTGCATACCCTGGATGAGTATAAGCTGCGCATTGTAGAGGAGCACCTGGAGATGATCCAGATTGCGCTGCAGCTGTTTCAGAAGCGTGACCGATTCATCTGCTGGGCGGAAATGAATCAGAATGGTGAGGCTACGCTGGCCATGATGCCGCAGACGGTCAAAGAGGTGCTGAAGGAGCGCGTGTTCGGACTGAAAATGCCGATTGTCTTCTCGTCCGCCACGATGTCAGTGGATGGATCTTTTGACTACGTGGCCGAGAGCCTTGGTATAACGGATTATATCTCCTTCTCGGTAGCCTCTCCTTATGATTACGAGAAGCAGATGAAGCTGCTTGCGCCGCGGGAGCTTATGCACAGCGATTCTATGACGGAGGAAGAGAAGCTGATGCAGAAGCTGGAGCTGGCAGCCAAGCTGATTGAACGGACCGGCGGACGAGCTCTATTGTTATTCAAAACCATGGATGAGCTCAAGGCATTCAAGCATGCGTCAATGCGTCATCCAAAGCTCACAGCCTATACCATGCTGTATGAGGGGGACCGGGAGATCAGCAGCCTGATTACACAATTTCAGCAGCAGGAACAGAGCGTGCTCTGTGCAGCGAGCCTGTGGGAGGGCCTTGATGTACCGGGGCCTTCATTATCTAACGTCATCATCTGGTCACTGCCCTACCCGCCGCAGGACCCCGTATTTACGGCAAAACGGAAGGCGGCTGCTTCAGCTATTGAGGAGGTTGACCTTCCCTATATGCTGCTCCGCTTGCGTCAAGGCTTGGGAAGGCTGATTCGTACCTCGACCGATCAAGGCATTGCAGCCATGCTCGACGCAGAGGTGGTGCTGGACCATGGTGTCCGCGAACGCATCGAAGCCGTATTGCCGCCGGGAGCGGCTCTTGAGATTGAAGCTTTGTTGAGCTATAGCTAGCGGAAGAAGCATATGTTATTTCTAATTCTGATCTATCTGACGTTTATTAGTCTTGGATTACCAGACTCGCTGCTTGGCTCATCCTGGCCGCTAATGAATTCAGATTTGGGGGTCTCTACCGCTAGTGCAGGTCTTGTTTCGTTCATAATCACTTCGGGAACGATTCTCTCCAGTCTTTTCTCTCATTCCCTGATCTCGTTATGGGGTACAGGGAAAATAACGCTGACAAGTGTGTTCATGACCGCCATTGCGCTGCTTGGCTTCTCTTTCTCCCACTCATTTTTGTGGCTGCTGTTATGCTCAATACCGCTAGGCTTAGGCGCTGGGGCCGTTGATGCAGGGCTGAATAAATTTGTAGCTGAGCATTACGAGGCCAAGCACATGAACTGGCTTCATGCATTCTGGGGAGTGGGAGCCATGCTGGCTCCCCTGCTCATGTCTGTACTTCTGTTCGAGGGAAATACGTGGAGAGGCGGATACTTGACCATCTCCTCGCTGCAAATGGCTATAGTAATATTGCTGGTATTCTCACTTCCAGTGTGGAAGAGGGTTGAAGCCTCACCCATTTCCATTCATGGAGAAGCCGAGGATAAAAGGCAACCGGCGCTGCTGAGTACTTTAAGCCGCAGAGGTGCCCTGTGGGGATTGCTATCTTTTTTTCTGGTAGCTTCGATCGAAGCATCCATGATGCTGTGGGGCTCGACGTACTTGGTGAAGCAGGAGCAGGTTTCGCCGGAAAGTGCAGCTGGTTGGGTATCGTTATTCTTTCTCGGCATGACGGCCGGGCGGATGCTAAGCGGATGGATTTCCAGCCGCTGGAGCAACGAGACCTTAATCCGTTTCGGAAGTGTACTGACGCTTTTGGGTTTTATCGTCATGCTCCTGCCCTTGCCCACCCCATTCACGCTGACGTCATTCATCTTGGTGGGCAGTGGCCTGGCTCCAATCTTCCCTTCGATGCTGCATCAGACGCCGCAGTATTACGGTCAACACGCACAGGCAGCCATGGGAGCTCAGATGGCTTGTGCTTATACGGGAACGACACTTGTCGCTCCCGGTATGGGTCAGCTGCTGAGCTTTATTTCGTTCTCCTTTTTCCCGTATTTGCTGTTGGCATGTAGTGCGGGACTGCTTCTTAGTAGAGAGCTGTTTAAATGGAGAACTAGTGATTTACCCTAAATACAGATACACCAAAAAGGGATAGATGGCTCTATCCCTTCACTCGCAGCAGTCTCATACTGTTCAAGATTACGAGCAGTGCGGCCCCCGTGTCGCTTAACACGGCGATCCATAGTGTCAATATATCAGGAAAGATTAGGACCAGCGCAGCAGCCTTGATGATCAGCGAGAACCAAATATTCTGCTTGATGATGCCGAGCGCTTTACGGCTGAGCTTGATCGTATGGGGCAGCTTCTCCAGATTGTCGGCCATCAGCACAATATCTGCGGTTTCCATAGCGGTGTCCGTCCCGGCGCCGCCCATGGCGATGCCGAGATCCGCAGCAGCCAGAGCAGGAGCATCATTTATTCCATCGCCGACCATCGCTACGCGGTGGCCTTCGTGCTGCAGCTTCTCAATAGCACTTACCTTCTGCTCTGGCATCAGCTCGGCAAAATACCGGGATACCCCGGAGTTCGCAGCCACATGCTTTGCGGTTCCTTCATTATCCCCGGTCAGCATGACCTGCTCCTGCACTCCCGTCTGCCGAATACCTTGCAGTGCATCTACGGTCACCTGCCGAAGGCGATCCGACACCGCAATCAGCCCTAGCAGCCGATCCGCTGTGCCGATCAATACTAAGGTGTTCCCTTCCTGCTCCAGCTTCTGTACTTTGGATTGTATGGAGTCAGGCATATGCAGGTGCTGAAACAGCTTCATATTCCCGGCCCAATACGTGGTTCCGTTCATTACTGCCTCGACACCGCGTCCTACCTTGTTATTAAATCCGGTTCCCTTCTGTTTGACGACGCCTTTGCTTTGAGCATAGGCCGTGATCGCTTTAGCGATCGGATGCGTTGAGTACTCCTCAAGTGTGTATGCAATGGAGAGCAGCTCGTATTCGCTGACCTTCCAGGCCTCCAGGTGAGATACGGAGGGCTTGCCTTCCGTCAAGGTGCCTGTTTTGTCAAAAGCAATAGCACTAATGCGGCCAGCCGTTTCCAAAAATGCGCCACCCTTGATGAGCACCCCATGCTTCGCAGCGTTTCCGATGGCGGAAACAATGGCAACCGGCGTAGAAATAACCAACGCGCAAGGACAGGCTACCACGAGCAGCTCCAGCCCTTTATAAAACCACTCTCCCCAGCTTCCCAGCCCGATTACCGGAGGCAGCACCATGGTGAGCAAGGCTGCTGCAAACACAATAGGCGTATATATTTGAGCAAAGCGATCGACAAAAGCCTGCGTCGGCGCTTTCTTCTCCTGTGCTTCTTCTACGAGATGGATGATCTTGGAGATCGTTGTATCCTCCGCTAGAGCAGTAACCTCTACTTCCAGCGTACCCTGCTCGTTAATCGTTCCTGCGTAGACAGCATCCCCGATCTCTTTATCGACCGGAATGGACTCACCCGTAATGGGAGCCTGGTTAACACTGGACTCTCCCACCACGACCCTGCCATCCAGCGGAATACGATCCCCGGGTTTGATTACAATAATCTGTCCCAACCTCATCTCCTCGACCGGCACCTTGACAAGCTTATCCTGCTCCTTAACCCATGCTTCAGGCGGCGCGAGGTCCAGCAGGTTCCGGATGGATTGACGAGTTCTTTCAATAGATGCGGTCTGGAGCATGTTGCCAAGGGCGAACAGCCAGACGACCGTGGCTCCTTCTAGCCATTCTCCAATCAGGGCCGCGCCAACGACGGCAGCCGTCATCAGCACATTCATATCTAAAGCTCTGCTTTTGAGGGCGTAATATGCGCTTTTAGCCGGCTTGTAGCCGCCGGTGAGTATCGACAAGACATAAGCAAATGTACTCCATGCAGGAGAGAAGCCAGTAAATGAGCTGATCAAGCCTAGCGCTAGCAGCACGCCGGAAAGGATCAGGGGATATGGCTTGGCAGTAGGTGCCGCCGGTGCCTTCTGCTGCTTCTTGGTCAACAGGGTGGCTTGAAACCCGGCCTTGGACACCCGCTTGATAATTTCCTCTACCGGATGATCGTGCTCCATTTGCATTTTACCGGTGGAAAAGTTAACGCTGACGCTTTGCACCGCCGGATCGCCCCTGAATTGCTTCTCAATCGTTGCAGCACATGCACCGCAATCCATGCCCTCTATAGCATAGGTTCTGATCTTCGAGGAAGCATTCATGTGTGCAGCCGGTGTAATGCTCTCAACAGCCTTTGCAGGTGCTGCTGTGCAGCAATCATCCTGACAAGCGTCAGCACGTTCACGGACCTGCACCTTTGGCCGAAGGTCAACCTTGATCTGATGTTTAGGCTGCACCGTTTCCTTCGTGGTACAAGAAGAATCCTGACAGCAGCCTGACTCTTTCTTCTCCTCATTCATGCTCATCACTCCATTATCGGGTTATCGCAAGCGATCGTTTCGTTCTGAACCTGCTCATATACCTCATCCAGCAGCTGGATGAGTGACAAAATCTGCTCGTTACGCAGGGCATAGTAGATATACTTGCCTTCTTGTCTTCCGACAATAATGCCACAGCCCTTCAAGCATGCCAGGTGTTGGGAGATGTTGGACTGATTGCCCTGCACAGCCTCTACAATCTGAGACACCGTCTTCTCTCCGCTTTTCAATATATTCAGGATTTGCAGACGCGTCTTATCGGAGAAGCCGCGGATAAACTTTGTTTTGAGATCCAGATCTATTGTATGCACGTGAGTCACTCTCCTCCTCAATCATATTAGTTTAAACGCATATGTTATGTTGAAAACATATTAGCATAATCTAATCTGATAAATCAAATCAAAAAATCCGCAGCTTTTATTGCAGCACCTTTTCTTTATGTATGTTTCTTATATTGCTATCCAATATTTGTAATAATATTGTAAATTTATGAATCTACTCCAGATGGACCAGTTGTAATCCCTTCTTCAAGTGTTGCCGGAACTTTGTCTTTACTAGCAGCAGGCTCCTGACTCTCTGGTTTAGTTTTTGTCCACACTTCATCGCCTAAAGCTGGGGACTGCCACCAATAGAAATCACGATACACTAAATCTGTTGTCAAATATAATAAAGTCGTTTTATCATCAATGATCAACTCATATTGAGAAATTCCAACACCATCGGAATCATTAAGCTCTGTGATCCATTTTTCAATTTTAGGAACAAGACTGTTTACCTCTGAAATGTCAGCCGTAAGTACAATAGTCGCTAGCTTCCCACCTAGTGCGTTGCCTAGTGCCTGATGGCTACTACTGACTTAAATCATGCTGCTTAACTACGCAGTTATTTTTTTGAGGGATGAAACATTTCCTCATTTACCAACGTGTTAGGGGTGAAAGGAGGAGAGCAATTGGGAGTTAACGAGCTAGACAAACATGAGTACATCACAAGTATAGTGAACAAATACGCCGATATGATACTACGGCTGGCACTAGCCCACCTCGGCAATTTAGCAGATGCGCAAGATGTGTGCCAGGAGGTCTATATCAAGTTCTTTAAGCACCAACGTTCCTTTAACGACACTGAGCATGAAAAGGCATGGATCATACGAGTAACGATAAATGCGTGTAAGGACGTGATCAGAAGTCCGTGGAAGAAATGGTTCTCACCATCCGAGGAGGTACCCCTGCCAAATAATCATACAGAGAACATGGAGGTCGTGTCCCTTATTCTTATGCTTCCTCGGAAATACCGGATAGTCATACATCTCTACTATTATGAAGGCTACAAAACAGCCGAGATCGCCGAGCTTTTAAATATAAAAGAGAGTACGATTCGGACACAACTAAAACGAGCTAAAGAACTTCTGAAGATGAAGATAACGGGGGGATTTGACGATGATGATGAGAAGTAAGTATGTGAACGGTATGAACGAAGTAAAGGCGGATGATGATCTCAAACAATTAATCATCCGCAAAGCCAAATCGAGTGCCAATGCTCCTCATACCGCAGCTCGGGAATTTCGCAAAACGGTCGCTACGATTACCGTTTCCTGCTTGATTATCCTTCTTCTGGCCATTGGAGGACCGCTTGTTCTTCGCAATGGGGATCAAGCTAATCCATCTACATTATTTAGCGGGTTCGTGGTTACTGCTTATGCAGCAGACGGAGCACCATTAGTGGTAAAACCAGATGTAGAATTCCCGCTTGGCGAATACTCTATGTTAATGAGCAGTGTGCCAGGCTTTCCTGTAACCATTGCTTCTGAAGGTACTGAAAAAATTGAATTACAAACCTCAGAGGGACAACTGTTATTATGGAATCCAGAGGATTCTAAGGTGATACCGCAGGGAAAGAAAGCGACCATTAAATCAGGTGAAAATATTTATTGGACTCCTTTGGTAAATGATGACCCTTCTCAATCAGCGACAACTGACAGTATCCTTGAGATAAACGCCTACAAGGATAGTACAAAGATCGGTAGCACTAAGATTGAGATCAAATCGGAAGATCAAATCATATACAAAGGAAAGTTAATCTATGAATGAACTGGGTTATTAGATTGATAAAGATAAGGGGAGGATACTTCGCGGACAGATAAAAACAAAGATCACTCAGAAAAATTAACTTCTAGATTCTTGGTTACGTATAAGTTTGACAGTTCAAAGAATGAATTTGTGATCGATCAAATCCAACCGGAACCGGTGACACAAAAATAGGCTCGTCCGATCTCTCGCTGATGTGCCTTGTTCCAGAATCGTTGTGATGAAGCCCTGACTATAGGGCCGCCCTTTAAGTTTCTAAAAGCTCGAAGCTGACATTTTCCGCAGCTGGATTACCGATTCAACAGTGAATCCAGCAATTCATCCAGGGATGCATCCTGCAGCTCGTTAATCAATTGATCCAGCCTGGTTTTCCTTCTCAGCGAGCCTCCAAGAACGATTTGCAGTCGCTGCTCCTTGTCAATGAGTAAGGAGTCTACGGTCAAGGCATTGGTAAGTAAACCGGCAATGACCGCGATTTGCTGAGGCGTTAGGTTATTTAACAGAGACCGATCCTGCTTAGGCTTGGAACGTCTGCGGCTTCCTTTTCCCGATTTTCCTTGTGCCATAGCTAGCCTCCACTACACATGAATCCATCCGTTACGGAATGATTGTTTCCGGTGCCTCCGGCGTCAATTCTTTCCCGAATCCGTAAATGAAAGAGAGTGAGATTACAATAAATAACACCAGATTTATGCTTCGCTGTTCATCGTTTGGAGCTTTAGAGGTTCTCGTGCCTGCCAACGGGGTTCCCTCCTTCCTCCTCTGTCGAACGGGGAGCTACAAACAGAAGATAAAACGCAATGGCGGTGATCAGGATGATGTAGAAATCCTTGGCATCCTGCTGAGGGCTGCTTTCACTGCTGTTCAAGGTGTTGAAGGTATAGCTGATGATAAGCACCGCCTTTACGCAGAAAATGTCATCGCTGTCCATGGTTAAGCTGTTACATACATCTTCTTTAGCATATGAAGGCTCACCGCATTTGGGTACTGTCATTTATAACGGCTCCAGGACAGGTGTGAAGGAATGTGCGTATGATCCAGGAAAACCTGTGCTTCAGTGGCTGCGATGAATAATGTAATCCAGAAAATGCTGAAAAAAAGCCGTTTTTAATTTTAGCTTCTCTACCGCCTCCATGGCAGAGCAATAATGATCCCACATGGCTTGCCGCGCACCCTCCACACCAAGAATGGTCACAAAGGTAGAATTTCCGTTCTGCCGATCCATCTGGGTATCTTTACCGAGGGTCTGTGCATGGCCTTCGGTGTCCAGGACATCGTCCTGGATCTGGAACGCGATGCCTGCATGGTAAGCAAATTTCTTGATGCTGTCGATGACGTCGGGCGGTGTCCCGGCAAGAATAGCAGGCATGACCAAAGCTGCCTCAAAAGCAATACCTGTCTTGTAGTAGCAAATCGCATTCAGCTCCTCTAGCGTCAGCGTCTGGCCTCTTGTGCTTAGATCCTTCATCTGGCCGGCGCACATATCCCCCGCGCGCTCCGCGGAATATTTTATCAGAGACTGCACCCGGGAAGGATCAAAGGAGGTCAAGGAAGCCTGCTCCTGCATCGCCTTCTGAATAAGGTAGACTCCGGCCAGCTCTGCGGAGGCACTATCGTAGACCTCATGCAGCGTGGGCCGCCCTCGCCGGGTAGCTGCATTATCCTGAGAGGGCAAGTCATCAAAAATAAGCGAGGCTGTGTGCATATACTCCAGGGATCGGAGTAAAGGCAGGAGGTCCGTTTCCGCAAATCCGTATTCCAGGACTCCCATGACATAAGCAATCACAGGGCGCAGCAGCTTGCTCTCGCCCTGCAGGCTGTAATTCGCAGCAGCAATGATGTCAGCGGTAAAGGCTTGGTCTTCTTGCGGCAAGGTTACCGGAAGGGATGCTTGTATGACTTGTCGCGCATTCTCCATGGTTTGTCGGAACTGAGCCTTTTCTTCCTCCTGACTGCGCAGTGAGCTGATCAGCTGATCCCGTAGCAGCTTGTCGAAGAATTGGACAGGATTACTGTTACGAACCAGCTGCTGCAGCAGGACCGCAAACGGGGTGTGGCTTGGTTCGAGCTCCTTCATCAAGAACTTATACTTATCATAGCCGAGCCGGGACCGGCATCTGTGCAGACTGCTGATCGCTCTGCTTAGAATCGCCTCCTGTACCTGCTTATGACCTTGATACAAATGATGAATGAGATAATGAACGACAGCCCAGTACAATTCAAATGGATTGATCAGATCCGGGCGGTTTTCTCGGTGGGTCAAGTAATAGGTGTACGGCGTTACAGACTGATGCTCCAGATCCTCATACAGATCTGCGAAATCATCGGAAAGCTGGTTGTAAATTCCAAAATAAAAGGTGCGCTCTTCATAGTCTGCACTCGCTTCCGCTGCAAGAACAGAACGAACAATAGTCCGGGAAGCAGCAGACTTCAGAATGATCGGAATATAAAGCTCTTCGTTGCTGTACGCTGCGTAATCCAGCCGTTTGATCCGGTCGATTTCCTGGGCATGAAAAAACACATAAGTCTGTTCAAAGAACGCACCTCGCGTTTCGTCACGCTGAATGGACTGAATATATTCAAAGGCTGATTTCAGCTCACGATAAATAAATGCTGCCAGCTGCTCATGCTGCCGGGCCCAATCCCCCGGTTCGGGAACAATGCCTGTGACAAGAGCATGGCGGATCATTTGAGCATATTGCAGGTTATCTTCTGGACTGAGCACATCGGAGTCCAGAAGATCATCGATAAAAGGATAGGTCAATCCGTAAGAATAACCCAGCTTGATGGCTTCGCCCAGTCTTCTGCTGCGCTCCTCGGCAGAAACGTCCTCTCCCAGCTCCTCCAGGGCGTGCATAACGACGCCTGCGATCAGTTTGATCAGCTTTCTTTGGGCATGCTCCTTATGAATGCCTTCCGGAATATGGTCGCGCACTTGCCTCAGCTTCTCAATGAGCCAGATGATGACAGGCTCAATCTGTTCCTTCTGTCCCCAGCGGTATAGATCCTTAAAGCTGAACAAATTGCCATTTGCAGCTTCATGATTTGAGTTAACGTGCTGTTCAAGTAGATGTTCTATTTTTACGGTCAGGTTCTGTATCCTTTGCTGGATTGCCGGATTCTCAGGAGAAGCTCCAAGATCTCGCATATAAATATAAGTGATGCTGCGACTCAAGTAGTCGTTCAGCCGCCCGTTATACTGAAGATACTTCAGATAAGTGAAGTTTTCCGCTGGTCGCGGCTCCTTGCGGACTTGCAGGAGCCGTGAAAGTAAAGGCCTGTGATGCTGCTGCTTCCATGCCTTTACATCCTCCATAAGGTGTTCTGCATAGTCTTGCCGATGAACAGAGGCTGACAACAGCTCAAAATATTGTGAAGCCTGCGCTGCTTTTCTGTCATACCATCCTGCGGCCTGATTGTCATTATCCTGATTGTCATTGTGATGTGTCATGTAAGCTTCCCCCGACTGCCTTGACTTCGACTCTGAACTGTTAATCTTTACAACGTATAACAAACTTACGTCTGAACATTGAAGCCGTTTCAAAATGATGAATAATATTGGATTGAATACGGGCTGATTCATTTCCATCGAGTCCATGAAACAACATACTTCATGAAACCTTCCTAAGTCAAAAGCCCGATCCGGAATTAGGGATCGGACTTTCGTCGTGTTCTTCAATGGCAATTTTATTCACGGTCCACCCTGGGGCATTGAATTTCAAACCATCTATCCACATTGAGTTCCGCGCGCCATAGCCTTCTTGCCCTGGTATTACCGGGGCAGCTTGGCTTCGGCGAGGAATAGCTGCTGCTTGATATCCTTCTCCCATTGATAAATATGCTGATGAGACTGATACATGCCCCTTAGCTCTGAGAGAAGCCGATTCAGCTCGATTGCGGCGCCGATCGCATCTCCCAGTTTGACTGAGCTTTTGTATCGTTGATCTGCAGCTGATTTGCGTTTATTCATTTCAGCAATGGTCTTGTTCTCGGCGGTAATTCTGGTCTTATTGGCATATACAGGCTGCAGCGCATCCTTCACGAGCTTGGCTTTAGCTGCAGTCTGCTTCTTAGCTGCATCCAGCTCGTCATACTTCTTCTTGATTTCAAGGCGCGCTGCCGCGGCTTGCTCCTTGATCTGATTACGCTTGAGGTCGTACACAAGGGCGCCCTTGCTGTCCTTAGCCTTTCGAGCTGCTGCCGCCTTCTTCCCAAGCTCCGTATATTGCTTCAGGAGCGGGTCATGCTTCTCTTTCAGCTTCTCATAGGCCGTCTGCAGCTGATTCAGCTTGCTCTTGTCAATCTGCTTCACGGCCGCATTCACCTGATCCAGGCGTTCATTATTCTGCTTGCGGATGTAACTGACCTCGCCCTTAAGGACCTTTAGAGACAGCTCGGCCGCCTCATATCCGTCATACAGCCCTTCAACGCTTCGCAAGGCGGCGTCCCAAGCCGACGCCGAAGCCTTCCCTTCTCCCGCTGTACTGCCGATGAAGGCGACCGTGAGCAAGGTCATTACCCCCACTTTCACCCATCGTTTCAGCCCTTGAATAAACATATGATCCTCTCCTTCTACTGTCATTACGCAACAAAAAACACCCCGCCAAACAAGCTGCATCAGCTCGTTCAGCGAGGTGCTTCTCCCGCAGTAACGTATTGAATTCCAATATACTCCAGTTCAAACGACTCGTCAAGCTTAAACAAGAACATTTGTTCTAAGCAGCTCTTTCCCTCACAATATAGGTGATAACAGTCGCGAGATCGCTTCCTTTAACCGTACCCATTTGGAGAGAGCGTGGTATTTGTCCAGAGTCAAGAGTGTGGAAACCTCCAGATCCTTGCGGAATTCATCATTAAGGCGGCAGGCAATCGTTTCGTCATAGATGAAGGCATTGACCTCAAAATTTAAGCGAAAGCTTCGGTAATCAATATTTGCCGTGCCGACCGAAGCCACCTTATCATCGACAACCAGCGTCTTGGCATGCACAAAGCCGTTGTTATATTGATAAACATTCGCTCCCGCCTTCAGGAGCTCTCCAATGTAAGAGAGCGTGGCCCAGTACACGAACATATGATCCGGCTTGTCCGGAATCATAATATTGACCTCAACCCCGGACAGGCATGCCACCCGCAGAGCATCCAGCATACTGGGATCGGGTATGAAGTACGGCGTTTGAATAAAGATGGAATCTCTGGCGGAGGTAATCATTTTGAGATAACCATTCTTAATATGCTCATACTCGCTGTCCGGTCCGCTGGATACGATTTGCATGCCAACAAGTCCGCCTTCAGGCACCTCCGGAAATAAGGAGGGAAAATACGTGATGTCATGCTCCTGTGATGCCTGATTCCAGTCGAGCACGAAGCGGGTCTGAATCGAATACACCGCGGTCCCCTGCAGCCTTAAATGCGTGTCGCGCCAGTATCCGAACTTCGGATCCAGCCCCAGGTATTCATCTCCGACATTAAATCCGCCGATATAGCCGACCTTGCCATCAATGATAACGAGCTTCCGGTGGTTCCGGTAATTCAGCCGGAGGTTGATCAATCTGAACTTGGATGGAAAAAAAGCCTCAGCCTGGCCGCCAGATTCCCGCAGCTCCTTCAGAAATCTTTTGCCGATCCCTCTGGAGCCCAGCTCATCATACAGAACCCGGACGCGAACCCCTTCTCTCGCCTTCTTGGACAAGAGATCCATGAGCTTCCTGCCCAGCTTGTCCTTGCGCATGATGTAGTACTGAATATGAATGAAATCGGTCGCCGCTTCAATGTCCCGGAACAGTGTTTCAAACTTTTGATGGCCATCTGTAATAATCTCCACCTTATTGTCTTCAGTCAGAAAAGCCTGATTGTTCAGCAGGTTCATGGTAATCAGGTCCTGGTACTCCTCCGAGATGCTGTTGCGGAACTCAAACTGCTGGGACCGAAACTGGGAAACCTGGGATTTCAGGCCTCGATCCAGGCCGCTTTTCTTATATTCTTCCCAATAGAACAGCTTTTTGCGTCTGAAATTTTGGGCGAGAAACAGGTACAGAATAAAGCCGGCAATCGGAATCAGCAGCAGAACGAGTAGCCAGGCCCATGTAGATCCAATGTCCCGCCTGCCCTGAAAAATGACAACCATTGCAAATGTGATGTTAAGCAAAATAATGAACCCGAATATACCGCTGGACAAGCTCATATGTTCATTCCTCTTCCTTTATCTATGTAATGAAAAGAATGCTGTTTTCCAGGGTTCTTTCCGGTGACCCCTAATATACAACAATAACAATAGGAGCGTGGTTCTGTCCACTAGCGGCCTGTAACCGTTTTGACATTCATACCTTCAATATTGTCTGATCAATAAAAAATCCCCTGGAGCGTGATCTCCAGGGGATTTTAAGTGATGATTGAATGCAGATGCTACAGCTTCTGCTCCGACATGCTCGGACGATAACGAAGGCGGGAGGCAAGACCATGTCTTGGCGAGCACAGAAAGCTGAACAAGAACACCAATCCCGTAGCAAAGGCCATGGAGCCGGAGATGGACGTGTCCAGCCAGACGGCGATATAGTAGCCCGTAATGGCCGAGATCACACCAAACATGGCACTAAGCCCGATCATTACAGACAGACGATCTGTCCATAGATAAGCGGAGGCTGCCGGTGTAATAAGCATGGCCACAACCATAATGGCTCCAACCGCATCAAAGGCGGCCACCGTTGTCAGTGAAACCATGGACATAAACAGATAATGCATAAGCACCACCGGAATGCCAAGACTCGCGGCCAGCGCGGGGTCAAAGGATGTAATCTTCCACTCCTTGTAGAACAGCGCAATCACCGCAATGACCAGCAGAAGCACGATGGATAAGGTCAGCGTCGCTCGCGGCACCTCTCCGAGTCCGGGAAGAGCGATCGTGTCCCATGGGATAAAAGTGATTTCGCCCATCAGCGCATGCTTGGTATCCAGATGCGCATTCCCGACCTGAGTTGCGATCAATACAACACCGATCGCGAACATCGTAGTAAATACAACACCGATCGAAGCATCCTGCTGAACACCTCGGGCGTGGAACCACTGCACCAGAACGGCTGTCAACAGGCCCGCAATCACTGCGCCAATCAGCATATGAATGCCGCTCAGCTCTCGTGTGATCAAATAAGCAACCACAATGCCTAGCAGCACACTGTGGCTGATGGCATCGGCCATCATAGCCATCTTTCTCAGAATAAGCAGGGCCCCGATGATCCCGCAGGAAAGACCGACTAGAGAGGCGGTAAGGAGAATCCACATGGCATAGGTCATGTTAGTCTGCCTCCTTCACGTGAACGGTCTTGTGCTGCCAGGTACTATGCTGGTATTGTTTCTTCTGACTGCGAAGCTGAAGCGCCTGAACGAGAAGCCCTTTCTCAGCTCCAAATACAAGGGAGACGAGGAAAATGGCCGATGAGGTCAGCACGACAAACGGTCCTGTGGGCCAGCCGCTGCCCAGCGAGCTCAGCAGGCTGCCGCTCATCCCGGCCATGCCCCCGAACAATCCGGAGGTGACCACCATCGTCTTGAACGAGTGGCTCCAGTATCTCGCACTGACCGCGGGAATAATGAGGAGCGCAGCCATCAAGATGACGCCAACGGCTTGAATGCCGATGACAATGACGAGAACGAGAACCGATAGATAAATGTTGTTCATCCATCTCGCAGATAAGCCAAGCCCTTTCGCAAAGCCGGGATCGAACAGAAACAGCTTCCATTCTTTAAAGCCGATAAATACCACGAGAATGACCAGCACCGCCATGCCGAGCATAATATACACATCCTGCCGAACCATCGATGCAGCCTGCCCGAATATAAATCCGTCAAGGCCGCTCTGGCTTCCGCCAGCAGAACGACTAACCAGGGTCAGCATCATGATGCCAAATCCGAAAAACACAGATAATATAATGCCCATCGCAGTATCCTCTTTAATCCTGCTGGAGGAGCGAATGCCCTGAATCATGAGCGCACCCAGCAAAGAGCTGATTGCAGCACCGATAAGCAGCACGGGCAGGCTCTTGACTCCAGTGAGCGCAAAGGCAATAACTACGCCAGGCAGGGCGGCGTGAGACAATGCGTCACTCATGAGGCTCTGTCTCTTCCAATAGGCCAGGCAGCCGATCATCCCCGCAGCCATGCCTAAGATCAACGTACTGAGCAGGACCCACTGTGTATTCGGCGATAACCAAGATAACATTCGTTACGCCTCCTTCATCCAGCGCAATGTTCCGCCGTAGGTACGGTAAACATTCTCCTGTGTAAATACTTCCTCCGTGGGTCCGTGAGCCCATACCGAGCGGTTCAGCAGCAGTACATGATCGAAATAATCCTCCACCGTCTGGAGGTCATGATGCACGACCATCACGGTCTTGCCTCTATCTTTAAGCTCCTTTAAGGTATGCATAATCGCTTTCTCGGTTGCGGCATCAACCCCGGCAAGCGGTTCATCCATAAAATACAGATCTGCTTCCTGTACCAGCGCCCGAGCCAGAAACACCCGCTGCTGCTGACCGCCGGACAGCTGACTGATCTGCCGATTAGCGTAGTCGGCCATCCCCATTTGCTCCAGACATGCCATAGCGCGCTCACGATGAGAGCGGTTTGGACGTCGAAGCCAGCCTATTTGGCCATAGAGCCCCATGGTGACGACATCTAATGCATTCGTTGGAAAATCCCAATCCACCGAGCCCCGCTGCGGAACGTAACCGATCCGCTTCTTCATCTTCTGCAGAGAAGAGCCGAAGAAAGCGGTGGAGCCGGAGAGCTTCGGATGAAGCTCCAGCAGCACCTTGAGCAGAGTTGACTTCCCGGCACCGTTAGGTCCAATGATGGCCGTCAGCGTGCCAGGCTCAACCGTAAAATTCACATCTTTAAGTACTTGATTCTTCCGGTATGATGCGGTTATGCCTTGAACCTCAATCACACTCATGCATTACTCTCCCTTTCCGGCCAGCGCCTCATAGATGATGTTGACATTGTGTCTGTACATGCCCAGGTAGGTTCCTTCTGCGGTTCCCTCATCGCCCATCGCATCAGAGAACAGCTCACCGCCCAGCTTTACATCCAGCCCTTTACTGGACGCTCCCTCCACTACCGCTTCAACGGACTTGGAATTAATGCTGCTTTCTACAAATACGGCAGGAACCTGATGCTGCATTAAAATATCAATCGTCTGATCAATATCCGATACGCTGATCTCATCCTCCGTGCTCAGTCCCTGGAGTCCAACAACCTCCATATCATAGGCTCTGCCGAAATAGCCGAACGCATCATGTGCCGTTACGATCACGCGATGATTCTCGGGGATTGAAGCCAGCTTCTCCTGAGCTTCCTGCTTGAGCGCCTGCAGTTCTTCGAAATATTTCAGCTTATTGTTCTCAAATTCCTCTGCATGCTCCGGAGCAAATGTCTTCATCTCCTCGACCGCTGCCGTTAATGAAACCTCCCATAACTCGAGGTCGAACCAGACATGAGGGTCAATAGCGCCTGTATCATCGGTCAGAAGCTGATCCTCGGATACAGATTCACTAATCGCAACTACAGGTCTGGATTTGCCAATCTGCTCAAATACTTCCGTCATATTTCCTTCTAAATGCAGCCCGCTGTAAAACACAATATCTGCTTGGTCGAGTTTGCTGATGTCACCTTGAGTAGCGTTGTAAAGATGAGGATCAACACCAGGACCCATAAGACTGGACACCTGCACCTTGTCACCGCCGATGACAGAAACCGGCTCTGCAATTTGAGCGATCGTGGTAACAATGTTGATTTTGCCTTCAGCCGTACTGCCGTTTTTCTCATTTGAGCCGGCACAGCCAGCCAAAGCCAGCACCAGAATGAGCATTGCAGGAATCCAAACCTTCTTCATTTGAGACAACATCTTCAAATTTCCCCCTTAACCATATTATTCATTATTGTGTGGGATGAAACAATTAAATTTCCCTCGGGCAAAATATATGCTTGATAACAAAATAACGTGATTATTGCGGTTTGTCAACGATTTTTCTCATGGGCAACATTTATAGTGTACGCTAACTAATTCTGAGCGTTGCAAAGACCCCGATACTTCCTCTTTCGATTCAAAAGAAGGTGAATGCTTTAAATAACGCATGTGAGCTTTTTACTCAGCTTCGCTGAGATGTGCTTTCAGCCCTGCACAGTGGACTACATATCTTATTTGCTTTAGGATCAAACTGATTTATTCAAGGCTATTTTGGGCAAATAACCCTTACCCACCAGGCACTACAGCGTATTTGAAGGCGGTGATTTGTGACGAATCTGGGAACACTCGTGAATATTTGAACAAAGTTTGAACTCACTAAAAACCGCATAACGACAGGGTTTTGCTCTTCTTGAGGGTCTTTTTGAAACAATTTGATCACAAAACGTTACGGTGTTCGTCAAAGTTAAACCATAAAATGTTAAATATACAATGTAATGGGTTTTGCAACGAATGAAAATAGTCATTACTATAGGATTATGAAGTGACAAGCGAATGTGAGATTTAATATGTCAGAAAGGGGTACACCATGAAAAAACGAGGGCCGTTATTTGCATTGTTGATGAGTATAACCTTGCTTTTATCGGGCTGTAGTTCATTGACCGTCTTGGATCCGAAAGGTCCGGCTGCAAGGACCCTGTCCGATACAATCATATTTTCTATCTTCATGATGGTCGGCATTCTGGCTGTGGTATACGTTCTTTACATCTATATGCTGGTCAAATACCGCGCTAGAAAATCCAATGAAGGCTACGAGCCGCCGCACGATGAGGGCAGCAAGCTGCTGGAGATTACATGGACGATTATTCCGATCATTATTGTAATCATCCTTTCCGTAGTGACAGTCAAATCAACCATAGCTGTTGAGAACGTGCCGGAGGGCTATGAAGATCAGGAGCCGCTGGTTATCTACGCTTCCACCTCCAACTGGAAATGGCATTTCAGCTATCCGGAACAAGGCATTGAGACTGTCAATTATGTGAACCTCCCGACCAACCGTGCTATCGAGTTCCGCATGTATTCTTACGGTCCGATTACGAGCTTGTGGATTCCACAGCTTGCCGGTCAGAAATATGCCATGAGTGACATGGTTACGAAGATTAACATGGTAGCAGACGTTCCGGGCTCATATATGGGTAAGAACGCAAACTTTAGTGGTGAAGGCTTCGCCCACATGGACTTTGAAGCGCTGGCGATGCCTGCTGCTGAATTTGAAGAGTGGGTAGAAGACGTGAAGGCGAATGAGAAGGATCTGACCGAGGAGCAGTTTGATGACCTTCTGGTGACCCCTCATGTTGGCAGAATGTCCTTCTCCAGCACGCATCTCGAATTCAGTCCTCCGCCGGAGGATGGCCACCATTCCAATGGTCATACAGATCATCAGGATAAGAAGCAGAAGTTCCCGGAGCCAGCAACCTCTGAAGAGGAAGTGGAGTTCGATGGCGAGCCCAATGTCGAGCCGGACACTTCTAATGAAGATTCTACTCACAACAACCACGAAGGTCACTAGGGACTGATGAGGCTGAGGCAGACGGCGTAGATTTGCGTTTATTGCCCCTCTCCCCTGTACATCCTGAAAGGAGATAAGCCCTTATGAAATGGGACGAATTTTTCGTTACCGGTGAACCATTAATCTATGGCGCCATGGTTAGTATCGTTCTCGTTTCCCTGGCCATTGTAGTAGGCTTGACCTACTTCAAGAAATGGGGATACCTGTGGAAAGAATGGCTGACAACCGTTGATCATAAAAAAATCGGGGTCATGTACATTTTGGCTGCACTCATCATGCTGTTCCGCGGCGGCGTCGATGCGATTATGATGCGGGCGCAAACGTCCATGCCGGATATGAAGTTCCTGGACGGACAGCACTACAATGAGATTTTTACAACTCACGGGGTTATTATGATCCTGTTTATGGCGATGCCATTTATTTTCGGCCTGATGAACGTTATCATCCCGCTCCAGATCGGGGCGCGCGACGTTGCTTTCCCTCGGCTGAATGCGATCAGCTTCTGGCTCTTCTTCGCCGGAGCGATGCTCTTTAACATCTCGTTTGTGATCGGGGGCTCTCCGGATGCCGGCTGGTCGGCATACTTCCCGCTCGCCGGACCTGAGCTGAGCCCGCATGTGGGGAACAACTATTACTCGTTATCCATCCAGATTTCAGGGATTGGTACTTTGATGACCGGTGTGAACTTTATTGTCACCATCCTCAAGATGCGTGCACCGGGCATGACGCTGATGAAGATGCCGATGTTCACCTGGTCGGTTCTGATCACAAGCGTGATCATCATCTTCGCCTTCCCTGTCCTGACGATTGCATTGCTGCTGATGATGCTGGACCGTCAGTTCGGCACCCAATTCTTTACGATGCAGAACGGCGGCATGGATATGCTCTGGGCCAACCTGTTCTGGGTATGGGGACACCCTGAGGTTTACATTGTCGTACTGCCGGCATTCGGGATTTTCAGTGAGATCATCTCGACCTTTGCCAGAAAAAATCTGTACGGCTACACCTCCATGGTACTCAGTATGCTCGTCATCTCTGCCCTGTCCTTTATCGTATGGGCTCACCATTTCTACACGATGGGTCAAGGTGCTATGGTCAACGGCTTCTTCTCCATCACCACGATGGCGATTGCTGTACCGACCGGGGTAAAAATATTCAACTGGCTCTTTACGCTCCATCGAGGGCGAATCCAGTTTACGACACCTATGCTGTATTCCCTGGCCTTCATTCCGATCTTTACGATCGGCGGGGTAACCGGCGTTATGCTGGCTATGGCCAGTGCCGACTACCAGTATCATAATACGATGTTCCTGGTGGCGCATTTCCACTATGTGCTCATCCCGGGTACCGTGTTTGCCGTCATCGCCGGCTTCCACTACTGGTTCCCGAAAGTGTTCGGCTTCCGCTTGAACGAGCGTAAAGGCAAAACCGCTTTCTGGTTCATTATTATCTCGTTTAACGTGACCTTCTTCCCACTGTTCTTCCTGGGTCTGCAGGGCATGACGCGCCGGATGTACACGTATTCGGAAGAGACCGGCTTCGGTCCGCTGAATATGCTGTCGATGGTAGGTGCGATCGGCTTGACCATCGGGTTTATCCTGCTGGTGTACAACATTTACTGGAGTACCCGCTACGAGCCGCGTGACAAGACCGGCGATCCTTGGGACGGACGCTCTCTGGAATGGTCCATTCCAAGTCCGGCTCCCGTGTATAACTTCGCCGTTGTTCCGGAAATTAAGCAGCGGGATGAATACTGGTTTGCCAAGAAAGAGAAGCGTTCCCTGTTTGATAAGAAAATTGAGAAGATTCATATGCCAAGCAATTCGGGCAAGCCATTTGTCCTTGGCATCGCGTTCTTCTTCCTCGGATTCTTCGTGGTATTCAGCTGGTGGAGCCTGGCGATCCCTGCCGGCCTGGCCGTTCTGATCATCATGGCCACCATGTCCTTTGACAGAGACCACGGCTACTACATTCCAGCGGAAGAAGTCGCCCAAACTGAAAAGAAACTGCGGGGTGATACGGTATGAAGATAGATGCCACTCAGCCTCTGGAATATGGAACGGAAGAGAACCGCAATAAGATCTTTGGGTTCTGGTTGTTCCTTGGCGCGGAGATTGCACTGTTCGCGACACTGTTTACCGTATACTTTGTTCTGGTTGACCGGTATGCTTCCGGTCCGAACGGCGCCGAGATCTTTGAGATCGGCCCCGTTCTGGCCGAAACCTTTATCCTCCTGACCTCCAGCTTCACGATCGGCCTGGCGGTTCACGCCATGCGTCTGGGGCTGAAGAAGCAGATGATGATGTTTATGATCATCACGCTGGCATTGGGAGCGGTCTTCCTGGGCATTGAGATTTTCGAATTTTTCACGTACGTTCATGAAGGGGCTACGATTACTACAAGTGCATTCTTGTCCAGCTTGTTCACCTTGCTGGGAACGCACGGTGCTCACGTCACCTTCGGCTTGCTGTGGGGGATTGCCATCCTGGTCCAGCTGAGAAAGCATGGACTGGATCATAGCACAGCGAACAAATCGTTTATCTTCTCGCTGTACTGGCACTTCCTGGACGTCGTTTGGATCTTCATTTTCAGCTTCGTATATCTGAAAGGACTGATGTGACATGTTGAAGCAGCTCTTTCCCATCAAGCACGTCGTTGGCTATGTGGCCTCCCTCGGCCTGACTGCTTTGGCACTGGTCGCATTGATGGACCTGCCCGAAGCTGTCAAAATGGCCATCCTGGTGGTCACTGCCATTCTACAGGCTACGCTCCAGCTGGTCCTGTTCATGCACATCGGTGAATCGGACGACAAGAGATCGCTGTATATCAATATATTCTTTGCCGTCTTCGTAGCCCTCGTCACCATCTTCGGCTCCCTCTTTATCTTCGTGTGGGGATGGTACGCTTAAGCTCGAAGGCCAATCGTTAGAAATACTCACAAAGAAGCTGCCTCGAAGATTAGATCTTCAAGGCAGCTTCTTTGTGCTTACGTAAGGTATTACAGATCATCAATAATCTTTTCTTCATCCAAATCGGGCTTAAGACCTCTGCGGCGGCTGCGAAGCCAGTGCTCCGACAGAAATTGAACATATCGGTCATCGCGGCAGAGCCAGGCCCCATAGTGTCGTTTGATATGACGCTCGGCGTCTTCAAAGGAAGGGAAGTCAAACGGCAGCGCCTCCTTGTCCCATTCCGCCGTCCAGTTGCCGGAGCCGGATTGATACAATAGGATGTTGCTCTTCCCCGGTGTGTCGTAGAGCACGCCGTGCTCGGAAGCTTTTACGTTATAGGCGTTTCGGGGTGCATCCAGCGGCAGAGGGTCCAGCTCAAACGGCTCTGCCGCATATAAGCGGAACACCTCTTCGTTCATCGTACAGCCCGCTGCCTTGGCATGCCCGCCTCCGCCATAGCGCTTGGCAATGTCCGCTACATCCATATGATCGTGGATCGTTCTCAGACTCATGCGCCGTCCACCCAGGTTCAGAATGGCAATATAATCAAGATGAGGGTTGCCCTTGCCCAGCTCACTCGCCAGCTCGGAATGATAGCTCTCTGCGTACACAATTCCCACGCACTCCTCACCAATAAAGGTCTGAGTCATCTCCCGGCGCTTGCGGCGGATATAACGTTCAATCTTGTCCTCTTCCAGCGTCAGCAGCTTCTCCTCAAACTCATCAAAGGCAAAGTGACTGCTGCCCTGAAGGCGGCTTAACATGCGGGTCTCAAACTGCTCGGGAGACAGCAGATAAAATAGATCATTCAGCCGCTTCGCCTCGATTTCACCTACCTTCTCCCACTCCCATGTATCATATAAGCGGACCCATTCTACAAATTGATCCAGTGAGGGTGAAGGCTGCAGCCACTCCCGGGACTGCATATATTCATAAAGCAAGGAGGTGGCAGATGCAGTACGTCCATCCTCATGATGAATGTGAACGCTCCCCCATTCGTGTGCATTCAGATGCAGTGAGGTCTTATGGTGATCCAGCAGCATCACCTTCCCGCCCGACGTGACAAACCTATTTATGCGCGCTTCGATCTCCGGACTCACAGCAAGATCCGTAATCAGAAGCATATTCTCCGGCTGGTTCTGCTCCGCCTGCTGAAGCAAATACCGTTCTACCTGCGCATTTAAGCTATGAACTGCATGATACCGCACCTCAACCTTGGATCCAAACGCCAGCCTGGCAAGAATTCCACAGCTCACCCCGTCCAGATCATTATGGCTATATAAGTGAAACAATAGGAACGCTCCTTCACAATTAAAAATGAGGCAGACCTTAGCTGCCTCATTAACATTCCCGTCTATTTTCCAAAATACTCAATCGGCTCTTGGTCCCTTGGACGATTCTACAGTATACACCCCGTGGGTGCTGCTGACATGATAGTCAGGCTTGGGCTTGCCAATCTTCGCCTTATGGCCTTGAATGTGCGCTTCACTCGTTTCCCAGCGCTTCCATGCTTCTTTGGATTCCCACCGGATGACCACCATAATTTCTTCCGTTTCATCCTGGCGCCGCTTCTCCTTCACCATGACGCTGAGATCGATAAAGCCCTCGATCTTCTCAATCTCACCGGGACCGGTGAAGTTGTCCACCACATGATGTGAATGACCAGCAGTAACTACGATCGTCTTGACCTCTACGAACATGAACAGCACTCCCTTGTATGAAAATAGTCCTCCTGACAGCCAGTCGCTCACTGATCAGATATGAATATCCTCATTGTAAATGATAAAGATTATCATTGTCAAAGAGCGCATGTCTCAATTTCAAACCCGAGATCCTCAATCATCGACCAATCAGACTGCTGATCTTGTCCATCTGTGGTCAAATAGTCACCGACAAAGATCGAATTAGCTGCATAAAGTCCCAGCGGCTGCAGCGATCGTAGGTTGATCTCGCGCCCTCCGGCAATCCGGATTTCTGCGGAGGGGTTCACCATTCGCATCATTGCAAGCCGCTTCAGGCACTGAACAGGGGTGAGCTCCTTGACGCCTTGCAGCGGTGTGCCCTCAATCGAGTTCAGAAAATTACAAGGAATGGATTCAGCCCCCAGCTCACGCAGTGCAAATGCCATCTCTACCGCTTCCTCTTCACGTTCACCCATGCCAAAAATAACTCCGGAGCAAGGTGAAATGCCGACGGCCTTCACTTGATTCACGGTATCCACCCGATCCTCATACTGATGCGTCGTTGTAATGCGGCTGAAATGGTCCTTCGACGTATTCAGGTTATGGTTGTAGCGATGCACTCCGGCCTCAGCCAGCTGACCTGCCTGATCCTCATTCAGGAAGCCCAGGCAGCAGCAAATTTTCAGGTCGGTGGTGGCTCGTATTTCCTTCACAGCCTCTGCCACATGTCGCACCTCCTTATCCGTCGGGCGTCGGCCGGAAGCGACAATGCAGTAGGTACCGGCTTTACGGCGAATCGACTCCTGCGCACCCTCCAGGATCTTCTCCTTGGTCAGCCAGGCATATTTGTCAATGGGTGCTTCCGAAACGATCGACTGGGAGCAATATCCACAGTCCTCCGGACATAACCCGGATTTGGCGTTAATAATCATGTTCAGCTTGACCCGGTTTCCGAAATAATGACGCCGAACTTCATAAGCCGCCTGCATTAAGGACAGCAGCTCCTCATCGGGACATTGAAGAATAGCCAGGGCATCCTGGGGTAGAAGGTCTTGCTTCTGCAGCACTTGAGCGGCCATGTGCTGCCAGCGGTTCGGGGTTAAGGTTATCATCCGTTGTACTCCCTTACTTATATTGTTAACTCAAATATCATATTATCAAGTTAACAATAGACTGGCAAGACTAGGATGAAGCGCTTTTGCGAACGAGAATATAAAAAAGAAGCTGCCAGCATCTCTCGACACGGACAGCTTCTCCTATGGCTCATGGTGCACGGGATGGAAGCAGATTGACATACTCATCAGACAGCTTCATGATTTGCAATATAAAATCATAATCATTTCGGTAAGCCGAGAAATCCTCTACAGGCTCCAGGGTATCCAGCGATACTGCTCTGCCGTCTTCAAATCCATTACCGGGAATGAACAGAATTTCATCGTTCAGAAAAGAGCCCGTTGGCAAGTAGTATCGCATCCCCGTCACATTATGATCAATGTTCAGCAGGTCTTGACCAAAGGCTGTGAAGCCTTCTTTTTCCAAAGAAATCCCCATAATGTTTGCCACCGTCGGAAGAATATCAATCTGCCCTCCGGTGCGCTCGATGGTCTTGCCGCCCTGCTGCCCCGGAATACGTATCACAAGCGGCACGTTCAGCCGGCTGACATCATCCTCGTAAGGAATATTTAGCGTGGATGAAATGAGGCTCGCCGGGGTTTCGGCGGGGTTGATGCCAAAATGATCTCCATACACAACAAGCACCGTATTTTCCCATAGCCCCTGCTGCTTCAAAGCGTCAACCAATAGGCCAAGCGCATAGTCCGAGTAGTTCACAGCATCCAGATAATGTCCAAGCTGGGTCCCTTGCAGTTCAGCAGGGATGTCAATCTTGGATCGGTCCTCCGGTACGATAAAGGGAGAATGGCTGGATACCGCAATAAAATGGCCGTAGAAGGACTTGCCGGTTTCTTGCACTTCGATCAGCTTTTGCAGTCCGGTTCTGTACATCTCCTCATCCGAAGCGCCAAAGTCGTTAAACTGGTCATTGTTGAAGCTCGGCTTATCGTAATATTGATCAAAGCCTAGAGCCGGGTACAGCTGTGTACGATTCCAGAAGGCGGCATCATTTACGTGAAAGGTACTGGAGATATAATTCCGCTCCGCCAAGAGCTTGGGCAGACTCGGCAGCTGTTTATGGCCGAACCCCTTGGACATCGCAATCGACCCTGCAGGATAGATCGACGTATTGATTAGAAATTCCGCATCCGACGTATTCCCTTGGCCAATCTGCTGAAAAACATTCGGAAAGTACAGCCCCTCATCAGCGAGTGTGTTCATCACCGGAGTAATTTCCTGTCCGTCCAGAAAAGCATGCAGCGGAAAGCGCTGCAGCGACTCCAGCTGTACGATCAGCAGGTTCATTCCCTCTCCGCTGCCGAAATAGTCAGGCTCTGCTCTGCTTTCGGTCTCATCCTGATACGTATAGGATGCTTTGAGCTCCTGCACCTTCTGTGCCGTCTCCTCCAAGCTGGTATCTGCCAGCGCTTTGGTGTCCCGCGCATCCCGGAGAGCTTCGGCCACCTGATAACTCACAAACCCCAGCTGTTCTGCGCGCACCTTCTCGTTCTCAATGGTCCAGCTTCTGGTCATCGCCACTGCCGACAATCCGAGGGATGAGATCAGTATGAGTGCCATCGAGAGCTTCCAGAGCTTTGACGGTCTCTTTCCTGCTTCGCGGGTGCCAAAGGAAAGCGCACTTCGATGTCTTCTGCGAACCGCCACGGCTCGAGCTGCGCGAGCTACCAGCAGCGCCGCCAGATCGATAAAGAATAGAAACTGCTCCGGACGCAGCAGCGTATGGACACTGCCCTTTACCTGATTGACCTGACCCAGTCCGGAAAGCGCTGTGTAGGTCGGGACGGAGCCGAAATATGCGACGTACACGACGGAAGCAAACAACAGGATTGAAATGATTCCATTAAACATCCAGTAGACCAGCGGCCTGACTTTAGCACTGATCGACAGCTCCAGCAATGCGAGTAAGCCTGCAACCGAGATCACATCCCAGATGATCCTGCCCCATTCAATATCCTTGAAAACAAACCATCTGAACAATAGCAGCTTGAGCAGCAGCAGAACAAGCATGCCGCTATACCAGAGCAATCCGGTTCTTGGTGATGTATTCATCGTGTACTCTTCCTTTATGATTGTTATTTTTACATACTTCGGTATTTATTTTTACAATAGTCATTATTATATCAGCAAAATAACACCCAAACCAATAGCGGCAGCCGAAGAGCCTGGAAATGCCCAATCAAGACTCCTCTGGTCATCACCACAAGCGCACCTCCAGCATTTCACGTATCATAGAGCATCCCAACCAAGGCTGGAGGTTGTTCCCGAACATGAAAGTAGTAGTTACCGGAGGTGCCGGATTCATTGGCTCGCATCTCGTGAACCGTCTGGTGATGAGCGGCTATGAGGTGCATGTACTTGATAATCTGGCCAGCGGCGATGCCGGGCGTCTTCATAATGAAGCGATCCTTCATGTCTGTGATGTTCGAAGTGAGTACGCTGCCTCCCGTCTTGTACAGATTAAGCCGGAGCTTATTTTCCACCTGGCGGCCCAGGCTGATGTACAAAGCTCCATTGCCAATCCTTGGCTGGATGCAGACACGAATATTTCAGGTACCTTAAGGCTCCTGGAAGCCGCCAAAGCAACAGGTGTACGGAAAATCATATTTGCCTCCACCTCCGGCGTTTATGGCGCGCTTAATCAGCCGCTCATTACAGAGGGGGACCCTGTGGCTCCGATTTCCTTCTACGCCTTGTCCAAGCTGTGTGGTGAGAGATATATCCAGCTGTACAGTCAGACCTTTGGTCTCGACTATACCATCCTGCGCTATGGCAATGTTTACGGACCGGGACAGACACCGAAAGGAGAAGGCGGTGTTATTTCCGTGTTTGGCGAACGGCTGGCGCAAGAGCTGCCTTTGAATGTGTACGGAGATGGTAATCAGACCCGTGATTTCATTTATGTACAGGATGTTGTAGGGGCCAATCTGGCCGCGATGTACAAGGGACATGGCGAGATTTTGCATGTAAGCACAGGACAGTCTACGAGTATCAACCGCTTAATTGACCTTCTTGCCAGTCGCCTAGCCAGAACCATTATCCCACACTATCATCCTGTCAAAGCCGGTGACGTTTATCATAGCTGTCTCTCCAGCACCAAGGCGCTGAAGGTACTCGACTGGAAGGCTCAGTATGATATGGAACAAGGGCTGGCGGAGACTGTGAAGGCTTGGCGTCTCTCCTCTTGATCCGGGCAGGTTCTTCGCGTATCCCCGTGATCCTGCGAGCGGGAAATCTTATCAAACATTTCAAAAGAGGTGGCACCCGGATCATCCCGGGTGCCACCTCTTAATTTATATGGAGTGCAGCATTTGCGCGAAATTCGCGGCATAGATGTGGGGGTTAAACGCTTGTTGGACATGGCCCTGCGCCTGGGTCCGGATCTGCTCCCGTAAAACTGAATCCTGCATCAGCCCTAACCCTTCATGGACGGCATTCTCTATATTCCCGAGCGTGTAAAATTTCCCGGTAACATTATGATATACCGAAGCGGAGACGCCGTCTGAATCTGTCGTTAAGACCGGACAGCGACAGCTCATCGCCTCCAGGATCCCATACGGGGCTCCTTCCACCTTGGAGGTGGAGCACAGAAACCCTCCCGAATCTCCGATCACTGAATAGTAATATGGCATATCGGCATTGGGGACATTCGAGAACAGGGTCAGACGTTTTTCGAGACTCAGCTCAGCAATGAGCTGCAAAAACTGCTCTCGTTCTGAAGGGATGCTTAGCTGAGGATCCTCGAACATCCACATGTTCAGTTCCGGGACGTATTGACTCAAGTGATATCCAATCCACAAAAACTCCCGCCAGTTTTTATTATCCTCAATTCGGCCGAGCCAGGCAATGACTGGTGATTGCGGTGCAGGAGCAGCATAGTAGGTAAAGCTCGTAGTATCGAAGCAATTATTAAAATTATACTGGGGAATATATGGGTACAGCTCGTTAAACAACGAGGAAATATGAGGCGTGCATGGATTTAGAAGCGCTGATGCGTGTGCGTTTACATAAGGTGCTGCCGATATTAATTGGGTACGCGCATAATCCTTAGGTCCATACCCTTGAATTTCCAAGATTAGCTTGCCAGTGTAGCCCAGCATTCGCAGCCGGGGAAAGCTGAGATGGTCTGTCGTGACGATGATGGCAGCATACTGGTGCAAATCCAGGTAATGCTTGATTTCAATGTCATTTCTGGTCACATAGATCGGGAAATCCACGGGATTCTGCATGCCGGACCCCCAAGTATAATACAAGCAGTGCGCTTCAATGCCCGCTAATCGAAGCGCACGGCAGCGTTGCCGATTCAAGGTCTCAACCCCGCCGCTCGGAGTATAATAAACAAATAATACCTTCATCTTTAGCAGGCCTCCCTTCTTTATTCCATCACACTGAAGTGGGAATTGGAGAACACCGCAATCAACTGTCCCTGGTCCTTGGCATAGACAGTAATGCCGGTCGTAAGAGAGGTGTTAATGTTTGTTACTAGCAGCAGGCTAAACGCCCGGTGGTGATTATAAATATCAGGAAGGCTGACCGTGCTTCCGGCAGCGGCGTGGACCAAGGTGACATAGAATATGCTCCCATCCGGATAATATCCGTGAACCAGCACATCAAAAGGCTCACTGCCATGGTTACTGATATATAGATCACTGCTTTGAATGTATCTGGCATCAATGGGGCTAAAGGGTGCAGCTTCCAAGCGAAATACCGACATGATGAATGACCTCCTTGTACAGACCAGAACCTCGCTTAGCCGATATTGTAAATCAGCGGGTCCGGCAGTACGTAATCTTTGGGCAGAGCGGAGACGATCTGATTCCATACGGCATAATCCACCAAGAGCTCGGGATTGGAGGTCTGAACGGCAAACCACCGATTATAGAGGTCGCTGATGACCTGATAGGCATCCGGATTCATATGACAGCCCTCCTGTCGTTATATTTTTCGTGCCAGAACTTCATGATAGGTCATAATCATCTGCTCCATCATTCGATCCATGGACCAGACCTCATTCGCATATGCCTGGCCATTTCTGCCCAGGGCTTGACGATACTCATCGTTGGCCAAGAGCAGTATCAGCTGCTCTGCAATGGCTCCGGCATCTCCCACCTGACTGATCAGTCCGGTGACTCCCTCCTGCACCATTTCCGGCAGCCCTCCCGCGTTGGACACTACGCATGGCAAGCCCGCCAGCTGTGCCTCCATCACGGAATACGGCTGGTTGTCCTGCACACAGGTATGAACGAAAATATCCGATTGCCCCAGCAGAGCCGGGATGTCATTTCGTGCCCCGTGAAATATAACGTACTCCTGCAGGCCCAGCTGCTGCGTCAACGCCTGAAGCGACGCCATAAGCTCTCCGTCACCAACGATCCAGCATACCCAATCGGATCTTCGGCGAGCCACGATGGCGAGCGCGGCAAGCAGCACATCAATCCCTTTGACAGGAACGAGTCTGGCGGGAAAAATGAACACTTTTTTGCCAGGGGGCCGCTGGATCAGAGTACCTCGCGCCATTTTGTCATAGAACGCCTCAGTTTCAATGCCATAAGGCAATACCTGAATCCGCTCTGACGCTACACCGTATTCTTTCACGAGGATGTTCTTGCTCCATTGATTCGCCGTTACTGTCAGATCGGAGGACATCGCGGATTGAAATTCCATCTCCGGGTAGTAGTTCCAGGTTGGAGAGCCGTTGGCTACCTGCAGCTCAGGACGCTTGCGAAAATGCTCATGCATCTCCCGGGCAACCGAACCGTGCACCTGTGAGATGAGCGGGATGTGCTTGGGCTTCACCCGATACAGTGCGCGGGCTGCGAAGATATCCTGTGTGTGGATGATGTCGTAGTGATCCAGTCCAAAAAAAGCTGCTGCCAGCTCCAGACTATAACGTTCAAATTCGT
This sequence comes from Paenibacillus sp. F411, assembly GCF_017582705.1. Classification (NCBI taxonomy): domain Bacteria; kingdom Bacillati; phylum Bacillota; class Bacilli; order Caryophanales; family Paenibacillaceae; genus Paenibacillus; species Paenibacillus sp. F411. Next base: position 127,809 of record NZ_JAGFIP010000002.1, read on the forward strand.
AGTATTTTAGATAGCTTTCGCTGTTCACAATCGGTGCTGTCACCAGATTCAGTTTCGTTCGCAGCATCGGCAGCAGGAGCTCCTTGGGCAGCTCCCGCCCTTGGTTGACAAGATAATAGGATGAGTAGTCCGGGCTATTGCCCAATAGGTCTACCTGATGCCCCATCATCACGAGCCGGTCATGCAGCTGCTGCATAAAGTTCCAGACCCCTCCAACATGAGGCACAAGCCACATCGTAGCCAGCAGTATTCTCATCTTTCTCTCCTCACCCGCCCAGTGCCCACCTTTGATTCAGGCTGGCTCTGTACATTTTCTTAAGCTTTCCGTATTCTCGCAAAATCGTTTTCTTATGCCGGACCGTTCCCATCCCGGAATGAACCCGGTACAGGGTAAGTGGCTCATGCAAATAACCAAACCGTGCGCCGTGCAGAATCATCCGTACCCACATGTCGTAATCATGAGTGTAACGCAGCCGTTCATTGAACAGGCCAAGGCTCATGAACAGATCCTTGCTCGCGACGACGGTGCAGCCGTTCACCGGATTGCTATACGTAAGCTGGCGCGCAAGATCAGCGGTTCCGCTCATGGGTATCCCGCAGGTAGGACGCGTAATGGCATGCTTGCTGTCAATGGTAGAGAAATCGGTGTAGCTCACTTGAAGTCCGTATTCCTGCATGAAGGCCATTTGCTGTTCCAGCTTGCTGTAATGAAACAGATCATCCGAGCTGAGCCATGCGATATATTCTCCGGAGGCATGCAGAATGCCGTGATTCAGCGCACTGGCGGTGCCTCCGTTTTTTTTGCCCAGATAGTGAATGGAGTCCCGAAAGGGTGTAATCCGATGGCTATGCTGGGAAGAACCGTCATCCACAACAACCACCTCGACATTAGGGTAGGTCTGTCCGCAGGCACTGGACAAGGCATGCTCAATATAGGGGCAGTTATAAAATGGAATGACGATTGTCACCTTCGGTGTCATCCATGCTTCCCTCCTTCTAATGTGCTTCATAAAGCTTTGCCTCCGCTGCAGCAGGCGGGTTAGTACACCTTATGCGAAGATTTCCCAAGGGAAGCGGCTTCCTGCCCTGTGCATTCATCCATTTCCACACAAAGAAAAACCGGATTCCCTAACAGGGACCCGGCATGTTGAATGACTTATGGATGTTATTGACAAGCTATAGCTGCGGCACACTTTCCCTCATGGGAGGAGCTGGTTCGCTGTGAGGCTGCTTATACCTCAGGAACCAGATTAAGCCGCACATCACGAAGAAGCCCCCGGCAAACTGCCAGGCATTCATGGTTTCGTGCAGGAGGATAAAGGCCAGCAGGCTTGCCCCGACCGGTTCCCCCAGCACACTCATCGAGACAACGGACGCGCTGGAGAAGCGCATCATCCAGTTAAACAGCAGATGGCCGAACACGGTCGGGACGATTGCCAGCAGCAGGAAGATTCCCCACTCCTTTGCGGGATAGCCTGTGACGGGAATGCCGAGAGCCATATTGTATACCCCCAAGCACATCGCTGCCGACAGAAACACCATCCAGCTGTACACGAGTGAGCTCATCCTGCTCATAAGCGATTGTCCCAGCAGCATATGAACGGCAACCGCGGCTGTACCTAGCAGTGACATCATATCGCCGGTAAAGCTGGCGTCAGAGCCCGAGACACGACTTGCGCCCATCAGCAGAAAAATGCCCATAAACGCTATAGCCACGCCGACAAGCGCAGATAAACTCGTCCGCTCCTTGAACCAGATATAAGCCCCCAGCATGACAAACACTGGCTCCAGCGCAAGAATCAGGGTCGAGCTGGCAACGCTGGTATAGCGTAAGGACCCCATCCAGAGCAGAAAATGCAGCGCCAGCATGAAGCCCGAGAGAAACAACAGGCCTAGCTGTTTAGGCGTAATTTGCTTGATTTCAGGTGCCTTGCGCCAAACAAAGGGCAGCATCATGAAGGCTGTCATAAAGAGACGGTACATCGCCTGCACCGACACCGGCGCCTCCGACCATTTTACGAATATGGATGAGAACGAGATGGCAGTGATGCCGATCAGCAGCAGGATGAGTACAGGAATCGGCGCTTTGCCCGATTTTATCATTGTGGGACCAGCCTTTCATGGTATAGTAGTAATGGTTTAATTTTTGGTAAGGAGCTTTTTATCCCATGATTTCGAAAAAAAACAAAACCCGTAATGATCCCATCAGCCCCCCGAAATTTCTCGCGCTGGGCTTCTCCGCCATCATCTTGACGGGCACCTTTCTCCTGGAGCTTCCGATGGCTACCGCCGATGGCACCCGCACCTCGTTGGCAGACGCCTTCTTCACCGCAGTCTCTGCCACGAGCGTAACCGGACTCGTCGTCGTCGATACCGGCACACATTGGTCCACGTTCGGCCAGATCGTGCTGCTGCTTCTGTTCCAGCTTGGCGGATTGGGATTTATGACCTCGGCTACCTGGATTGCGATGATGCTGAACCGCCGGATCTCGTTCCGTGAACGGATGATTCTGCAGGAAGCTATGGGACAGTATCAGATTCAGGGCATCGTCGATCTGATCCGCAAAGTGTTAGTGTATGCGTTCACTATTGAGGGCATTGGCGCTTTATTGCTGACGCTCAGGTTCTGGAGAGACATGCATTTTGATGAAGCTCTCTATTTAGGCATTTTCCAGAGTGTATCCATCTTTAATAATGCAGGCTTTGATCTGCTGGGCTCGATTCACGGGCCATTTGCCGGCTTCCCGGTATATGGTACGGATATTTATCTTAACCTGGTGAACATGGCTCTTATATTCCTGGGCGGGATTGGATTTATCGTCATGTTCGACGTGATGGAATATCCGAAATGCCGCAAGCTCTCCCTTCATTCCAAGGTCGTGCTGTCCGTCACCGGCTTTCTGATATTGCTCGGAGCGCTCTCCCTGTTCCTGCTAGAATACAGTAATGACGCTACCATTGGCAATATGACCTGGGGTGAAAAGTGGATGGCTGCTTTCTTCCAGTCCATCACCGCAAGATCCGGCGGCATCAGCACCATTGATATCGGAAGTATGCAGCAGTCCAGCCAGTTTTTCCTCATCATCCTGATGTTTATCGGCGCAGCGCCCGGCTCTACCGGCGGCGGCATCAAGGTCACGACCTTCGCTGTCCTGATCGGCGCTGTAATAAGCATGATTCAAGGAAAGCGGGATGTGGTCCTGTTCAAAAAAAGAATTCCGGAAGCGATGGTCTATCGCTCCCTGACCGTAACGATTATCGCCCTAATCGTGCTGGTAAGCTCCGCGATGTTCTTATCGGCTACTGAGGATCAGCAATTTCTAGTCATCTTTTTCGAGGCCGTTTCTGCCTTCGGCACCGTGGGCTTGTCCATGGGTATGACGCCGGAGCTGTCTGAGGTTGGCAAGGTGTTTGTGGCGCTGCTCATGTTTCTCGGGCGATTGGGTCCATTGACCCTCGCTTACGCTCTGACGCGCAAGAAGCACAAGGATTTGTACCGCCACCCGGAAGGCCGGATCATTATCGGTTAACCGTTAAGCGTATCTCTATAGAGGGCGGAGCCTGCGGGCGCCGCCCTTTCTCTATGCAGCTTGGTTTACCCGCGTCTTCGGGCTAAGATCAGCTTCTTCTTACAGTCTTTATTGGCTTCAGGGCTTACTGACAGATGAAACGCTTCTGGTGTCCTGCCGATGCTGTAATGCTGTACGGCCGAAAAAATGACGCTCCGTTACAGTTCTGCTAAAATAAAAACAAAGAATGTTAATCATGAATAGGAGCGGCAAAGCTATGTACCCAACACTGGAAGCATGCGTCAATGATCTGGAACGAAATGGACATCTCGTACGGATTCGGGAGGAGGTCGATCCGGATCTGGAGCTGGCTGCCATTCATCTGAGAGTATTCGAGGCGGGAGGGCCGGCTCTCTTGTTTGAGAATGTGAAAGGCTCACGCTACCGGGCTGTCTCCAATCTGTTCGGGACGCTGGAGCGCAGCAAGTTTATGTTTCGTCAGACCTGGGAATCCACGAAAAATGTCATTGCGCTGCGTAACGATCCCATCCAGGCGCTCAAGCAGCCGCTGCGGCATGCCAGATCCGCCGCCGCCGCAGCAAAGGCATTACCTATGCGTCAAGGCGGCGCGGCCGGCTTTCAGGAGATCTCCATTCAGGAGCTGCCCCTGATCAAACATTGGCCTATGGATGGCGGCCCTTTTATTACACTTCCACAAGTATACTCCGAGGACCCAGACAAGCCTGGCATCATGAATGCGAATCTCGGCATGTACCGTGTACAGCTGCAGGGCAATGACTTCATCGCGGATAAAGAGATTGGCCTGCATTATCAAATCCATAGAGGCATTGGCATTCACCAGCATCATGCGGCCCGCAAAGGCGAGCCTCTGAAGGTGAGCATCTTTGTCGGCGGGCCTCCCTCACATACGCTGTCGGCCGTTATGCCTTTGCCGGAAGGCCTTAGTGAGCTCACCTTCGCCGGCTTGTTAGCGGGGCGCCGCTTCCGATACGGCTACGAGGATGGCTACTGTATAAGTCGCGATGCGGATTTCGTCATCACCGGGGAGATTCATCCCGGCGAGACGAAGCCCGAAGGGCCTTTTGGAGATCATTTAGGCTATTACAGCCTTGCACATCCCTTCCCTCTGATGCGCGTCCATAAGGTATATGCGAAGCCTGACGCGATCTGGCCGTTCACTGTCGTAGGCCGGCCGCCGCAGGAGGATACTGCGTTCGGAGCACTGATCCATGAGCTGACCGGAGATGCGGTTAAACAGGAAATTCCCGGGGTGAAGGAAGTGCACGCTGTGGATGCGGCAGGTGTTCACCCGCTGCTGTTCGCGATTGGCAGCGAGCGATATACACCGTATGCGCCCGCCAAGCAGCCAGCTGAGCTGCTCACCATCGCCAATCGGATTCTTGGCACAGGACAGCTGAGCCTGGCCAAATATTTGTTCATTGCCGCCGAAGAGCAGGAGCCGATCAGCACGCATGACGAGGCGGCGTTTCTCTCGTATATCCTGGAGCGAATCGATCTTCAGCGGGATCTGCATTTTCAGACGAATACGACGATAGATACCCTGGACTATTCCGGTACGGGACTGAACCAGGGCAGCAAAGTCATCCTGGCCGCTTGCGGCGAGAAGAAGCGCGAGCTGGGCATCAGCGTACCATCGCAGCTGCAAGAACTGCGGGAGTTCGTTCATCCGCGTATCGTTCAGCCCGGTGTTGTAGCGCTGGAATGTCCACCGTTCACAAGCTATACCGAGGCAAAGGAGCAGCTGCAGGAGCTGTCTCAGGCAATCGCGGAGCGCGGTGGTATACCGGACATTCCTTTGATCGTGATCTGTGACGACAGCGGGTTCCTCTCCGCATCGCTGTCCAATTTCCTGTGGGCGACCTTCACTCGCAGTAATCCGTCTCATGACATGTACGGAGTGAACAGCGGCTATTCCTTCAAGCATTGGGGATGTGACACCCTCATTATTGACGCCCGGATCAAGCCGCACCACGCCCCTCCACTCATTCCTGATGAGGCTGTTCAGAAGCGGATTGACCGACTGTTCACCTCAGGCGGCAGCTTGAACGGCATGGGATAAGCATAAAGCAGAAGACGTAAAAGCACCCGCCCCCTTCAATTAGCAGGGGGCGGGTGCTTTTTTATTCAAATCCGCCGGCATCAATCGCAGCATCCAGTAGATCGTCAAACAAATCATCGTGAAGCTCCAGCCATTCATCCACCTGAAGGAATTTCTCCTCCGGTCCCGGTTCACCGGCAAAGTGCAGACTGTAATCCCAGTTCTTGCCGTCCTTGCTCATGAACGTAACCTCGTACGATTCCGGATGATCCTCCACATTAAAAACCGTGCTGCCGGTGAAATGCTTCTCTTCATCCAGCTGCATGGCTGCCCGCTCTATGGTATATGAAATCAACATCTTTACTCTCTCCTTTAATGTTCCATAAATGCTTCTCAGGTCCCTGTAAGTATATCACTTTTTCCATTTCTTCATCAGTCGTTTTTCTTATGGAATACAATTTAGTATAATGTGGTTGTTACCCATTAAATCATGTATTGGAGGATACCACAATGTCCGACTTCACAGCATTACTGGACAAATATGCGGAATTGGCCGTCAAGGTGGGGGTCAATATTCAACAAGGACAGACCCTGGTCGTTCACGCTCCGGTGGAATCCGCCGACTTTACCCGGTCCATTGCTGCCAAAGCGTATGAAGCCGGTGCCCGGCTTGTTAAGGTATACTGGAATGATGAAGCGCTAACCCGGATGCAGTACGAGCATGCGAGCGACGATGTGTTCACAGAGCAGCCCAAATGGTTCGCCGGCGAAATTACGGAGCTCGTGGAGAACGGAGCTGCGGTGCTTCATATTTTGGCGGAGAACCCGGATTTGTTGAAGGGCATTGACGCGGAACGTATTGCGAATTACTATAAGACCCGCGGAGAAGCGCTGAAGCAATACCGCGCGTATCAGCAGGCAGATAAATTCAGCTGGTGCCTGATCGCTGTTCCTTCTCCTGCGTGGGCAGCGAAGGTATTTCCGGAGGCGCCGGATGCAGAGCAGATGGAACGCCTGTGGAAAGCAATCTTCCATACCGTGCGCATTGATCAAGAAGCTCCTGTAGAAGCGTGGAAGCAGCATCTGGACGTTTTGAATCAGAAATCGACGGTGCTGAATGCGAAGCAATACAAAGCCTTGCACTACACTGCCCCAGGTACAGATCTTACGATTGAGCTGCCGAAGGGCCACATATGGGCTCAAGGAGACAGCATTAATGAGCAGGGGCACACGTTTGTTGCTAACATGCCAACAGAAGAAGTATTTACCGCACCGCTGAAATCGGGTGTGCATGGGAAGGTCTCCAGCACGAAGCCTTTGAGCTACGCGGGCAACATTATTAACCATTTCTCATTGACCTTTGAGGAAGGTAAAGTGGTTAGCTTTACAGCCGAAGAAGGCTATGAGACCCTGGGGCGTCTGCTGAACATGGACGAAGGTGCCCGCTATCTTGGAGAGGTCGCGCTAGTGCCGCATCAATCACCAATCTCAGAGTCGGGAATCTTGTATTTCAATACGCTCTTTGATGAGAATGCGTCCAATCATCTGGCGATTGGCAGTGCCTATGCATTCTGTCTGGAAGGCGGCAAGCAGATGTCTCAGGAAGAGTTAACTGAAGCGGGCTTGAACACCAGTGTCACCCATGTCGATTTCATGATCGGCTCTGCAGATATGAACATTGACGGCATTACACATGACGGCAGAAAAGAGCCTGTATTCCGGAACGGAAACTGGGCATTTTAAGAATAAGGTTCTAGCGGCCGGCAGATGCTCCTGCCGGCTGGAACATTGTTTCATTGCTTCGTCCTCTCTTTTTTGATATTTATTAACCAACGGTAGAATAAAAGAACATGTGATGGAGGAGTTTTAAGCATGCTGACATTTCAACAAAAGCTGGAGAGATATGCGGAGCTTGCCGTTAAAGTAGGTGTCAACCTGCAGCCTGGGCAGGTGCTGGTTGTGAATGCGATGATTGACTCGGCGGAGCTTGTTCGCCTCGTCGTGCGCAAAGCCTATGAGGCCGGAGCCAAGCATGTTAAGGTCAATTACAGTGACGAGCAAGTGAACCGCTTACGGTTTGATCTTGCGCCGGACGAGGATTTTCTGACGCCTCCTACCTATTATGCCGAAGAAATGACGGAGCTTGCCGGCAACGGCGCCGCATTCATGACGATTCTTTCCTCGAATCCGGATTTGCTGAAAGGGGTACAGCCTGAAAGAGTATCTAACTTTCAGCGTACATTTGGCGCAGCGATGGCTACCTACCGCAGATACCAGCAGGCCGACAAGATGAGCTGGACCGGTCTTGCTTTCGCATCGCCGGACTGGGCTGCCAAGGTGTTTCCCGATGAACCTCAGGATCAGCAGGTGAAGCTGTTATGGGATGCTATTTTTGAAGCAGTACGCGCGGATCAGGAAGACCCGGTTGCTGCCTGGGAGCAGCATATTAATAAGCTTCAGAAGAAATCAGATGAGCTGAACCGCAAGAAATACCACAAGCTGCATTTTACGGCCGAAGGCACTGATCTTGTCATTGAGCTCCCTCCAGGCCATATCTGGGCCCAGGCTGGAAGCCTGAACGAGAAAGGTGATCGTTTCGTCGCCAACATTCCGACCGAAGAGGTGTTTACTGCCCCTCTGAAAACCGGCGTTCATGGCACTGTGCGGAGCACGAAGCCGCTGAGCTATGGCGGGAACATCATCAACAACTTCTCATTAACCTTTGAAGAAGGCCGAATTGTACATTATACTGCTGAAGAAGGCTACGATACCTTGAAGCGACTGATTGAAATGGACGAAGGCTCCCGCTATCTTGGCGAGGTTGCGCTGGTGCCTTTTGATTCCCCGATCTCGAACAGCGGAATACTGTATTACACGACGCTGTTCGATGAAAATGCATCCTGCCATCTTGCTATTGGCAGTGCCTATGCCTTCAACCTGGAGGGCGGCAAGACCATGTCTCCTGAAGAGCTGGCTGAGCACGGACTGAATGCAAGTATCACTCATGTAGACTTTATGATGGGCTCCAAGGATTTGAGCATCACGGGGATTACAAAGGAAGGCCTGGAAGAGCCTATCTTCATCAATGGAAACTGGGCGTAATGCTGGGATGAATGATTCATTCATAACGAAAAGGGGTGCCTTTGGCTGTAATCAGCCGGGCACCCCTTTGTCTTATGTGGCCGCTGCGGTCTCCTGTGCGGCCTTGGATTTCCGAATGGGTACGCGAAATGCAAAGCAAGCGCCTTGTTCAAATCGCGGCTCTACCCAAATCTTTCCGTCCATCAGCTCTACGAGCTTGTGGCAGATGGCAAGGCCAAGCCCTGTGCCTTCGTACTTGCGTTCCCTGCCCTCCTCTTCATGAAGCTGGGAGAAAGGCTGGAACAGCATCTCAGCCTGCTCTGGCTTGATGCCAATACCTGTGTCCGCCACGGTAAATTGAAGGCTGAAGTAATCTCTGGCTTCCTCTACTACGGATACGTGCAGACTCACATAGCCCCGCTCCGTAAATTTAAGCGCATTGCCAATCAGGTTGACCAGAATTTGTCGTAATCGCATAGGATCTCCTGTCAGCAGGCCTGGAATCTGCTCGTCAACGACGTAACGAACGATAAGATCCTTATCCCGGGATATAATCTCAAACAAATCGAAGCATTCTGATATGAGCTGGTGCAGATTGAAATCATCCCGAACCAGCTTCACCTTGCCCGCTTCCATCTTTGATAAATCCAATATATCGTTGATTACATTTAATAAGGCGTGACTGCTCTTAAGCTGCAAATCTAGCAGCTCCTTCCTGGTATCCTCATCCTCTTCGTCCACAAGCAGCTCGTTGATGCCGATAATCCCGTTTAACGGAGTTCTTAATTCATGGCTCATCGTCGCCAGGAATTCACTTTTCATCCGTGCTGCTCCTTCTGCTGCCTCTTTTGCGGCCATCAGCTCCTGCTCAAACAGACGCTTGTCCGTGACGTCTTTTGTAATAATATAAGACCATTGATGACCCGGCGTCTCCAGAGGAAATACGGTAGCGCTGTGTATGAGCATCACTCCTTGCTGGCTTCGGATACGGATTTCCACTTGCCTCGGGCTTCCCTCCGATGCTTGGCGGACTGCGGAGAGCATAATGAGATAGTCACGGCGATTCCAGAACAGATCATCTAAAGGCAGTGATATTAATTCCTCTGGGGTATAGCCCGTCAGGGCGAGCACAGCCGGATTTACGCTCAAGATTTTTTTCTGATGGTGATCTACACAGACAACAAGGTCGGGGTTATGCTCGAACAATGTCATGTAGCGCCGTTCATTGAATCTCGCATCGGTTAAGACCCTTCTCCGGTCCCAGTAGAGCCCAGTAAGAATGATTGTGATGAGCAGCAGCGAAGCGGTGATGACCATAGCTGCCAACAATGTGCTGTTCATCCCTTCGTTGAGCGAGTCTGCAGTAATCTGAGAGCTTGGTGTAAAGGTCGTTCCCTCCATCGCCGTATCATGCATCAGTGAAACGGACAGCACGAGGATTACCGCACCTGCCCAGCGGCGCAAGCGGGATTGGCGATGCGGTGAGACTGAGCGGTAGATGCCTAAATATAAAGCGGTATACACGGCCAGCATGGCAATAATTACGGAAAGTGAAGCATAGAGAGGATTTTGGCGGTACATGAAAGGAATATCTAGCGACAGCATCCCGGCATAGTGCATGGACACCATCGCCAGCGAGATCAGCAGTCCGCTTAATATAAATTGAATTCTGGAGATGACATGGTCCATGAAGACCAGGCGGACAGCAAAAAATGAGGCCATCAATGGGAGAAGAAATGAAACGGCAAACATGGGTGGTTCGTATGCTAAGGCATAGCCGAAATCCATCGACAGCATCCTTGCGAAATGCATACTCCAAAGCCCTGTCCCCAGGGCAAATGAGATGAAGAATGTATATCCTAAAGTTTTAATATTTCTTAACAATGCTTGCTGAATATAATGAAAGGCTGTATAGGTAGACACTACAGCGATCAAGACGGATATGAAGATGAGTACATTCGGGATCCTGTCCGGCAGGTTATCCATAAGCTAACGCTCCTGTCATCATGATCTCCCCCTTGTACTCCCCATTTAAAATTATATATTCCAAAAAAGCAACCCTGTCGACATAACCAGACAGGACAGATTAGTCCTACAAAAGTCCCGGTTTCAAACTGTTGTGGTCATCTTGAAACGGTTTATCTTGACAGGTTATATTTAGAACGCTTACATGCTATACATAAGGTTTATTGGACGTTGTTTCAAGAAAGTTATAAAATATATAAAAGATTAGAGAAAGATGCATCGGAGAGGAGATTATCGTGTGTCTAATCGTCTTCAGCTGTTGTTAGCAGCAGAATTTGAGAATATAAATGAAGCCTTACAGGAAGAAATTTATTATGAATTTTATGATCTGGTATACGGACAGATCATGTATATTGTACGAGATCATGCAGCGGTTGAGGATATTATTCAGGAATCATTTATTAAAGTCATCACCCATAAGCCGGAATTTGAGAATGAAGGCAAGCTAAAAGCCTGGCTGCGTGTAGTAGTCAAAAATTCAACCATGAATTTTTTGAGAAAAAACAAAAACAGCCGTAACCAACTGGATGTTGACCGTGTTTATATTAGTGAAGAAGCGGTGCTGCCTACCTCTAATAATGTGGAGCACCAGGTGGAATCGAAGCTGATGGAAGAATCGATTGCAGCATACCTGGAGGAGATGAAGCCGGAGTACCGACTTCTGATTGAGTATCGCTGGAAGCACGGATTGTCTTATAAGGAAATTGCCGATGTGCTAAATACGAAGGAAGAGATCGTGAAGCAGCGGCTTTATCGCGCCAGGGAATCCGTGAAGAAGAAGCTGAACAGGGAATGGGGTGTTTTTGATGAGCAACGAAAAATTTGAAGATGGATTTGACCCGGCTTTTGATGAGGCGTTTGACAAGGCTTTTGACGAAGCCTTCGAGTCGGCCGCATCCAAGATGGATTCCCCCTACCCCGTCCCGACATCTAAAGTGGAATCCTGGCAGAAGGTAAAGCAGCAGCTAGATCAGCAGCATAAAGTAAGAAAGCGTGTTAAGAGGTATCAGATTGCAGGCATTATCGCGGCTTCCATCGCCGGTGGGGCGATTATCTTCTCGCCTCCGGCTGTGACCCAGGCAATCTCCCCGCTCTACCAGCAGGTTAAGGATTGGGGCGATGGGATTATTACCATTGTATCCGGGCGAGATGAACCGGTCAGCGAGAATGAGTCCAAGGCCAAGACGTCACCACCTCCAGACTACAGAGACGATGAGCCCGCGCAATTACATCCGAATGAAGGCCAGGTTACGATTCCTGAAGTCGACAATACGACTTACACCTGGGACGAAATTCAAGAAAAGCTGACCTTTGCGATGCCAGAGCTGGGATATATTCCAGACGGCTACCGTTACGAAGAGGCCTTGCCTCATGTGGTGAAGAGAGACGATCCGATTGGCATGCTGACTATGGTCTACACCAACGATCAGGGTGATCGCTTAACGTTCGACTTCTATGATTTGTCAGATGGCAAGAAGGTTAGCATTGGTGTGCTCGGAGAACTGAGCGAAATTACGTTAGCTTCAGGGGTGACAGCACAGATTAAAGAAACCTCGACCGGCTATAACCAGCTGGATTTCGTAGACAACAATGTTCGCACACTCATTACCGCCCCCGTTACCCGGGAAGAGCTCATTGCTATTGCGGATGGCATGCAGCGCTAAAGAAAAGTATAGCTTGACAGTAAGAAGCTGTCCCCAAAAGTAGTTTTTTGAATGCCGAGACAGTTCCCTTTATGAAAAATTAGTTCTGAAATAAAGACATGGCGATGCCTGGGGAGGTTATCCCAGCACCGCCATGTCTTTATTTTGGTCTATTGCCGCCTTCTTGAGCAAATTAAGGCAAGCGAAAACCATCCGACCTTAAGGCTTACTTTTGTCAGGCCACGAAGCATCTCGCAACAACAAACGAGGCCATCCCGCAAGACCCTAGATCTTTTGGGACAGCCCCTTGAAAAATGATTTAAGTTAGCGGAGAATTGTCTCGGTGTAATTCAGCGTTTCCTCATAAAAAGTACCTTTTCTCACCCAGTGGATCGTTTTGCCGCGGTAGTAGTAGCCTGTAGTGGCGCTGAATATTCGGTTGTCGTTGTAGAATGCTGCATTGTTAGATTGTCCGGAGCTGGTACCGCTGTCTACCCAGGCAGAGCCTGTCCAGCGCTGCAATATAAAGTTAACTCCGATGCTGTCGACGACCGTGCTGGAGCTGGTTGAACCATTAAGCTGGAATTGAATGGAGCCGTATCGCTGCAGCGATGCCCCAATCGAGGTTATGTACATGGTGCTGGAGTTGGCGGCGTTGATGTTCATTTCTACTGGAGGCGGAGCCGTTAAAGCACGAGGCTCTTTGTTGGCGCTCTCCAAAGAAGTGTCGGCATAAACGCCAGAAGCGAGGGTCAAGCTAAGGGCACATGCTGCGGCAAACATAGATGTAATTTTAGCAGGCTTCAATTTCAACATCATATCACCTTACCCTTTATTTTATTTTCGATCCATATTCTAGCACGACCTCCTTATATATTCCTTGAAATATTTTGCATTTATGACATGGAAAATAATAAAACCAGCGAAATATTTCGCTGGTTTTATTAGAAACTAAGATGCGCCGGCTTCCAGCAGTTCCATATGGCCCTGCTGAATCAGTCGAATCCGTGATATTCGCTTATGGTCATACTCCTCAACAACGAGCAGCACATGCTCAAACGCATACGATTGACCGACTTGAGGCACTACAGCTTCAAGCTTGGATGATAGCCAGCCGCCAATCGTATCATAATCTTCTGTATCTACGTTCAGGCCGAAATGGCCGTTTATTTCTTCAATTAGCATCAACCCGTCAATAGAGTACTCGTCCTCTGATATCACTTCAATCCCTTGTCGTTCCTGGTCAAATTCATCTTGAATTTCCCCGACAATCTCTTCCATGATATCCTCCATCGTGACCAGCCCCGAGGTTCCGCCATACTCATCAATAAGAATGGCAATCTGGGTCTTAGAACGCTGCATCCGTTTCAGCAGCTCACTGATTTTGATGGATTCCGGCACGGCAATGATTGGGCGGATCAGGGTGAGCTGATCTCCGATATGTCCCCTCATTAAATCCTTGATATGAATGAAGCCGGATATATGGTCTTTATCCTCTTCACAGATCGGATAACGGGTGCGCATGTTATTTAGCGCAATATCCAGATTTTCTTCCATCGACAGGTTGGTATACAAGCAGATCATATCGGTTCTCGGAATCATGATCTCTCTGGCTGTGGTGTCGGCAAATTCGAAAATATTGTCCACCAGAGCAAGCTCGGTATCATTAATGAGACCTACCTCGCTGCTCTCCTTCATAAGATCGAGAATTTCCTCTTCCGTATGAACCGCTCCCTTCTCCACGACGGGCGTCATCCGAAATACACGCAGCAGCACATTCGACACTCCGTTCACCAGCCAGATCACGGGGTAGGTCAGTACATAAAACCCACGGATCAAGTTGGCGGTATGCAGTGTCATGGTTTCTGCCTTGCGCACGGCTACGGTTTTAGGTGCCAGTTCACCAAAGATCATGTGCATAATTGCAATGAATGCGAAGGTAATCAGTATAGAAATAGTGTGAAGTACCCCGGTGCTCCAGCCAGTCGCTGACATCAAAGGGGCAAGCATGCCCGCTAGCGTCTGCTCTCCCACAAAGCCAAGTGCCAGGGTCGATAACGTAATGCCCAGCTGACAGGAGATCAGATACGGGTCCAGATTGCGCAGGATTCGCTGCGCCTGTCTTGCTTTACGATGGCCTTCTTCCGCTAATGCGTCAATCCGGCTGCCTTTCACCTTCAGAAATGCAATTTCTGCAGTTACAAAAAAACCGTTCAAAAATACCAAAATCATAACCAAGGATAAACCTATTAGACTCGGTAAGGGGTCACTCAAATGTTCTCCTATCCGCCGGATGTGGCTCTAAGGCGAATAGGAACACCTCCTTCGGTAATTAAAAATGTGTGTTGCCAACTCGGGATACGACGTCATCTCTGTCATCAGATTCAGCTTCAACTTCCCAATGGGCTCATCTCCTCTCAAGATTCAAGGGTTACTATCCTATATCATTAATTATATAGCTAACCTTTTGACAGTCAAATTGAATGTGATGACAACATCTTCAGATGTTACAGGCTGTTTTGCAAGCATAAACCCGATATCTCTTGATTTCGCCTGATTCTGCACTCTGGAGTAATAAAACACCGGCATGCACCGCGGCTAAGCTGTACAGGCCGGTGTCCGGGCCAAGACGATTATGGATTAACGCCCTGTAGGCGGCGGATTCCCAATGACGCCGGGATATTGATAATTCAGCGGCTCATCAAAAACGACATAATCCAGATTTACCATGAGCAGGATCAAGCGCCGACCGCTCTGACGCTCGGAGATGACGATGTGGTCCCGCCCCGCTGCTTCGATGACACCTGTAAAAATTTTGGCGTTCCACTGGGAGTTGTTCTCATAAGTCATGTAGAAGGTGGCTTGCTTTCCAAGATTCAAACGCAGAATATTCTCGATGTAGGACTGCTCGAACTGCGGCGTGGGCAGCACTTGGCCGCTCGGAGTCATGGTTGCGCCGCTCATGACTTGAGGCGGTACATTCGCAGAATACCCTTTGGAGCCCATAGCCTGCTGAGGAACATTCGCCGTATAGCCTGCGCCTCCAGTCATTTGCGGCGGTACGTTTGCGCTGTATCCGGGTGCAGCTCCGCGCTGAGATTGCTGGGATAAGCCTGGATAGCCGTTGCCAATTACCGGATTTGAAGGGACGCCGAAATTCATCATAAGTATTTTCCTCCTCGTACTTCTTAAGTTTTAATACACGGACGGACAATCGGCCGCTGTCGGCCTGAAGAAGCAGTGAGCTTTATAGCGTCCTGTGTTCTGCTGATTGTACCAGGTTGCCGGACAGCCTCCGGCAGGCCGGAAGAACCAGAGCGCGTTGCTTGCAGGCCAGACGCGTTCGCCTGCAATGACGCGGCGGGCCAGCCTGCGGTCGCGCTCTCTTGCCTTTTGATAAAAGTAGCCCTTCTGTGTTGCCTCGAACCCTCCAGGGCTTTGATACACCATGTCATTCATGCTGCGAATTCCCTTGAAGTCCAGGCAATTGGACAGGATGCGGTTCACACCGACATTTCCAACCATCAGCATCCCCTGCTCCCCGTCTCCTTCAGCCTCAGCCCGAATCAGCCTAGCCAATAAATCGACATCAGATGAGTTGGTATTGATGACCGCCATGATGGCTCCTCCTTCCTACCGCACATTAATTGCACAACGTATCGTATGTGCATTCGCCCAGAAATGTGACAATAAATTTTATGATTGCAAAAAAATTACTCTTTCATTACAAATTCATCCATTTTATTTAACATCCTCTTTCTATACTTTGATCTGTAAGCCTAAACCTGATAGAGAGGACTAAAGAAAATATGGACAAAGATCTGCTGCTTTCACATCCCGGAACTGCAGCCACCGAGGCCCGCTCTCCCAGCACACGTCAGCCGGTCGCTGCCCGTGTCTTGCGAAACCCGCGGCTGCAAGAAGGCTGGGTCGCCTATTTGTTGCTGTCCCCTTCATTGGTGCTGTTCGGCCTCTTTTTGTTTTATCCGCTGCTGAAATCCATATATCTGAGCTTATTTTTAACGGATCCTCAAGGAAGAGTCGCTGTCTTTGTCGGCATGGACAACTTTATGGACATACTGACGGCCGATATATTTGTAAAGAGTCTGAGTAATACCTTTCTGTTTATGCTGATGACCGTACCGACCGCCATGGCGGCGGCTCTTATTCTGGCGGTTCTCTCTTTCAATACGCTAAAGGGGATGAAAATATTCCGGTTTATCTTCTCCCTGCCTATGGCTGTTTCCGTCGGCACAGGATCCATGATCTGGATGATCCTGTATCATCCGACCATGGGCATGTTCAATTATTTACTCTCCTTGGCAGGGATCGGACCCGTTCAGTGGCTCACAGATCCCGATTGGGCTATGTTCTCGGTCGCGCTTATGACGGTTTGGATGAATCTAGGCTTTAACTACATCCTGATGCTGAGCGGGATTCAGGGCATTTCAGAGGACATTTTTGACAGCGCCCGGATCGATGGCAGTGATCCCTTTAGAACGTTTTTCCGCATCACACTGCCGCTGATTTCTCCTACCCTTTTCTTTACCCTGGTCGTTTCCATCATCGGAGCATTTCAGGCGTTTGGCCAGATTAATATTTTAACGAAGGGCGGTCCAATAAACAGCACGAATGTGATTGTATTTAACATTTATCAAGACGCATTCGTCAATTTCCGTTTCGGCATCGGCAGTGCGCAGGCCCTGATCCTGTTTGTCATCATTTTGCTGCTGACGCTGCTCCAATTTAAATTCGTAGAGAGGAAGGTGCATTATCAGTGAGCGTAAAAATCGCTTCTTCTACGTTAAATTATGTGCTGCTGGTGCTATGCGCGCTTCTGATCACTTTTCCGCTGCTGTATACTTTGTCCTCTTCTATGATGACCGAGGCCGAATCGTCAGTGTATCCGCCTCCTTTACTGCCAGAAAGCATCAGCTTACATAATTACATGAAGGTTATAGAGACCGTACCGGTCCTTCGCTTTATTACGAACAGCTTCTGGGTATCCCTGGTCATTATGCTGGGACAAATAGTGACCTCAAGTCTGGCAGCTTATGCGTTTGCTTTTATGCGATTTCCAGGTAAAACCCTGCTCTTCAGCCTGTTTCTATCTACGATGATGGTTCCTTGGGAGGTCATTATGATCCCGAATTATCTAACGATCAAAAGCTGGGGCTGGCTGGATTCCTATCCCGGCCTGATCGTTCCGTTTCTGGCTACCGCATTCGGCACTTTTTTGCTGCGGCAAACCTTTCTCCAGCTTCCCAAAGAGCTGTTCGAGGCTGCGCGGGTTGACGGCTGCGGACATATTCGCACCTTTATCACCATGGCGCTTCCGCTTTCCCTGCCCGGTATAGCGACACTGGGTGTCTATTCCTTTCTGAATCACTGGAATATGTATTTATGGCCCCTCCTGACCACCAACCGCGAAGAGATGCGCACGGTGCAAATCGGTGTAGGCATGCTGCAATTTGAGGAGATGAATGCCTGGAATCTGATTCTCTCCGGTGTGCTGCTCATGCTGCTTCCCTCCCTGCTGCTGCTCGCCTTAGGCTTGAAGCCTCTCATTCGCGGCATTACGGCAGGAGCGCTGAAGGGTTAACAATCAGCCTTGAGCTGAAGCTTCAGTCAGCTCAATTTCTGATATAGCAAGCTCAATAACTCATAAGGGAGAGATTATGAAGATGAAGAAGGGCTATGGAAGAAGGTCACTGACGCTCATGCTGCTGGCATGGACTATGTTGGTCAGCGCAGCGTGCAGCAGTAACGGAGCAGGGGGCAGTGAAGAGCCGCTGGCTCCACCGGCTAAAGCAGCGGCAGCTACCTCTAGTACTCCGGTTAAGGTCGTATGGTGGCATTCTATGAGTGGTGAGCTGGGACAGGCGGTAGACAAGCTGATCGCAGATTTTAATGGGAAGCAGGATGGAATCGAAGTGGAGGGCGTTTTTCAGGGCACCTATGACGAGAGCTTGAACAAGCTAAAGGCGTCTCTTGGCTCGGACAGCGGACCCACGATGATTCAGGTGTATGAAATCGGCAGCCGCTTTATGATGGACACACAAGCGACCCGCCCTGTTCAGGATTTTATGGATGCTGAAGGCTATGACATTTCAGGCCTGGAGCCGAATATCAAGAACTATTACACCTTTGATGGCAAGCTGTATTCTATGCCTTTTAACTCCTCTAACCCGATTCTGTACTACAACAAGGATGCTTTTAAAGCAGCCGGCCTGGACCCTGAGAACCCGCCTCAAACGTATGAAGAGGTAGCTGAAGCTGCCAAGAAGCTGACTCAAGGTGGACAAACCGGAGCATCCTTTGCCATTTACGGCTGGTTCATGGAGCAGTTCTTTGCGAACCAGGGACAGGAGCTCCTTAACAATGGGAATGGCCGTTCTTCAGCCGCAACGGCATCTCAGCTAAACAGCGAAGCCGGTGTGAAGACCCTTGAGTGGTGGAAGGAAATGCTGGACGATCAATCTCTGTTAAACCTGGGCCGGAAAACGGATGACACGAAAAAAGCCTTTGCGGCCGGCCAAATCGCGATGATGCTGGATTCTACTGCTTCCTTGAGAGGCATTGTCAGCTCTGCCGAAGGCAAGTTTGAAGTCGGAACAGGCTTCCTGCCGAAGCCTTCAGACGCCGGTGAAGGCGGTGTTATCATCGGTGGAGCCAGCCTGTGGCTCATGAACAATAAATCCGAGGAGGAATCGAAAGCAGCCTGGGAGTTCATGAAGTATCTTGCGGACCCGGTTACGCAGGCCGAGTGGCATATTAACACAGGCTACTTCCCGGTGCACACCAAGGCGTATGAGGAAGACAGCGTCAAAGAGAATCTGAAGAAGTATCCTCAGTTTCAAACCGCGGTAGACCAGCTGCATCAAACGGTGCCGAATGCGGCAACTCAGGGCGCAGTGATGGGCGTGTTCCCAGAGGCAAGACAGATTACCGAAACAGCGATTGAAGAAGTATTAAACGGGCAAAGCAGCCCTCAAGAAGCTCTGGACAAGGCTGCCAAAGAAATTACGTCCAAGATTGAAACCTACAATAAGACGGTAAAATAAGTAAAAGGCTCAGATGCGTCGCGAGACGCATCTGAGCCTTTTATTTCATAATTCAGGCAACACTAAACATGATGCCTGCATAAGCCGCAGCCGCAGCGCCCAGCGATAGCAGAAGCGCGGTGACTGCTTTTTTATGCTTGATAAAGGTCCATAGCATTCCTGCCAGCATTCCGGCAGCCAGAAGCAGCAGCAGGGTTCCAGTAAAGCTCCACTCCAGCATGATGGGTCCCTCGGTAAACTCAGGATGAAACCATAGGAACGGCTTTGCTGCAAAGGAGGACGTTAGGACCTCGGGGTAGGCATGCGGTGCGCCTTGCTGGTTTAAAAAACCGGTAACGACATAAATGAGAAACAGCAGCACCCCCTCCGCCTTGGCCCAGCTTGCAGGAGCAAAGCTTGAGGAGCGTTCCAGCCTTTGCCGGACCCAGCGTCCATTGACCAGCCCGAACACCAAAACCGGAAGGATCAATATGTGCTTAAGGAGCAAGGCCTGTCCATAGGGCAGAATCCAGCTCTGCACGGGCTGGGGGGTGACCGCCGACATCAGAAAAAGGCCTGATGATATAACCAGAAGGACTGCCGTGACCGCTAACGGATGAAACCAACGCAGGTATGAGCTCCAGCCCTCTCTGCCCTTATTGTAGAAGCCTGCAATAAACAGCGTCCCCGTCCAGATTGCCATGGCCGTAAAATGAATGAAGTACCCAGCCTGCCCTTTCCAGCCCATGAGCGAAGCGGCATGGTTAAAGGCGGACATCGCCGCTGCTGTAGCCAGCAGCAGCAGCAATAGCACGCCTCTCAGTCTGGATTGCGGGTTCTTGATGACTCTCCTTGAAGTCACAGCCATTAGCAAGGACAGAATCAGAATCCAGGTATAGCGTTCACCTTCCGAGAAGGAAAACATCACCGCTTCAAAGGAAGCATACAGACCGATATCATCTTTGAAGAACATAATAATTTGCAGCACTGGAACAAAAGAGCCGATCATCACGACACCTGCAGCCGCGGGTCCGAGCCACGATGGAAGCGAAAGCTTCGGCTTCTGACTGGAGGGAACCAGAGACAAGACGGCAATCCCGGCAAGAACTGAATATCCCAGATAGAGGATGGGTTCGCTGAGCCAGTACATGGCTTATCCTTTGTTACGGGCTTGTCGTCTTACGATATACACTCCCGCAGCAGCCACAATCACAAGGACAATGACTCCGATCAGGATCGCAGGAGAGCTTCCGGCTTCAGCTGCTTCCGAGGTCTTGGATTGTGCTTCATCTTCGCCTTCGGCGGCATTACCGTTATCTTCCGGAGCAGACTCTTCTTCAGGTGCCGCCTCAGAAGCTGCCTCCTCTTGGCTGTTCGTCTCTTCCGATGCTTCGGAGCCCGCAGGAGGCTGTTCTGTCGCATTCTCACTAGAGTCTGCTGCCTTTTCCGGGGCCGTAACGGTAAATGAATACTTGTCTTGAATAGGATGGCCATCCGCACTAATAATCTTCCACTGTACCTCATACGTCCCGGATGGAAGTGCGTTCTCGAGAACAGCCTTCATTTCCTGTCCGGTAACCGTAACCGCGGATAAGGCTGAGGACTGTCCCTCTGCATTCGTAATCGTGAGGCTGCTAAGCTTGGGATCAATATTTTCATTGAAGGTCAGGACCAGCTCAGATACAACATCATTAACATCCGATCCGGCCGCTGGCTCCGATGCCGTAAGCTTGGAATGAGCCCAGACGTCAGTCGGATGGCTAAGGATGAGAAGCATGATGAATAGTAGTGCGGCAGCTTTGATGGATTTAGACACGTTCGCTCCTCCTTTAAGGATGATTATGGTCGTTCATGTAACATAATATCAAAGCGTGCTGACCAAAGCTAATGAGAGTTTTGTGACTGAAGCTTATAAGCGTGATGTAAAAAATTAAAGTGGCGAGAAAAAAGAGTTTACATAATAATTAATATGATCACTCATGTATTGAAAAGGACAGCAAGCTTTGCTTACTGTCCTGGTGCTTCTCTATGACTGGAAAGGAACAAAGGAGTGATCTACTCTTCATATATCATTTTGCGAGTCATTCCGCCATCGACTACCATATGGGTTCCTGTAACGAAGGTATTATCCGGATCTGTGAGATAGAAGCAGGCTCTTGCAATATCCTGCGGGGTTCCTACTCTCCCGGCAGGGTGCTGTTCGTGATCTTCTGTCCGGAGTGCACTGTAGTTTTGAGTTTCGATCCATCCGGGACTGACGCAGTTCACTCGAATCTGAGGTCCAAGACTCATTGCGAGCGCATGCGTTAAGGCAACAATGGCTCCTTTAGACGCAGCATAAGCTTCTGAATGGGGCTCCGACATCAGAGAGCGGGTAGAGGAAATGTTAACAATGGCTCCCCCCTGCTCCTGGGATTTCATATGCTTGGCTGCCTCCCTAGATAGCAAGAAGCTGCTGCGCACATTAATGTTAAGCACATCGTCCCATTCCTCTATAGTCAGCTCAAGCGGCGATTTCCAACGAGAAACTCCGGCGTTGTTGATGACAATGTCCATTCGCCCTGTCTGCTGGATTGCCGCCTGGACGAAGTGCTGAATCTGATGTTCCTCTCGAACATCACAGGGTACAAACGTGGCAGACCATCCTTGCTGCTGCAGGGTCTGGGCCAGCTTTTCCCCTTCCTTCTCCTGCACATCTGCCATATATACATGTGCGCCTGCAGCTGCATACGCTTCTGCAAGACCACGGCCAATGCCTTGAGCAGCACCGGTAATTAGTACAGTCTGTTGTTGAAATTTCATGCGTTCCTCATCCTCGAAGCGCCTGACGGCGTATTTTATGATGTCTTTCGAACTTTAAATATCGGGTCCCTTGAAAAGAGAGCCGGCCTTCATCTCCTTCGGCGCACATGCCGAATTCATCGCCGCTCACGGCAAATTCCATTCGATCGCCGCTCTCCACCTCAAAGGTGATGAAATACAGGGTACGAGGGCGGCTTCCGCTGCCATCCTCCGCAGGAGCCGTGTGCTTCACCTCGCTTCGCTTGCTAACAATCACCGAATACACCGTCAACAGCGGCTGATGGTTGTTGCGATTCCACTGCAGTATATTTTTGCCGGCTGACAGCAATACAATGCCCAGTACTGCAACCAAAAAAACGGGCATCACGCTTCCGAAAAAGTCGAACATCCACAGTGAATCCGATCCCATTTCGGCACCCTCCCCGCAAGGTTCATCTCACGCAGGCCATCCCTCGTGATCATTCAAGTATATGCGCCTGTACGAGAAAATAACTTGAATCCTTGCAAAGGAGAACACGTTGCGCTATACCGCGGCTTTGGTATTTCGTATTATCGCACCTTCCAGCTCTTCCCTCCATCGAGGCTAAGAAGCAGTCTGGATCGGGATCCATCCAACGTTTCAACCAGCATCCAGCCTACCTCACTCGAAGCAAACTGCAGCTTGGATATGATCGGGTAGTTGTCCAAATTCTGAGCCAATACTTCATCCTCTTCAAAGGGCTCCCAGGTTTGACCCTTGTCCTCTGTAACATAAACGATGCCGTCCATAATGGCATAGCCCCGATTCATGCGATAAAAGAAAGGGGCGGCATTCCGGGTGCTGCTCTTACGAACCAACGGAAATTCAATCAGCTCCCACGACTTGCCCCCATCCTCGGAAAAATAGCCCAGATCGTGAAGCTGTTCTTCCATAAAGCATTGCAAGGGAACCCAAACCTTCTGCGCATTTCCTAAAAATACGGCCGAGCCGGGATAAAAGGTTTCGCACTCCGTCAGCGGTTCTTCCGAAAACACGCGGTCGACCGGACTCCAGGTTTCGCCTCCATCCCGGGTGATATACAGCGCTCCACCCCGGCGCTCTTTTACGGAAACTAATCCGGTATAGGCATTGGCATAGGACATGCCTGTCACGAAGCCGCTTCTTGGAAGTACAAAATCCGGTACTCGCGAAGCCGGATAGTTCCGGTTCTGCATAATCTCTGTCCAGGCCGTATCTTGTGGATCGAGACGGTACAGAATTTTCTCCTGGATACCCAGAATGGATTTAGGAGCCGTCATGACCCAGCCCTGATCAGAATCAAAGCTCAAGGCTGTAACCCGTCCGGTGTTCGGTAAAGACGAAAATCTCCACTCTCTTCCCCCGTCCACCGTTGTCAAAATCATCGTATCTCTCTGTCCCTGTCCATTCCGGACAATATAGCCATGCCGCTCATCGGTGAACACCAGATCGGTTCCATAGACAAGCTTGTCCATAAATTTCACATTGGAGGAGGGAGAGATGTCTACCCACGTTTCACCATAATCGTCTGTAATGTAGAGGCGCAGAGCCGTTCCATTGAGTCCCCAGGCCACTCCGGTTGCCTCGTCCAGCATATGAAAATCGGTTAAACGGGTTTGGATTTGATATTTATTTTTGGTTTCAGGAGGGTTTTTGGCAGTTTCCGGAGTGACCACTGTAAGAGTTTGTCCATCCTTGATGGACTCTTCTTCTTCCGGTTTTGTCATTGCGGGAAGGCTGTCTGCGGCCTCTGGAGCTTCTTGATCCGGGGTACATGCCGTGAACATCAAGATCATGAACCCGAGGATTCCCCAGCGCCTGAGCTGTATGGTGTAACCTTTCATCTCACCTGTCCTCCTCATTCTTGCCGTGTAAATGGACTCCTTTAGTCGGAGTCATTATAACATACCCGTCCGCTCTTTTCAGGACAAGGATGAAGTGGGATGAAGTTACAATATTGTAGCCATCCGCTTTTACACGCCGTTCGTGCATAACGCTCGGCAACGTTTGGAAGACTGATGACGTGCTGCATCCGCACCTGGACGGATACGCCACAACCATTAAGATCAGGAGGGTGAATATTGATGCCGAAACCGGATGACCGCAGTGATAACGTAGAACGCCTACAAGAAGCCGTGCAAAATACGATTGAGAATTTTCGGGAAACCAAGGACTACTTGTATGAGCATGGTGACGAAATATCAGCCTCCGAGAAAGAACAGCTGATGGAGAAAAACGAACGCCGTCAGAGAAGCATCGCGAGCTTCCGAAACGAAATTAAAGACGAGGCGGCGCAGCGGGAAGAAACCTGATTGGGGTCTAGATCAAACAAGCAGGAAGCCGACCTGGCTCCCTGCTTGTTTGATTTACATTTTGGTGAAGAGCAGCTTGATGCCGAGCGCCGCAAAAATAGCACTTCCAGCGGTTTGACTCCAAATCCCGAAGCTTGGCTTGCTGAGCAGCTGTTCGCTGAATGCACCCGCAAAATAAGCCAGTAGTCCAAAGATCAAGCCGCTGAGCACCAAGAAGATCACCCCGAGCATAATCAACTGCAGAGCCTCATTCCCATAGGAATAATTGACGAACTGAGGCAGAAACGTTAGAAAAAAGAGTGCCACCTTCGGATTCAGGACATTCATCATGAACCCTTTTAGAAGAAGCTGAAATCCACTTTGATTCTTGCCCTGCTTCCATTCAATGGGGTCCTTACGGTGTTTAAAGGACATGTACGCCAGATACAATAAATAACTAGCAGCGAGAATTTTAAACAGCGTAAATGCAAACGCAGAAGTTTTCAGAATCAGGGAGAGCCCCAAAGCAGCAGCTAAAGTATGAATGACATTGCCGAGACTAAGCCCGATGGCCGTCATGACGCCTGCTTTTTTGCCGCTGGTCAAGCCCTGGGTTACTGCAAAGATCAAATCAGGTCCAGGGACAAGGATCAACAGCACGGCAGCGCCGATAAAAAATAATAACGATGAAATTGTAATCATTTGTTCAATCCTTTCTATTGCGGAGGCTAATCTGCATCCCTTAGTATTAAGGTGACAAGTCGTTCCAATGCTTTCCACGCGTGTGTATACCTCAATCTTACTTTAAAGGAGACGGTAACATGAACACAACGACGTACAAGCCCACTCGAGTCGTAATTATCGGAGCGGGAGCGGTAGGAACTACGACAGCCTATACCCTTATGCTGCGCAAACGGGTATCCGAAATTGTTCTCATTGACGTGAATCATGAGAAGGCTGTCGGCGAAGCGCTGGATATGAATCACGGTCTTCCCTTCGTTGGCGGTGTAAAGATCTGGGCTGGGGATTACTCCGACTGTGCCGGCGCGGATATTATGATCGTTACGGCCGGCGCTGCTCAAAAGACTGGTGAAACCCGTCTGGACCTCCTTAAGAAGAACGCTGCCATCTTCAAAGACATTGTACATAATATTACGCAATATAATCAGGAAGGCATTCTTCTGATCGCTACTAATCCTGTTGATATTTTATCTTATGTGACCTTAAAATACAGCGGGTTCCCTGTTCACCGCGTGATCGGCTCGGGAACCTTGCTCGACAGCGCCAGATACCGTTATTTACTCGGCAAGCACAAGCAGATTGATCCCCGCAGCATTCATGCTCACATTATCGGCGAGCACGGAGATACGGAGGTTCCTGTATGGAGTCTTGCCAATGTCGCCGGTGCAGCGCTGGCCATTGAGGATGAGCACAAAGAACGTATTTTTGACAGCACGAAAAATGCAGCCTATGAGATTATCAACGCCAAAGGCGCCACCTTCTATGCCATTGCCTTGGCCCTTGATCGAATTGTCACCGCCATTCTGCAAAATCAAAGCGCCGTACTCAATGTGTCCACACTGCTGGATCAATATAATGGCGTATCCGATGTGTATCTGGGCGTGCCGTGTGTTGTAGACCGAACCGGCGTGCGGGAAGTGTTGGATCTTCCTCTGAGTGAAGAAGAAACCAAGCTGTTCCATCAATCTGCCGACAAGCTGAAGGCCGAGATTGCCAAGCTGAATCTGTAAATGTTAGGCGTCCATCTTATAAAAATGAGGTGGGCGTCTTTTTTTGCCGCAAATCATACGTGATGTGAGAATCTCGGAGTGAATCATAGCTATCCGTTCATTAGTTTACATAATAATTAATATGTATTAATTGGTTATACTAATGGGAAGCTGGATGTCGAGCTTGTCTACAGCCGCAGCTTTTTCTTTGTCAGTGACATGTGTATAGACCGTGGTCGTTTGAATGGAGGAGTGACCTAAAAGCTCCTGCACTGTTCTCAAATCGGCCCCTTTGCGCAGCAGCATGGTCGCGAAGGAGTGTCTCAGCTTATGACTGGAATACGCTATTCGCCGTTCTGCCGGTAAATGATGCTGAAAGCGGTCAAACGTTTCGGCGGCAATTTGCTGGATACATCGAACAGACAGCCGGCGTCCTTTTTGCGAGGTGAACATGGCGTCCTCCTTGATCCGGCGAGGCTCAATTCTGTCCTTCAAAGCACCTTCGAGCATCATAGCGACAGTCTCTGGTACCGGTATGGTCCTCCACTTACGTCCTTTACCGAATACGTTCAGTGACCGCTGCGAAGCTCTGTAATCGGCTAAATTCAGCGAATGCACCTCACCGATTCGAAGCCCCATATAAGCCATGAGCAGGAAGATCGCAATGTTCCGAGTCCGGTACTTCCCTTGCACCGATGCAAAAAAACGGGACAATTCCTGTTCGTCTAGATACATGGGTGTTTTGTTTTTTTCGGTTTTGGATTTTTTGACTCCGGCAGCAGGATTGTGAGTTGCAAGCTCCAGCTCCATCAGCGCTTTAAAAAAACAGGTCACAGCTGCATGCTTACGATTACGCGTGGCATCACTTACCCCTCTCTCCCTCACCGAGGATAAATACGACATGACATGAATCTTCTTCACTTGATGAATCTGTTTACCATTTAAAGCGTTCAAAAACTCCAGCAAGTCACTTATGTACGAACGAATCGTATATGAGGTATAGCCGGCATCTTTCATCCAGATCAAGAACCCCTCTAGTTCTTCTGCATATTGTTCTCTAACGTCTTGCTCTTCCTCCATGACAGAACCTCCTTGATGCTTTGAAATCCAGCAGAGCGATGATGAATCATCTGTTTATAAATGTATGACATAGATGATTATTACACTTATTGAGGTGGGACAAGGGTGCATTAGTCATTGAAAAATTGCTTAAAATCGAAACAGCGTATAATTTATATTATACGCTGTTTTTTAAAGAGAGTAAATCTTTGTTAGGAGTCTAGCCATGCTATGGCGCGAAGCGCTTTAAAACCTGTGAGTCGCTAGGGATTTAGGGACAGTGATCGGGGGAAGCAAGATCGCATTTTTTTGCCCTTCCCGATCTCTAAATTTTCGCATATAATGTAGTCATGGAATCTAGGAATCAAAGAAATTTACAGTTTTGAATAAAAGAAAGCAAGGAGGGTTAGACTCTGGCTATGAATCATAAGGATGTGTCTGCAATGGAATGGAGACGTGGCCGTGTTTCCGGAAAGCGCCAAGTCACAATACCACAAAAGCTTTTTGAGCAATTGGGTATTAAAGACGAAGTAGAATTTTCCGTAAAAGATCAATGTATTCTGATACGACCGGTTCGAGAAGATATGGGGAGTGACCATTTCTCCGACATGATCCTGGCTGATCTGATTCAAGAAGGTTACGAGGGCAAGGAACTGTTGGGCAAGTTTCGTGAGAAACAAACAGCCTTGCGCGGCGCTGTACAGCATTTGATTACGGAATCCGGAGATGCCGCTCGCCAATACAAAAAAGACAGCCAAACCGAAGAACTATTTACCGATGTTATGGGGGATTAGATGCTTCCAGTTACGTATCTACCTCCAGCAGCACGCTATTTTAAGAAACTCGTGGAAAAACCGCTAAAACGGCTATATTTTGAAGCTATCGAGGCCATCCGTAATGACCCTTCGGTTGGTTCCCCAAAGACCGGCGATCTACGAGGCTTATATGGTTACGACGTATTCTACCAAGGTAAGAACTATGAAATCGCCTACCGGCTGGAGGAAAACGACGAAGGCGAGATCATAGTTGTCATTCTCGCTGGTTCTCGCGAAAATTTCTACAACGAGTTGAAACGATATATGAAAAGCTGAATCAATAAAGCGCCGTGACCCAAAACGGTAGTCGCGGCGCTTTATTTGTCTTTTTTTGCAGCACACCTACCAGGACCGGGTCCTGCTGGATTCCGCATCCAAAATCCGAATGATACTTGAATACTGGAGGATTGATCCAGTGAAACACCGTTACTTCGCATTGAGCTTGTGCCTCATCATTCTAACCACATTGATACTCGGATGTGAGAAGGAGCGCCAAGGCCCACCTACGGATGTCCTTTCACAAAAGGAAGGGAAATATGTGTTGTGTATAGTTTCGAATTCAGTTGAATTCGATTTTGAAGTGAACAAAGTCGTTAATGCGGATAATGCACTTCTAAATGCAATAGATAAGGTAGTTGTGCATCACACCGAAGATGAAAGAGAGATGTGGCATAAGCTGGGCGTCAATGAATTCCCCAGCGTAGTGGTATTGGACTCCACAAAAATAGTATTTCAATCCACTGATCCTAGTATGCTGAACGATTTTGCCATAACTCATGGAAAGTAAGATCCCGAGTGCCAATCATCCGCCTCCCGTTAATAACGAAAATTACAAGGCAAAACAACTTTCAACATGCTGCCAGGGCGTGACGATACCATGAGAAAAGCCGTAAATCCCCCTTTAGGGTTTACGGCTTCTTAGCTACAACGATCATTCCGCCAGCTTGTTCTCTATTCGACAAGTCTGCAACCAAGCAATGACCAGGAGGTGTTCATATAGGGGTCACCTCACGAAACGGAAAAAATCGTACGCTAAGCAATTCATAACAGAAAAAACCGGACCCTTTACCCTACAAAGGAATCCGGTTTTCTTAATTCGGGGTAGCTAGAAATTAAACTAACGGTATCCGCAACAATCTAAGCTACTGGGCTGCGTTTCTTTCGTGGTCGATATTTAATGCGGATACAGCATTGGATCCGTGCACAGTTACACGGATGCATTCTGTATTGGGATAATACCAGCGTAACTGTCACAGACTGCAAACGTATGGAACCGAAATGGTAATTGTCACTATGCATTTTCACTGTACCACTATCAATTATCAATCAAAGTTCCGAATTTGTTTTCGCAATTGGAACTCTAATGACTTTTGAAGCTGGAACCTAATACTAACATTTACTCACAGATGTCTGCCCCTGGTGTCAGCTACGCTGGTACTGGGCCAGTTCCTCTATTAAATTCATTAATGCTGAAGCCATTTGACGAAACATTAATTCGTTTGATTGATTGGAGATATAATCTCAAACTCAACTTCTCCATTATTGTTTTTAGCATCCATATATGAATATCCTAAGTAATCTGACGTATTGAAGATCTTCGATGTTGATAGACGGTATTCAGACAGTTCACTTGTCTTGCCGGTCGTTAAATCAACGTCAAAGATTTGATACATCGAATACCGATAATAGAGATGGTTATCTCTAATAAATGGAGAATCTATTGTAAGGTCTTTATCTTTAGCTTCGATTACGTACCTGATTTCTCCTGTTTTTCTGTCCGCGACACTGAGTTTCCCTATCTCGCTCCATACAAACCACTTTTGATCAGCTGTGAAATCAACCATACCTTGTTGGCTTTGTCGTAATGTAATCGGCTTTGATTGATCATAGGGATAAAATACAATTTCATAGGATTTATCCGTTGTATCTCCTACGGTCTTGAATACTGATTGTTGAACAAGCATGCCATCAGGAACCGGTCGTTGAATGGCCATATAAATGCCTTTACGATGCTTTCCTTGCTCTTTCAGTTCACTTGTAGCCACTTTAACAAAATCATTAGTAATTGGTTTGTATAAAATTGCAGAACTGTATACAATGTGATCTTTGATCGTTTTTTCAATCCATGTGACTTGATCGTCGAACACCCTTAGAATGGGTGGCTCTATATTATCCTCACTAGCTCCAGAAAATAATGTCTTTTTCTGATTGGTTTTTAGGTCAAGAGATTTTATTTCCCAAGATTTATCTTTTTCTTGGTCTCTACTGTATTCCACCCAGAATAACTTATCTTCTACGCCAACTAATGAGTTAATGATTTCTTTGTTTGGTGTTTGATATATATTTTTAAGCTGCTTTGTGGTTAAGGAGAAGGTATCAATATAACTCGTTGCTTTTTCGCTGATATCTTTTTCAAATGCAATAAACGAATCGCTGATATAACTGGGAGCAACGAAGGTCGAGACAAAGCTTTCGCTCTTAAGTTTGTACTGTTGAACAGCTGGAGGAGAAGAAGCAGTCGCAGTTATAGATTGAGGTGGTTTCTTCTCCGCGATTTCTGAAGGTGTGGCCTGCTGGTTACTTGTAGGTTTATCATTTTTGTTAGCGATATTAATTGTAACGATTCCTGCTGCTATTATGACGACAGTGAGCATTATCACTATGTATTTCGATTTCTTCCGCTGCATTATTTTTCCCCTTCTTTCGACAAATAGAGGGGATCGCTCCCCTCCACATTGTCTATTGTTTAACGCTTACCAAAGAATCGCTTTACGGAAGTGTGCTTGGTTTGCGTTCCATACGCCATCGAACGGATGCCACACATTACCGAGTGTTACCCCTCGACAACGACAAGTTGCGTCTTTATTTTAGCATTGGTCGAGCGCTATTGGAAGCCAAGCAAAGCGGAGGTGATCCGTTTGCGGCCATCGAATCCATCTTGCCGTGGCAGGTTTTTACCGATAGCGTTACAGAAGCAGAAAAATTGGCTCAGCCCGTAGACTTCGACTATCTTCCGCTAATCGGCGACGGTTTCTCCCAGCTTCGTCGCTATACTCCAAGTCTTTTGGAATCGCTGCAACTCAAAGCTGCGCCAACCGCACGTGACATTCTCGAAGGAGTGGAATTGCTTAAGAGCATAAATCAACATCAGTTGCGTAAGGTGTCAGAGGATGCACCGACGAGTTTTGTTCGCAAGCGCTGGGAAAACGTTGTCCGCACAGAGGACGGCTTTGACCGTCGCTTCTACGAAATCTGCGTGTTGTCTGAGATGAAGAACTCTCTGCGCTCCGGTGATATTTGGGTGCAGGGATCACGCCAGTTCAAGGACTTCGAGGAGTATCTTTTACCGATACCACGCTTCACAAATCAACGTCAACGCCAAGAACTAGGCCTAGCCGTGGACACCGATTGTGAGCGCTTCCTTGAAGAGCGGCTGAAGATCCTAAATAGCGAATTGATCAAAACGGAACAGCTTGCTATGCAAAACGAGCTGCCAGATGCGGTCATTACAGACAGTGGACTCAATGGCATGGCTTTATTGCCTGCGTCTAGTCCGGAATAAGACAAAAACAAGCCGTGCCCAAATGGATACGGCTTGTTTTTACGTTTTTACCATATTAGACGTTACCCATGGGTGGTAATAGGATCAGGATTACTCTCACTTGAAGGATTTTTTATTCAGACTTGTAATTACCGTATTTATGCATACAGTTAGCACTTACAGTAACGCTGGAATCGTCAGCTAAGAAAGTGTCAAATCATTATTTAACGAGAAAAGAGAACTGCAAAATAAGAGACAAACACAACGAAGACCATTTAATTACATCTACTTTGCGGGTGGTGTCAGCTTCGCTGGTACTACCCCTATCCGGGAAGGTACAGTCTCTGCATCGTTGATTATGGAGAAATTAGGCTCATATGCAAGTCAGAACCGATTAGCAACGGCACTCCGAGAAATGGGGCGAATTGAAAAAACGATCTTCATTCTGAATTACCTCTCAAGCGAGGCGATGCGGCGAAGAATACATCGAGGATTGAATAAAGGGGAAGCCATGAATGAATTGGCCAGAGCGATCTTTGTTGGGAGGCGAGGGGAACTCCGGGAACGGGCGCTTCAAGACCAGCTTCAGCGGGCCAGCGCGTTAAACATTATCATCAATGCAATAAGCGTATGGAACACGGTTTATTTAACCCGAGTGACAGAATTTATGAGAGACAACAGACAATTGAACGAAGAACTTTTGAAGCACATTTCTCCGCTCGGATGGGAACACATCAATTTCTTGGGAGAATACAAGTTTGACATCAAGCAAATCAAGGCATTGAAGGGTTCACGTCCGTTAAAATCCCCGTCAAGCGAAGCGTAGCATCTAGCGAATATAAATTCCGGATTTCCTTAGCGTACGGGAAATCCGGGTTATTGGGAGAAATGATCGCTTAGCGTACGTTTTTCGCGTTTTGTTGGCGGGACCCCTTAATACATCTCGCCGGAAAACAATTGATTGACAAGCCCCCATATTAGTGTCAGTTTATTTGAACCTCAGCGCCTACTTAGGTTGAAACAACAATCTTAATTGCTTATTGCCAGTTGTGAATAAATACACAATCCCCTCCTTTTTACGTGAATTTAGATTCATCTGATTGATGGGTTTTTGTATAGTGACTAGAAAAGTTTATATTTACTATTATGAATTTTTCACATAATGAAATAATTTAATTAGGGCAGCTATAATAACAAAAAAACGGCTGAAGCAGCCGTTTCGACAGTTCAAAAAGTGTTTAATCTCGAGCGCGATAGTTGGTAGCCAGTAGCAGCATGGATGATATGAAAATCATAGCATAGGTCCAGATCCAAGCCATCGGCATATTTCCAGTGTCTACAGCGACGTAAATGGCTGTCGGTACCGTTTGAGTTTGACCAGGAATATTGCCGGCGATCATTAACGTTGCCCCGAATTCTCCAAGGCTGCGTGCAAAGCCTAGAATCCAGGCAGAGATTAGGGATGGCAGTACAAGCGGGAGCGTAATATGACGAAATACCTGCCATTCACTCGCCCCGATGGATCGACCGGCTTCTTCCAGATGGTGATCGACCGATCTGAAGCCTACCTTCATCGTCTGATACACAAGCGGGAAGGCAACGACGACCGAAGCTATGACTCCAGCCCACCATGTGAATATGATAGGTGAAGAAAATAAGGTTTCAATCCATTGCCCCATCCAGCTTTTTCGACCTAACAGCTTGAGCAGAATAAATCCCACCACTGTAGGAGGAAGAACCAGTGGCAGCATAAACACCGTTTCAATGATCACTCTTCCTCGGATGACAGGTCGGCGGGTCATCATCCAGGCAGCTGCCAGGCCTAGCAGAAGCACAGCGATACTGGAAAGCAAAGCGATCCGCATAGACAGTAACACAGGTGACCAGAATTCACCCCAACTCACTTGATTCAGTATCATTCTGCAACATCGAAGCCATAGGATTGAAATTGTAAAATGGCTTCATCTCCCCGGAGAAAATCGTATAGCTGTTGGGCTTGCTCTGTGTGCTTCGTCGCTTTCACAATGCCGATCGGATAGATTACAGCCGAATATGTAGAACGATCAGGCTTTAATGCAATAACAGCTTGATCGGTGGTTTGGGCATCGGATTGATAGACAAAACCAGCATCCACATTCCCTGTTTCTACATATTGAAGCACCTGCCTGACGTCCTTCGCTTGAATCATATGATCTTGTACATCCTCCCATAGACCCGCAGCCTGCAAGCTTTCTTTTGCATAGCGCCCCGCCGGTACACTCTCGGGTATGCCCAGGGCGATCTTGTTGATGTTCTCTCCCGCCAGGTCCTGAATCGTCTTAATCTCTCCTGCTCTCTCCGGGGCTGTGACAACAACGATCGAGTTACTTAATAACGGCGTCTGCTGATGTGGCTCTACAAGCTGCTGAGTGACTAGACTCTGCATTTCCTCAGAGGAGGCCGAAATAAACAAATCTACCGGTGCGCCCTCCTCAATCTGCTGACGCAGACTGCCGGATGACCCGAAATTGAACTGTAGCCGGATCTCCGGGTGGAATTCAATAAACGCCAGCTCCAGCTTTTCAAGAGCATCTCTCAGGCTGGATGCTGCGGATACTGTTAACGTTACTTTTTCCTTCGAGCCCCGCCCTTCTTCCCCACCGCAGCCGCTTAATAGAATGATAAATAGTGCAGCTAACTTGAGCCACAAATAAGGCTTTAAATATCGTGCGTTCATTCTCCTGATCACTCCTGAGGTCCGGTTGAAATTCTAAGTTTCACTTTAGCACATATTGTCGTTTATGAAAAAGCGGTCCGGCACGATTTTAGTATTTTATCAAACGAATGTTGACTTCGTACCTCAAGCATGGAACACTCATTGACACAATCTTTATTTTAAATTCTATTGTGAATTTTTCATATGTTGAAATTATTTAGTTTACATAATATTTATTATTTACTCAGATGTTGCTCATACGATAAAAATCAAAAAAAGCCCGGTAATTACGCCGGGCTGAGCACAATTTTCCCACCTACGATGGGATTAGTCGTTTTGTAGGCTTAGTGAATCAAAAGCTTGCTTCACGATGCTTCGCTCACTGATCTATGATCGAGCTATATTTGGCCAATCCAATCCTCGCTCGATATCTCTTTCCAGCGTGCGCGGATGGCTTCATAAGCAGGCTGACTCAAGGCAGAGCCACCCGCGAGCAGACTGGCATTCTGCTGCCAGCGATTTGGATTATTCGTTCCTACAATAGCAGTAGCTACACCCGGAACACTAAGCGTAAATTTTAACGCTTGTTCTACGTCTGAATCCGCATCCGTATCCTGAAGAAATTCATACTGCAGCTTCTTCAATCTCTCCCAATACGGAAACCCGTAATGATCCTTCTCCATCGTCTCGTGCTTCCAGGCTACGTTCGCAATCGGACGCTTGGCAATGATCCCCATGCCTCGTTGGGCTGCTACCGGAATGGTCAGCTCAATGGACTGCTGATCTGCAATATTAAGTGAGGTTTGAAAGCTGTCAAATACTCCACTCTGAACGGCAGCATAGGCGTCATCAGCATCTCCGCTGTAGCCGATGAATCGGGTTTTACCGGCCTCTTTAGCCCGCTGCAGCACTTCAATCACGTCACCTTGCCGCAATATTTCTGCAGAACAGCTATGCAGATGAATCACGTCCACATTATCTACCTGCAGCCGCTTTAAGCTGCGGTCGATCGTGCCTGCGAGTACCTTTGGATCCCAATTGTGACCGGCAATCCCATCGGCATGTCCACATTTCGTAAACAGATACGCTTCGCTTCTGCGTCCTTTCAAGGCTTGTCCGATCAGCTCCTCGCTGCTTCCATAGCATTCAGCCGTATCAATCATGTTTAGTCCCGCATCCAGCGCTGAGTGCAGCAGCCGATTCACCGTGGCTTGATCAGAATCCCGTATTTCCGAACCTCCAAAGCCGAGTATACTCACATTCATGCCTGTATTGCCAAAGGCTCTTCTTTCCATAATCCACACTCCTTCGTTTAAATGTCATTGTGATTCATGCTGATGGGTCTGGGTCTTATTCATTCTACGGCTCTGCAAATACTGCGAGGGGTTCCCGCTCTCCGGATCTCTCTCTTCTCGGTAGCTGCCGTTCGTATACGCATGAATGACTTTTCGCCAGAAGGCCTGAGCCGGGACATTGGATGCGACCTCCGTCACCTTCCAGCTTCCCTGCAAGCGGTCAAACAGCTCCTTCGCTGCCCAGGTGCCCAGCCCGCTCCGGCGATACTTTTTCATGACAAAAAACTCCGTCAGATAATAATCCGCCGCCGCGGTATTGATCCGTTCAACCAAGGCAAACCCGGCGGGCTGCTGCTGGTACGTGATAAGAAACGGAAATTTATCTCCCCGGCTTGTAAAAAACAGCTCCAAATCCGGATACGCACTATACATCCCCTCAGCATTAACGTCAAAATCCAGAAACTCCGTAAAATCGTAAAAATAAAACTGCATTAAATTGTGAATAATCTGTTTCTGCCTTGCTGGAAGCAGGCTCAGTCTCATATGAGCTTCAGATGCCGCTCTCATCAGGTTCACTGTCCCTTCGTCATAGAATACCAAGCCACTACACTTCTTCATTTCGCAGCCCCCTCATATCTGATATGATGAAGCTAGAAGCAACATATGTTCTCAGTGAAGGAAAGGAGTTTACACCTCCCATGAATATTCAAAAAGTCATCGACCGTACCAAGCTGGATGAAAAGGTCCCTTCCATGCCTTGGTTTGTGCAGCAGTTTATTGACTATAAGCTGCCTGATCTGTCTCCCTCCACGCTGCTTGAATATGTAAGAGATTATGAAACCTTTTTCAACTGGCTGCGGGCTGAAGGCCTCTCACTCAGTGAAGATAACCGCCATATCAAGCTGGAGGAGCTGGAAACGCTTCGAATGGAGGACGTTACGGGCTTTCGACTCTATTTGACGACCCGACGTGAAGGAACCAATTCAAGGATTACCGTATCCAGGAAGCTTTCGTCCCTGCGCTCCCTTTTTCACTATTTAAGTCAAATTGCGGAAGATGAAAACTTCTACCCCTTGCTCAAGCGCAACATTATGGCCAAAGTCGAAAACAAAAGAATACATAAGCCCAAGGACACCGCCGCTAAATTGAAAGGCAAAATTCTGGAGGAAGATGAGCTGATTGAATTCATCTCCTATATCCATGAAGGATATGCACTGGATGTTGCTGATAACAAACAAGCTCTGTTCGCCCACGGATTAAATTCAGAACGGGATGCCTGTATCGTCAGCCTGATTTTGAACTCGGGTCTGCGAGTGTCGGAGGTCGTCAATTTGAATGTTGATGATCTGGATCTTGGCAACAAAATGCTGCACGTCTACAGAAAAGGCAATAATGACGAAACCTTCAAATCTCCGGTCTATTTCCGCAACCAGGCCAAGGATGATTTGGAGCATTATATCGCTCTCAGACCTCATCGTTATCACGTGCCCAAGAAAGAAAAAGCACTGTTTGTCGCCATTCGTAACGGTCAGAAAGAAGGATCTCGAATGACCAAACGGGCGATTCAAGCGATGATCATTAAATACGCCAAGCGGTTTGGCAAGCCTTTCCTGACTGTGCACAAGCTGAGACACTCCTTTGCTACCGATTATTATCTCCAGAACGATATTTACAAAACCAAGGAGCAGCTTGGACACGCTTCAACGGAAACGACCGAGGTATACGCCCACCTGACCGACAAGACGATGTCCCAGGCTATTGAACGGCGCAATGACTCATCGGATTGAGAGCTGCGAATAGAGATGCTCAAAAATATGATTCCGGTCCTCCCGGCTAAACCAAGGTACCGTAGCTTCTGCTTCCTGCTGCAAGGCTTGCAGGCGCTGCGGTTCCTTTGCCATGTCCGGATGCACGACAACTGCGAGAATGTGGCTTAATCCCCCCACCAGGCTTACATCCTGAAAGCCGGAGAGCAGCACCAGCTTGGGATAGCACTCTTGCTTGAAGCCCTCGACTACAATCCAGTCGATGCAATCATCGACCTCGCCTATGAGCTCCTCCAGCTCCATTGGACGCTGTCTGAGGACTGCCATACGAAATGGTGAGGAGATCAGTGCTGCCTCGGCGCCAGACTCTATGAAACTTGAGGTGTCTGTGCCCGTGTGGTCCATCTGAAAATCATGACCATCATGCTTGATGACCGCCACTCTGTGGCCTCTCTGCTTCAACCAGGGAATTAGAGAAGAGATCAAGGTGGTTTTGCCGCTATTCTTATACCCTGTAATTTGAAGGATGACCTGACCGCTCAATGCAGAGCTCCCGGCAGCAGCAGGACGTTCACCTCTGTTCCCTCAGAGGCCCCCTTCAGCTCTGGAGGAATAATGATCAAGCATGAGCTGTCCTTGATCGTCACCATGACGCTGGATTCATCCAGCTGTGCGGGATAGGCCACGACTTGTCCGTCCGATACCTCCAGGGTACCTCTGACAAAGCGAGTAAAGTTGTTCACTTTTGTATAGGCTCGGCCCAGTTTTGCGCTCCAGCTTGGGAGCCGCAGCTTGTCCTTAGGCATGCCGAGCATTTTGCGAATGGCCGGCCGTACAAAGAGCAGGAAGCCGACATAACAGGCACCCGGATTGCCGGAAAGAGCAAATAGCAGGCGTCCGTCCTGTACCGCAGCTGTAGTAACACTGCCGGGCCGCATGGCCACCTTGTTAAACAGCATATCCATCGAACCGCTTCGCACCAGATCCCCCATAATATCATAATCTCCGACAGAAACGCCTCCTGTCGTCACGACCAGGTCGTAAGCCTTCAAGGCTTCTTCGACCTTTGCCTTTGCCAGCTCGATGTCGTCAGGAATCGCGTCCATGACCACCGGCTCGGCGCCCGCCTCTACAATTTGAGCCGCGAGCATGTAGGTGTTGCTATTGCGGATTTTCCCCGGCTCCAAAGGGTCTGTAATATCCAGAAGCTCACTCCCTGTGGAGAAAATACCCACGACCGGCTTGCGGTACACATTCACCTGATGGACTCCGAAGGTGGCGAGTACTGACAGCTCTCCAGGACCAATCAGCCGGCCTGGTTTGAGGAGAACCTCACCGGAAGGAATCTCAAAGCCGATGGGCGTAATATGCTGTCCGCTTGCGGCTGGCTTTTTCACAGTGACCAGCTTCTTGCCGTTCTCCACGCGTTGCTCTGTCACCTCCAGCATAACTACAGCGTCAGCCCCTTCCGGAACCTGGGCTCCGGTCATAATTCTGGCCGCTGTCCCTGCGGTTATTGCCTCCTTCGGCACCGCTCCGCAGGGCACATCGTCAATGACCTCCAGCCACGGTAATTCTCCGTCATCCGGTACTGTGTCTTGTGCCCGAACCGCATACCCGTCCATGCCGGATCTTCGAAAAGCGGGGTAGTCATGAGGTGCCTGTACCGTTTCCGCTAGGGTTCTCCCGTCACTGGTTACCGTCGAAATCAATTCTGTGTGCCCTGCTGCTACATGAGATAATACCAATTCCTGTGCTGCAGGAACCTGCAGCGCTTTACGTGTAAACCGATCTGTACTCAATGCTTCGTGCCTCCCTCTGCTGTTCATCCTACTACTGTTATATCCTCTTTAGCCCTCAAAGTGCAAACCGTTTCTCCTCACTAATAGGTTTCCGTAAACAAAAAAGCCGCTCCGAAAGATCCGCAGATCTTTACAGAACAGCCTCTTTGAGCTAGCCTTTGCCGGGGTCAAGCTGGGCGCTTCTCATGTATACCGCTTTCGATAGTCCAATGCTGATCTCGTACAGCAGAAACAGCGGCACGATCACAATGAGATCGGACATGATATCTGGCGGTGTGATGGTTACAGCGATAATACAGAGTAGAAAATAAGCCATTTTCCGTGATTTGGACAGCCTCTCGGGGTTCAGAATTCCCAGCTTCGTCAGAAAGACGATGACGACCGGCATCTCGAACAGTACACCGAAGGGCACGGTCATATGCACCAGAAAGGTGAAATACTTCTGCGCGGTATACATCGTTTCAAAGCTTCCCGCAGCCATCCCCTTCATAAACTCATAGACCATGGGAAAAAGCACGAAATACCCGAAGCTGATTCCCAGCACAAACTGCACACTGATCAGCGGAATGAAGACTTGAGCAGCACGCCGGCCGTGATCCGGAAGGGCTGGCTGCACAAACCTCCAGATCTGGTAGGCTGCGATGGGAAGCGTCACCACCAGTGCCGCCACTGCCGCAATGACCATATACACCCAGATCACATCCGAGGGACCGAGCAGGATCAGCTTCTGATCCAGATCCCGGACCAGCCAGGCATACATCGGCTTGACACCGATCAAGGCAGCGGCCATGGATACCAGGAACGCAGTGAACACGGTGATTAAACGCCGGCGCAGCTCCTCCAGATGCTGGATCGCATTTTGCGCATTGGGATCAGCTCTGCGGTTTAGAGACCGTTGCAGCAGATGCTTGATCATTCTTCGTATTCTCCTCTTCATCCCCGTTCACCAATCCGCGCGTAGCCCCTTTAAACTCGCTCAGTGTCCGTCCGAATGCCCGGCCGAGCTCTGGCAGCTTGGAGGGTCCGAAAATAATCAACGCGATGATCAGGATCAATATAAGACCACCGACTCCAATATTTCCAAATGGCATATTATAGCTCCTTTCTCTTCTATGGATGAGTGCCTGTCCTACTGCAGCTTGAAGCCGCTAATTGCGACCACACCGCAGCGTGCCATATTCTCGCCACGGCGATGAGGCCAGGTGCTGGTCGGATTGCTCAGGTCTTGTGTCGTTTCTCCCGGATGCTGAATGGAAAGGAACAGCGTCTGCTCGTCCGGTGTGAAATAAGGGCCGGTCAGCTCGGATTCTACAGGACCTGAAGCAAATTGCATGGCTTTGCCTTGATCCGGACCGCTGGTTGGAATGACGAACATGCCATTGTTCTTAAAGGACTTATGTACGCCTTTATTCTGGCTGCTGCTCGAAATATCGGTAACGACCCACAGATCACCGTTGGAATCAAAAGCGAGGTTGTCCGGCGCGCTGAAGCCGGATTGGCGTCCGCCGGCAGCAAAAATTTCAAAATCAAACTCCATGGCGCCGAGATCATTCCCTGCTTCAAAAATACGTGTGATATGGCCGTGAATATTGCCATGGCTGTCATTGTTCGTATGACAGATGAACACGGTGTTATCAAATGGTGAAATCTCGATATCCTCCGGACGGTCTGTCGGTGTTCCACCCACCAGCTTGGCAGCCTCCTGGCAGTATGTAACCACGTCGCCCTGGGATTTGAACTTGTTCTTAAGGCTTGGATCCTTAGCCGCAGCCTTGCTCACTTCTGCAAGCGTAATAGGGAGCCACTTACCACTCTTCAGATTAGCCACATACAGCGTTCCGTCTTCCAGCAATGCAGAGTTGCCGCGGCCCTTGCTCTTATCGTACTTGTTCTTGCTAATAAATTTGTACACACAAGCGTCCTTTTTGTCATCGCCCATATAAACGACAACCCGGCCGTCTGCTGCAAGGCCCATGGCGGTATTCTCGTGGTTAAAGCGGCCCAGTGCGGTATGCTTTCTGAGATAGGATTTGTCAAACGGATCAACCTCAACAACCCAGCCGTAATGAGTATCCGGAAGCTTGGATACAGCAGCGGTACCTTCAAAGTTCTCTTCGCATGAAAGCACGGTATTCCACAGCGTCACCCCGCCGGAGCAGTTTGCAAACGTACCTTGAACGGATGTAGCTCCCTTAAGCGCTGGGATCCCCTTGGCCGGACCGGTCAGCTGGAAAGGAGTGAAGCCGTTAATACGGCGTGCGTAGGACGAACGGGTATCCATTTTCCAGACACCATTTTCATCACGGTACACCTCAATGACAGACATGCCGAGGTAATACAAATTTTTCTGAATTTGATCTGCGGTCATTTTTTCGTCCTTCACCGGACCGATGGAGAAAATGGTGGAGTACTCATGATTCGTTACGAGCAATCCGCGCACGTTCGAGCCCTTCAGCGGGAAAAAGGCATTGTAGTCGCAGCCAGAGCCGAATTTCTCGCCGGCCGAGTTGATGACATCGTCAAAAGCGGCTACAACGTCATATTTGAAGTTTTTAGGAAGTACCAATTCATCAACATCCGTAGGCTCAATGGGATTGAAGTATCCGCTAACCTTGTTGGTTTTGAACCCGAATAGGTGATCGGCGGTTC
Organism: Paenibacillus sp. F411; assembly: GCF_017582705.1. Taxonomy (NCBI): domain Bacteria; kingdom Bacillati; phylum Bacillota; class Bacilli; order Caryophanales; family Paenibacillaceae; genus Paenibacillus; species Paenibacillus sp. F411. The sequence goes on from NZ_JAGFIP010000002.1 coordinate 169,633, forward strand.
CGGTCATCGCTGATGCTTTTCCTTCCAGCAGTCCCAGGCCGGCAGATGCTGCCGCCAATGCGGCAGTTCCAGTACCCAGGTAAGAAAGAAATGTTTTACGATCCATCGTTTTATTCAAGTGCTCCACCCCTTGTCCAATTGTTCATACATTCCTAGCATAATGATGAATTGTTACGTAAATATTATGTCTTTTGTCGGAATTGTAAAAATAATGTAATAAAAAGAGACCGCCTGATGCGGAGGTGATCGCATCAGACGGTCCCGTCAAGAACCTTATCTTCGGCCGCGGCGGCCGATTTTGCCGGAACCGAAGCTCGTTTTGGGCTTCGTATAGGAACGCTTAGGCGGAGAGAACAGACCTCCTCCGCTGCTGCCGCTGCTTTTGTCGCGGCTGATCGTGCCCTTACTGCTATTATCAGAAGGGCGCTTGAAAATGCTGCCGCTTGACCCTACTGAATCCTGACCTCGGCGCGTAATCTTTCCGCTTCGGTCAGAGGTTAAGGGCGGAGCCAGCTTCTTATCATCAGCGGTTGGTACCTTATAGGTACCGGCTTTGGGCTGGTACACCTCCCGGCTTGTATATCCCCGGTAGCCGCCCCCCCGTCCATCCAGAGCATCAAACAGATTGCCGATCAGCACAGCCGTCAAATACCCTTGCAGAAAGCTAGAATCATAATTCTGCCTTACATATTCTCTGGAGCTGATCTCTACCAGCGTGTCCTCCGGCTTTTCAGGGTCCTGCTGCAAATGATAGATATCATCTCCATAGACCAGGAACATCCGCTCGGTGTCGTCCTTCGACATTTCATCCGGCGCGGTATCTGCCGCAAGCTCCTGGGCGACGATGGGAACACTCTTATTCTCTGCCCGGTACACATAGGAGGACGCATTGTCCATCCGGTTGACCGATTCCAGCGGATAGCTGGATTTCACATCTGGCGGCGTCCCGCAGCCGCTGAGAATCGACACGAGAAAGCTGAGAACCAGCAATAATTTAACAAACAGCATTGAGCGTTGCTTCATTTAACCACTCCTAGGTTGCCCGGATGACCTTAACATCTCCCGGTATGACTTTCTCCCCTTCGTAGAGCATAAACCTTCCATTCTGCCATTCCACACGAACCAGTCGGTAGTCATCAGACTGATGCTGCCAGACGTGCTGCTCGCCATTTTGAGTAAACGGGGTCCGGCCGGCAAGCGTAACCATTCCGCCGTACTCTTCCTCCAAATGATACATCCTGTCATCCAGCTCAATCGTGGTCGGAACCTCATGCGGGTTATCCAATCGCCCATCAATCGGCTCATACAGTCTATACTGGAGCGTTTCGCGCTCTTCAATCTGCAAATACATGGTCGTATTGCCGTCCTGCAGGGTGAGCATCACTGCATTTCTGCCGCGATTATGTACGCGGCCTGTCACCTCGTAAGTCACGAGAGAAACCTCGCATATATCTCCCGGCGACAGCTCCAGCATGCTTTTCTCCCGCTTCGGCGGCTCGGGCTTGGTCATTAGATTGCGGATTCGTTTCCATACACTCATGATAAGCGGCTCCTATCGTTCATAAATATCTTTACAGGCAGGCTGTAATAATTAATGCTCCTACAATATGGAGCGAGCCTGCAAATAATCCATAGCCCGTCTTGCCCTGCTGAGTGCCCAGATCCAGATTGATGCCACCCAGCAGCTTGAGCATCCACTCCGTCAGCCGCTCCACAATAAAGAGAATGATAAAAGAGACGACCGACACGACAATGGCTTCCACCAGATCCGGTGAGGTCTGAATCGATACAGAAAGAATATAGCCCTGTGCAAACAGCTTCATGATCAGCCTGGCTGTCACGGCCATATTCCCTTTCTTCACTTCCTCGAGATCCTTGTATTTCGTAAACAGCGAATCTACATACATCAGGATAAACAGCAGCAGCGCGCCAACCCCGGTCCAAATGCTGATTCCTAAGATCATTTCAAAAGTCATACTCAACCTCCGTCATAATAGGCTTGTAACCTCATGGAAAACGGAGGAAAAGCTCGCATCCAGCGCTCATTCTCCTCCGTTATGATCCATAGATCCGCCGCTGTTCCAGCAGCGGCTTACTGCTATTCGTTCTTGTTCTCGTATTGCTTCATCAGCGCTGCCAGCTCGTCTTCAACGGCCTTATCCTTGCCCAGCGCTTCAAACTCATCATCCAGCGACTTCTCTTTGGCGTTCAGCTCATTGCCCGCCTCGGCACGTGCCTCCATCTGAAGCATTTTCTCTTCCATGCGCTTCAGCCCTGATGATGCGGAGTCACTGCTGAAGCCGTTCATCGCTTTGTTAATTTCGGTTTGAGCTTTCGCTGCATTATAACGGGCAACCAGGGTCTCGCGCTTGTTCTTCATCGCGGTCAGCTGCTTGCGCATTTCGTCCAGCTTGGCACGCAGGTTATCGGCGGCAGCCTTGTTCTGATCATAGCTTGCCTTGTATTCATCCCGCTTGGCTTCAGCCGTCTTCTTCTCCTCCAGCGCCCGGCGCGCCAGATCCACGTTCTGTGCCTGTGCTGCAGTATGAGCCTGCTGCGTACGCTTCTCGGCCAGCGCCTGCTGCTCTTCGAACAGAGCCTTAAAGCGCTTCTCAATCGCGATCTGTGCTGCTACGGCCTTCTCGGCATCCTCCAGGTCTTCTGTCATATCCCGAATGTATTGATCCGTCAGCTTGATGGGATCCTCGGCCTTATCGATCATCGCATTGATATTGGACATGGTCAGATCACGCAGTCTTTTGAAAATGGACATGGTATTGTTCCTCCTGAAATTTTCTTATTAGTAGGTTCACTTGCTAAATGAATACGCAGCAGGCTGCGCATGGTTTCACGAAAATGCACGAGAATTCATTATTTTTTGGGAAAGCCACGCTCGTAGGCTTTAGGCACCTTCTGTTCACCCTGCAGTGCATGGGAGGCATGCAGCGCCCAGTACGGGTCGTTTAGCATCCCCCGGCCTACGGCTACCAGATCCGCTTTACCGGACAATACCACCTCCTGCGCCGCCTGATATTCATCAAGCAGCCCGACGGCGATCACTGGCACCTGCAGCTTCTGCTTCAATGCAGAGGCCATCTCCACCTGGTACCCCGGCACCGCCTTCGGCCCTCCGTCGGAGCCAATGGGACCCTCTCCTCCGGAAGTCACATGAAAGAGATCAACTCCCGCAGCCTTGTACCTTTGACATATTTCTGCGCAGTAATCCAAGCCATAGCCGCCATCCACATATTCCATTGCAGACACCCGCATCATAATCGGCATGCCGGCAGGCACAACTTCTTTGACCGCTTGAACTACGCGCTCACCGAAGAGAGCGTAATTCTGTCCGTATTCATCCTCGCGCTCGTTGCTAAGCGGCGAATGAAACTGATGGATCAAGTATCCGTGGGCACCGTGTATTTCCACCGTATCAAAGCCCGCTTCCACCGCCCGTCTGGCCCCCTCCCGAAAAGAGTTGATCACGTTCTCAATGTCCTCAGCTGACATCGCTGCAGGCATTTTATAGGTGGAGCTAAACGGAATATTGGAAGGAGCTGCTGGCGGATCCGCATCCTGCGCCTTTCGTCCCGCATGACCGAGTTGAATTCCGATCTTGGTGCCATAGGTATGAACACTTTCCACAATCCTGCGATATGCCGGAATATGCTCATCACTCCATATACCGGTATCCCGATTCGTAATTCGGCCGTCCGGCTCGACTGCCGTCATTTCTACGATAATGAGACCCGTTCCACCGACAGCACGGCTGACATAATGGACGAAATGCCAGTCATTAGGCTTGCCATCCTCCGCCTGAACGGAATATTGACACATGGGAGGCATGACGATCCGGTTTTTTAACGTTAAATTATGAAAGCTATATGGTGTAAATAAGTCAGCCACAACATTCATTCCTTCCGTGCTTAAATAGTTCACGCTCCTTTATTATACACCCTTTAAACCAGGCATCCAAAACGCTGGAATGCTTTAATATTCATCCCCATAGCATATTTTCACCGCTGCCAGGGAATACCATAAAAAAATAAAAAGGAGCGGAGTCTTGTGAAATACACTGCCTTCATCAGCAGATGTCTGATGCTCCTGGTCATGTTGCTGATGTCATCACCGGAAGCTGCTATGGCTTCCAGCAGCATGGACACCAACCCGCGGAGCGGACGGTCAGATCCTCTGACCTTAAGTCAGTTGATCAAAAAGTATCCGGACACCTTTCGTACTAAGGGGCTCTCTTCACAGCAAATCGCTTTAACTTTTGATGATGTGCCTGATCCGCGCTTCACCCCGCAGGTGCTGGATGCCTTGAAAGAGCATGGCGTCAAAGCGACCTTCTTCGTGGTCGGCAGCCGGGCCGAAAAGCATCCCGAGCTTGTTCTTCGAATGAAGCAGGAAGGGCATGCCATCGGCAACCATTCATACAATCACGCTCAGTTCGGCAAGCTGAGCCTGGCCCAATTTCAGGATCAGATTCAACGTACGAATGAGATCATTCAGAAGATTACTGGCGAGGCCACCTTGCTCATTCGTCCCCCTTACGGCGATATTACTGAAGAACAGCTGCTTTGGGCACGTAAGCACCAATACAAGATTGTAAATTGGAACGTGGACTCCCTGGACTGGAAAGGGCTCGGCAAAGATGAGGTGAAGAGCAATGTATTGTCAGCAGCCGGTCCGGGGGCCATCGTGCTGCAGCATGCAGGCGGAGGAACCGGCTCAGATTTGAGTGGAACGATTGAGGCTTTGCCGGAGATTATTACCGAGCTTCGCAGCCAAGGCTATGAGTTTGTTACCTTACCTGAGCTATTGTCTTTGTCTGAGCCGCGTTGAACCGAACCGATCTGCGCCTCATAACATCATAAGGCCGCTTCCAGAGCATCCACGGAAGCGGCCTTGTTTGAATTATTGAATGAAATAAAGCTTGATATCCTGAAATCCGAACATTCTGACTGACTGCTGAGAACCAGGGATAAAGATGTCGATCTTATTGCCTTTAATCGCTCCGCCAATATCCCGTGCAACAGCTACAAAGGCTTTTTTAGGCAGTCCAGGATGCGCATGTCCGGTCACCAGCACCTTGGTGCCTAAGGGAATGACCTTGGGGTCTACAGCAATAGTGCCCAGCACAAGAGGGTTGCCGAAGTAATCCACAGCCCCCCAGCCCCCGTTCTCGGCAGCGTCCGAGGAATAGGCCGTCGCTCTGACCCCCAGCGTCTTACTGTAGCTAAAGGTTTTTCCCCAAGCCTCGACGATCTTTTGGTCTGGGAAGACATTCAGGCTTGGTACAAACACACCTGGCTTCGCGCTGATGCCAGGAATTGTAATCTTTAGACCGGGATAAATGTTCAGGGCGTGAATGGAAGGATTCTCCTTCATCAGCGTAGTCAGATTCACGTTATACTGCTTGGATAACAAATAAAAGGTATCTCCCTGCTTGGCTGTATGTATCCGTGCTGCTTCTGCTTTCGGAATTGCAAGTCCAGCGGTCATGGTGCATGCCATCATGGCGGCGGTAAACCATTTTAATGCTTTACTGCTCTGCATCCTTTTGTTTCGCAAACGTCTGTTCATCTAGCTGCCTCCTGTGGTAAGTTGGTTACAAATATATCACGATTTTGTAACTAATTCCGCATGAAAATGCTGCCAATCTAAGCGAAACGAAAAGAAGCCGGATCCTCCAATAGAGGAACCGGCTTAGAATCGAAACACCACCATATTACAGAACCTTACTCAGAAATTCCCGGGTACGAGGATGCTGCGCCTGGGTGAAAATCTGCTCCGGGGTCCCTTCCTCGGCAATGCTGCCCTGGTCAATAAACAGAATGCGGTCGCCAACCTCCCGGGCGAAGCCCATCTCATGCGTGACGATCACCATGGTCATGCCGTTCATCGCAAGCTTCTTCATCACCTCCAGCACTTCACCGACCATTTCAGGGTCCAGCGCTGAGGTCGGCTCATCAAACAGCATGACATGCGGACGCATGGCGAGTGCCCTTGCAATAGCAATCCGCTGCTTTTGGCCGCCGGACAATTGTGACGGATACGCCCCTTTCTTGTCCAGCAGACCCACGGTTGTGAGCAGCTCATCTGCAATGGCTTCTGCTTCTGCGGATGACATGCCTTGAACCTGAATCGGTGCCAGGGTAATGTTCTCTAACACGCTTTTATGCGGGAACAAATTAAATTGCTGAAATACCATCCCCATCTTTTCCCGGGTTTCATTGATGTTATGATTCTTCGCGGTAATATTCTTGCCTTCAAACATAATTTCACCGGACGTCGGCTCCTCCAGCAGATTCAGGCAGCGGAGAAAGGTGCTCTTGCCCGAGCCGCTGGGACCGATGACAACGACAACCTCACCCTTTTGAATCTCCACATCCATGCCTTTCAAAATATCAACTTTACCGAAGGATTTATGCAAATTCTTAACGTTGATCACTTGAGCTCAGCTTCCTTTCCAGCACACCCATCAGCTTCGAGAGCGTGAAGGTGAGTATAAAGTATATGATGGCCGCAACCAGCAGCGGATTTAATGGAGCAAAGGTGCTGCCCCGCAAAATTTGCGCTTGATACATCAAATCGAATACGCCGATAAAAGACACGATTGACGATTCCTTAATGATGACAATAAACTCGTTGCCAATGGCCGGCAGAACGCCCTTAAATGCCTGCGGAAGAATGACATGCCTCATCGCTTGCTTGCGGCTCATCCCGAGGGACCTCGCGGCTTCCAGCTGTCCCCGGTCCACTCCCTGAATGCCTGCCCGGAATATTTCAGCAAGATAGGCTGCGCTATTCAAAGAAAGCGTCAATACACCGGACTGGATCGGCGTGAAGTTAATGCCAAATGAGGTCAAACTGTAATGAATGATGAAGAGCTGCACCAGCATCGGCGTCCCCCGGAGCACCTCAATATAGCTGACAGCAATCCAGCGCAGAACAGCCATGCCGGACATTCTCATCAGTGCCAGAAGCAGGCCCAGAATAAAGCCGAAAAATACTCCAAGCGCGGATATCAGCAAAGTGTATTGGATGCCTTTCAGGTAATAGTCGCGATATTTCCAAAAAAATTCAACGGTGTTCAGCTGCTCCTTCACGCGTCCTGCGGCAAGATCGCCTGCTTCATCCACATACTGCTGCACCAGATCATTCTCGATCAGGCGCTGCAGCGTCTGATTAATGCTGTTCAGCAGCTCCTCATTGTTCTTGCGCACACCGACGGCATACTCGTCATTTTCACTTTGTGGCACAGCAGCCGTGATCGCCATCGTTTCAGCATTCATATTGGCGTTGGCAATGGGATACTCGGCGATGACCGCATCCACCCGGCCGCTTTCCAGCTGCAGAAGGAGATCCGGGATTTTGTCCAGCGACGTTACCGTGGCATTTGAAATCTTTGAGGCGATGCCCTCTTGAACCGACGCCTTCTGAACACCAATTCTTGCGCCTTCCAGGCTCTCAATAGTGCTGTACTTCTCTTCGTCCTCCTTGCGGACGATGACCGACTGCTCTGCCCGATAATACGGGATGGAGAAGTCAATGCTCTGGCGGCGCTCCTCCGTCGGATTCATGCCAGAAATAACGAAATCGACCCGGCCGCTGGTTAACTCCGGTAACAGCGCATCAAAGGACGTATCCTTGATGATCAGCTCCGCACCCAGATCCTTGGCGATCTCCTTGGCAATTTCAATATCAAAGCCAACGATGGTATCGACGCCATCAATGGTTTTGTGAAATTCATAAGGCATATAGTCTGCGCTTGTGCCCAGAATGATTGTCTTTTTCACACCCTCAGCGCCAGCCACGCTGCCAAAAGACAGCAACATAACCAGAAGCATAAGCATGGACATTTTTATTTTGGTTCTCACGTTTGCACTCTCTCCTCTTCATTGTATCTGTAGGTGATCTTGATGACTGAGTTATTATAGACCAGTGTGTATGATTATTCAATCCTCTTCCATTTATTTTCATGAAAAAATGTTGGACCTGTGTATTAACGAGTGATTTCAGGCATATTTTATCTTAACCATGGTCAATTCTCTGATTCCAGCCTCCTTCTTTTTATATGAAGAAAAAAATTCCTGTTTTGATTCAATAGACAAGCTGGCTGGTTATTAAACCCTACTGACTGAATAAATGTATTGGAGGTGCTGCCATGCTGCTCGAAGCAATCTACCATGTTCCCCGAGACAAGTGGGCTTACGCTTATGATACTTCAACCATTCACCTGCGTGTCCGCACCCAGAAGGATGACGTGGACAGTGTGATGGCACTGACCGGCGATAAATATGACTGGGATCGTACGTATTTTGAGATTACGATGGAAAAAGCAGCGTCTGACGGGATGTTTGATTATTGGGAGTGTGCCGTAAATCCAATGTACAAACGTTTGTCTTACGGCTTCCGCTTCCATAAAGGGGATGAAGCCGTCTATCTCATCGACAATGGCTTCTGCTCTGATTACCCTTACCCTCCAGGGGGCTATTTCGAGTTTCCTTACATCCATGAGATTGATGTATTTAAGGTTCCGGCCTGGGCCAAGGAGGCAGTATTTTATCAGATCATGCCGGAGCGCTTTGCCAATGGAGATCCCTCTAATGACCCTGAGGGAACGGAGCCTTGGGGCGGTCAGCCTCAGCTGGACAATTTTTTTGGCGGCGACCTGCAGGGCGTAATGGATCACCTGGATGACCTGTTGGATCTCGGCATTAATGCAATCTATTTTACCCCCTTATTCCTCTCCCCCTCCAACCATAAATATGACATTGTAGACTATAAGCAGGTAGACCCTCATCTTGGCAGTAATGAGCTGTTGAAGGAGCTGGTGGAAGCCTGCCATGAGCGAGGAATTCGTGTCATGCTGGACGCGGTGTTCAATCATTGCAGTGATCAATTCGGGCCGTTCAAGGATGTAATGGAGAACGGAGAGAACTCCCGCTATGCAGACTGGTTTCATGTGAATGAGTTTCCATGTACAGTGCATGAAGGCATACCAACCTACGATACGTTCGGATTTTTTGCCAATATGCCTAAATTCAATACAGCGAATCCGGAGGTCAAGCAGTACCTGCTTGATGTCGCCGAATATTGGATCAAGGAAATCAAGCTGGATGGCTGGAGGCTCGATGTCGCGAATGAGATTGACCATGAGTTCTGGCGAGACTTCCGCAAGGTTGTAAAGGGTGCGAACCCGGAGGCTTATATTGTCGGCGAGGTCTGGTCCGATTCCCTGAACTGGCTGATGGGCGACGAGTTTGATTCCGTCATGAATTATCCGTTCGCTGACAAGGTGCTCAGCTTCTTCAATGGAGAACTGGATGGGCGTACGTTTGCTGATAATATGGCCTCCTTGATCATGCGCTACCCGCAGCAAACGAATGAAGTTGTATTCAATATGCTGTGCAGCCATGATACACCGCGCTTGCTTACCCGGGTCGGACATGACATCCGCAAAATGAAGCTGACCGTCGTATTTCTGTTTACATATATGGGAACCCCATGTATCTTCTACGGCGATGAGATTGGCTTGACCGGTGGCGATGATCCCGATTGCCGTAAATGTATGGAATGGGATCCCGACAAGCAGCAGCGGGAGCTGTATGATTTCTACCAGCTTATGATCGGGTTACGGCGCAAGCATAAAGCACTGCGCGAAGGCCGCTTCCGATTCCTCAAGGCTGACCCTCATGACCCATGCGTGGTATATGAGCGCGTCGATGACAAGGTTCATTTCATCATCTGGATGAACAATACCGACCAGCCCTGCACCCTGTCTCATCCGCTCGTCAAGAATGACTGGTACGACTCCTTTACGAATGAAAAGGTAGATACCGAGGGCGGCATCATGAAGATTAGCCTGGATCCCTATGGCTTCCGTATTCTCTGCCGAAATCTTCATGAACAAACTTCATGAACAATAAACCAAAAAAACTTCCGAAGCAGACAGGCGCTTTCGCCCTTTCCCTGCTTCGGAAGTTTTTGTATTCATGCCGTCTTACTCTGAGCTGTTAATGAGATCATAAATATCCATGTATTGCTTTGCGGACACCAGCCAGCTGTAATCTCCGGACATAGCGTTCTTGGTAACCTTTTTCCAATGCTCCGGCTTCCGGTAGATGTCTTCCGCTCGGCGGATCGTGTTCAACATATCGTGGGCATTATAATTCGTAAATGAGAAGCCGTTACCCTCGCCGGTAAATTCATTATAAGCCTGTACCGTATCATTCAGCCCTCCGGTTTCACGAACGATGGGAATGCTTCCGTAACGAAGCGCAATCAGCTGGCTGATGCCGCACGGCTCGAACTTCGATGGCATTAAGAACAAGTCACTGGCGGCATACAGCTTGCGGGACAAGGGCTCACTGAAGGAGATCTGTGCGGAGCATTTATTCGGAAAGCGAATGGCTGCCTCGCGGAACCAGTGCTCATAAGACGGGTCACCGGTACCCAGAATAACAATCTGAATATCGTCGTAATATAACAGCTCGTCCAGAATACGAACGACAAGATCCAGTCCTTTGGAGTCCACCAATCGGGTGACCATCGCCATCAATGGAACAGTACTGGATTCCGGTAAGCCCAGTTCCTGCTGCAGCTGCAGCTTGTTTTTGACCTTTTTCCCCAGATTGCTGCGGTATTTCACCGCAATGTGAGGATCGGTAGCAGGATTATAGCTCTTGGTATCGATGCCGTTCACAATGCCGCTTAAACGGTCACCGCAGGACGACAGCATGCCATCGAGACCATAGCCATAGTACGAGGTCTGAATTTCACGGGCATATGTCGGACTTACGGTTGTAACGTGATCAGAATAGACAATGCCGGCCTTCAGGAAATTCACATTTCCGTAGTACTCGACACCTTCAGCATGGAAGTAACGGCTATGCAGTCCCAATGTATCCACCAGTACCTCATACGGAAATACACCTTGGTACAGCAGGTTGTGGATCGTAAATACAGAGCGGATATTACCATAGCCCTCCCGATGCCGATAATCTGCCTCCAGCAGCAGCGGGATCATGCCTGCATGCCAGTCATGACAGTGAACGACATCCGGCATGAAATCGACAAGCGGCAGCATTTCAAGTACGGCCCGATTGAAAAAGGAAAAACGTTCGCCATCGTCCATATAGCCGTAAATGCCATCCCGTTTGAAATAATACTCATTGTCGATGAAATAGATCGTAATTCCGTCCTCCACGATCTTTTCCACACCACAAAACTGTCGTCTCCAGCCTACCTGCACCCGGGTCTCCCCGACGTGCTCCATCTGGGAGACATACTCCTCGGAAATGGATCCATACTTCGGCATCACGATACGGATGTCAGCACCGGCCTTTTGCAGCGCTTTGGGCAAAGCCCCAATCACGTCGGCAAGTCCGCCTGTTTTGACAAAAGGTACACCTTCTGCCGCGGCAAATAACAGCTTCATGGTTTCTCTCCCCCTGATCTCCTGATTTTTATATGGTGTTTGTGTTCTACTTGTTCGCTGCAGTAGTCCCCTTCGTGCCCGGCTTGCTTGAGGCAGTTGTTTTACGGGGACGAGGCGGTTTTTTTTTGAGTACGAGCATGCCCAGTGGCGGAACCCTCACCTCGAGGCTCTGATGCTGATTGTGCCATGGGACCTTGTCCGTCTTCAACGTCTCATTATTCCTGCGGCCTTCCCCGCCGTACAGCACGTCATCGGAATTAAAAATCTCTTCATACTGTCCCGGCTTCGGAACGCCGATGCGGTAACGCTCATGCTGCTGAGGCTGAAAGTTGATGATTACGATCAAGGTGTCGCCTGGCTTGGTGCTCTTCCTTAAATACGTGACTACGCTCTGCCCCGCATCATCCGCACAGATCCATTGAAAGCCGTCCATATCATGATCCAGCTCCCATAGCGCGCGTTGCTCTTTATACAGCTTGTTCAATGACGCTGTATAGGTGTGCAGCTGACGATGGGCTTCATAATCCAGCAGCAGCCAGTCCAGCTGCTCCTGATCCTTCCATTCGATAAACTGGCCAAATTCTCCTCCCATGAACAGAAGCTTCTTGCCCGGCTGGGTCATCTGGTAGCCCAGAAGCCCCCGCAGTCCGGCAAATTTCTGCTCATACGACCCTGGACATTTGTCCAGCAGTGATTTCTTGCCATGCACAACCTCATCATGGGAAAAGGGAAGCGCAAAGTTCTCGGAATACGCATAGCAGATCGGGAACGTCAGCAGATGATGCTTGCCCGGCCGCTGGTCGAAATCTTCTTCTATGTAAGAAAGCGTATCGTTCATCCAGCCCATGTTCCATTTGTAATTAAAGCCGAGTCCGCCTTCGTGCGCAGGGGATGTTACACCAGGCCAAGCACTGGATTCCTCTGCCATCATAAGTGCATTCGGGTAGTACTCAAATACCGTCTTGTTAAGCTGCTGCAGGAAGGAGATGGCTTCCAGGTTCTCCAGTGTGCCCTGCTCATTGGGATGATATTGCCACTCTTCCTTCTCAAAATCGAGACGAATCATGCTTGTGACGGCATCCACTCGAAGACCGTCAATATGATACATTTCCATCCAGAAAATAGCGTTAGAAATGAGGAATGAAACCACTTCTGGCTTGGAATAATCGAAGGAGAGTGTGCCCCATCCCGGCTTTTCGGCTTTTGAGGGATCTTCATACTCATACAGCGGACCCCCATCAAACTGACGCAGGCCATGCGCGTCCTTGGCAAAATGCGCAGGTACCCAGTCCAGCAATACCCCGATATCTGCCTGATGCAGCTGATCCACCAGATACATGAAATCGTGCGGGGAGCCGTAACGGCTCGTCAAGGAGTAAAACCCGGTGCCCTGATAGCCCCAGGATAGATCATAAGGGTGCTCCGCCAAGGGCATAAATTCTACATGCGTGTAGTTCATGTCCAGCAAGTAAGGAATGAGATGATCTGCCATTTCACGGTATGTCAGGAAGCTTCCGTCCTCATGCTGGCGCCAGGTACCAAAGTGCATTTCGTAAATATTGACCGGCTTGCGGTAGCCAGCGGATTTCTTGCGGCGGTAGGCTGCATCGCTCCACTTATAGCCGGTAAGATCCGTCACCGCTGAGGCTGTTGCCGGGCGGAGCTCGGAGGCAAACGCATAAGGATCTGCTTTTAGAAACATTTCTTGATGAGGCCCCGTGATTTCATATTTGTATAAAGTACCAACCGTAAGTCCGGGGAAAAAGCGAGTCCAAATGCCCGTTTCGGGTATCTTATGTAATGAATCCTTGGAGCCATCCCAGGCGTTCCAATCGCCTGCAAGCCCCACATGAGAGGCATTCGGAGCCCATACCGTAAACCGGACACCCTCCTGACCGTTTTCTATACGCGGATGCGCGCCCATAAATCGGTAGCTGTGAAACGAAGTGCCTTCATGAAACAAATACATGGCTTCCAAGCTTGCGTTTCCTTCCCAAAAGGTTTTACCGATCAAATTATCACCTGCTTTAGAATAGATCTTATGGTTAAACAATATAACACTATTACCCCATTTTAACCATGTTGAAAATAAAAATGATACTGAAAAATTATTTTGTAATTTTCATAAAAATTGCTCAATATAATCGTTTCAAACCCTGGAGCAGTCGTTTATTAATGTATTACGTTGAAAATTTTTGGGAGGGAAACGTGATGAAGAGAAAAGAATGCATCGCTATGCTGTTGGCCGGAGGAGAAGGTAAACGACTCGCTCCACTGACCTCAAAGCTTGCCAAACCAGCCGTTCCGTTTGGGGGCCATTACCGTATTATCGATTTTCCTCTCAGCAACTGTGTGAACTCGGGAATCGATACCGTAGGTGTATTGACTCAATACGAGAGCAGCTCGCTGCACGAGCACATCGGGGACGGAGCACCTTGGGGTATGACGCGCAGTGAAGCAGGTGGAGTTGCGCTATTATCCTCTGACGAGATTTCACAGGGTCAATACCTGGGAACGGCAGATGCGATTTACAAAAACATGACTTACATTGACGGTCAGAATCCGGAGCATGTGCTCGTTCTCTCCGGTGATCACATTTATCATATGAACTACCGTGAAATGCTGGAAAGCCATATCGAACAAGGAGCCTCAGCAACCATCTCTGTGATGGAGGTGCCTTGGGAGCAGGCCAGCCGTTTTGGCGTGATGAGTGTAGATGAGAATTTGAAAATTACTGAATTTGCTGAAAAGCCCGAAAAGCCGGAAAGCAATTTGGCCTCAATGGGCATCTACTTGTTCCAATGGGATTACCTGAAACGCCACCTCGAAGAGGATGCACAGGATCATCAGTCCAGTCATGACTTTGGCAAGGATGTTATTCCAAAGATGCTGGCCGAGCAGAATCCGCTGTACGCGTTCCGGTTTAAAGGCTACTGGAGAGATGTGGGTACGGTGGAGAGCTTGTGGGAAGCTCATATGGACGTTCTGGATCAAACAGAGCTCGTTCTGGAGAAGCCTGAATGGCCTATGTACACCCGCCCGTGGCGCACAAAGCTGTCTGCTCACAGTGGTCGTCAATACGATTACAGCAGTGACAGCCTGCTTCATAAATCCTGTCAATTTGAAGGTAAAGCGAAGCGGTCCGTCATTTTCTGCGGCGCTGAGATCGGAAAGAATGCGATCGTCAAGGACAGCATTATTATGCCGAATGCAAAAATCGGGAAAAATGTTCACATCGAGCATGCCATCATTGGCGAAGGTGCTGTGATTAAAGACGGTGCCAGCGTAAAAGGAACACTAGGCAATGTTGTTGTCGTTGCCCCTCACGAAACCGTGACACCGAAGCCGACGGTTCGTACTCAGCCTGCGCGTCTGCTGGAGGTCTATGAGAAAGGCCGTCTGCGCGCCAACGTCTCCTCTTCTTAATTATCCTTATACAAAAAGCGATCCGATGACTCGGATCGCTTTTTTGATGCCCTCTTTAGCTTAGATCATTAGGACTACCACTGCTTCTGATATAAATTAACCGTACGGCCACCCATATCATGCATAGCAACAAATTGATAGCCTAGTCTTAGGTAATAATCATTTAACCCCTGGAGGTGTGTTACACAATCCAGGCGTAAGCCTGCCTTCCCTTGCTCTCTGGAGCGCCTCTCGGCGAAGGCGATCATCTGACGCCCCAGCTCGAAGCCCCGATACCTGGGAAGAACAGCGAGACGGTGTAAATAATGATAACGGGTGTCGTTCCGATCCTGCCAATAGGAGGGGTCGCTCTCCTGGATCGTAAACATGCCAGCAGGCTCCCCCTCATGTTTGAGCAGAAACACGGATCTTTCGCTCAGGTACTGCTCCATCAGGTTGAGATCAAATAAGGCCGGCGTCCATTGATGACGCGCTTGCCGAACCATCTCCTCCGCGGTAGAGACCAGAACCTGAAGCATCATGCCCTCTTCCCCTGCTTCCGCCGGGGCCAGCGTGAATACACCAGATGAGGTTTCTAGATATGCTGTTGAATTATTGAACATTACAGGCTCCTCCTGTCTCTGCGTAAACCTGATTACGTATGATCCTGCTGTGACGGAGAAGCCGTTGCTTCGATCTCTGTCTGCTGATCATTTACGGACATGTCCTGCGGCTGCGGCTCAAGCAGCGGCAGCCGCACGGTCACAGTAGTGCCTTGACCCAGCTCACTGGCCATCTGCAGCGTCCCGCGATGCAGTTCCACGAGCTGCTGCGTAATTGCCAGACCCAGCCCGGTTCCACCATTGACAGGGTTCACCTGGAAAAACCGATCCTTAACTCTTTGGATATGCTCCTCGCTAATGCCAATGCCATAGTCGCGCACGACAACGGCCACAAAGCCCTCTTCCATCTCAAAGGTGAGATCGACAGTGCCGTGCTCATGCGAGAATTTGACGGCATTGTCCACCAGGTTGAGGAATACCTGCTTCAACCGGTTGGCATCTCCCTGAATGACTGGCTTCCAATCCGCGGCCAGATTCAGCTTGATGCCTTTTTTCTCCGCCTTGGCCCACATATTCAGCATGATTTCCTGCAGCAGCTCTTTCAGATTGACTGAGCTGGTTACGAGCTTCATCTCGTTTTGCTGCAGCTTGGAGAAGTCCAGAATTTCTTCTACGAGGCCGATAAGCCGATCGGTTTCCTTCGTAATGATCTGCATTCCGATGCGCGTCTCTTCGGGATCGTACCCGCCAGAATTGAGTGTTTCACTCCAGCCTTTAATGCTCGTGAGCGGTGTCCGAAGCTCATGGGAGATGGAGGATATGAAATCATCCTTGACCTGGTTACTGCGTACAATTTCTTGTGCCATATAATTCAGCGTTGAAGCCAGCTCACCCAGCTCATATTTGTAATCGCCCTTTACTCGTACGTTGAAGCGCCCCTTTGCCATCTGGGCAGACACAGCACGAATATTGTTAATGGGCTTAACAATCGAGTTCGCCAAGCCAATACTGAAGGCCAGCACGGTAGCCAGCACGGCAGTTCCGATCAGAATGGACAGCATCGTGAGATTCAGCAGCTTGTCGTTGATCTTCTCCAGGGAGGTTACATAGCGAAGTATGTATTGATTCTCACCTGCGTTTTTCAAGGTTTTGGAGACGGACATGACAATCTGATTCGTTCCGGGCTGTTTCCCTACCCACCGGCTCGTTTCACCGGCCAGCGCCTGGGTCACATCACTGGTCTGAATCACATTATCCGTATCAAAATCATTAGAGCTGGACAGTATTCTTCCATCGAGATTCAGCACCTGCAGCTCTGTCCCGTATAGCTCGAAGTAGGAAATGACCTGATTGATGATCGATGTATTTTTATCCCGCAGCGCATAGGTTTGATAATATTCATCCGCTAGCACGATATGGGAGGCGATATGGCTGTAGACACTGTCATAGTAATAAGTCCTTACCGCCAAAAGAAATATAACCTCGACCAGCAGGAGCGCCATAAACACTACCAAAAAGTAGTGAACAACGATCTCCCGCCGGATCCCTTTTTTGATCATTGGCCCTTACCCTTCCACTTGTAGCCATGTCCCCATACCGTTTGCAGGAATTCCGGCTCGGAAGGATTGTCTTCGATTTTCTGGCGTAATCTGCGGATGTTCACGTCCACAATTTTGGGATCGCCCATATATTCCTTGCCCCATACATGATCCAGCAGCACGTCCCGGCTCAGCGGCGTATTCTCCTTTTCCAGGAAAAACTGCACCAGAGAGAATTCAGTCGGCGTCAGCTCTAGCGTCTTGCCGTTCTTCTTAAACAGCTTGGATATGAGGTCCAGCGTAAACGGCCCCGACTGAAAGCTAACCTTGGCGCTTCCGGCACGCTGTACATTGACACGGCGAAGGAGTGACTGCAGCCTCGCGATCAGCTCGGTCGGACTGAACGGCTTGCTGACATGATCGTCGGCGCCGACCGAAAGCGCGTATACCTTATCCTGCTCCTGCACCTTGGCTGTGAGGAAAATAATCCCGATTCGCTCATTCGTTTCGCGGATTCTGCGGCATACCTCAAACCCGTCAATGCCAGGCACCATCACATCCAGAAGCGCAATATCAATGTCCGGTACAGTCTGCAGCAGATGCAGCGCTTCATTTCCGTCTCCCGCTTCCAGAACCTCCAGACCGTTACGCTTCAAATTGATCACAATAAAGCTGCGGATGGATTCTTCATCTTCCAATATGAGAACTTTGCTCAATGGTTAATTCCCCTTTCTCTCAATAGGCGCAACCTCGCTGCTGGCCTTTTTCTCATTTTTAATCAGCTTCATGTCCCCTTTATAGCCAATAATCTGATCGTCGTCCTTGACCAGCAGCTTCCATTCCTGCTTCTCCTGCTCCCACTCTGCAGCCGGGAAAAACTTCACTTCCGCTACGGTCTTGCCGGTATCCGTCATCACAAACCGCAGATACTCATCTTTATCCGACGCAGGATCAATCGTAATCAGGTTATGCCATTCGACAGGAAAATTCAGAAAAAATCGGCGCTCCATATCCTCATACCGCTGTGATACGAAGGACAAGCCCTCTTTCTTGCTGGCCAGCCTTGTCTCACCATCCCATTGATAGTAAGAGCTGAGAAACGGAATTTCCTCATATCGGGCATCCTTCCAGCCTGCGGGCTCCTCCAGCAGTCCGATTTCCAGAATTCCATCGCCATTTACATCCTGGCTGAGCACAGGCAGCTCTTTATACGCTGCATCCTCCTTCAGCACATCAATCAGCTCGCCATTCTCCATCACAATCATCTTGGAGGTAGAGGAATTGGACACAATCGTCGTATCCAGAATGACTCCTTCTTTGTCCTTCGACACGTTTCCTGAGACAATATTGTAATAACTCTCAATGTTTTGGCCTAGGTCCAGCTTCGAGAGCTCCTTGAAATCATCTTCACTGCTGTCATACTGATACGTTGCAATAAAGGACAGCTCATATCGCTGCAGCGAGACGACGGTAAGCTCATCCACCCGGTCACCGTTAAGGTCAGTAATCTCCACCTGCGTGAATGGGATTGTCAAAATTTTGCGAAGTGAGTCTCCTGTGAAGCTGTATACAGCCAGACCGTTTTGCAGCTCCTCCTGTCCTCTGGAGAACCCTGCGACAATATCCAGCTTGCCGTCATTCGTAATATCAATGAGCTCGAAGGATTCAAGAACAGTGCCTTCCCCGTCAAAATCCAGCTTTTTCACCCATGAGCTGCCCTGCTCCTGCATAATCATGCCGTGAATCTGCACCTCTTGATTCGGAGTCTTGTAGAACACCACGGCCTCCATGACACCGTCACCGTTCAAATCCTCGATTCGAATCGAGCTGGGATCCGGATCGCGGCGGGGGCGAATAATATCCCCCTTCTCAGAGCCTTTGGCACTCAGAGCCGAGCTGACAGCCCCCATCAGCGTCGCCTTATCAGCAGGCAGATCCGGTGTCGTCATGAGCGATACCGGGTCGCTAATAAAGCTGCATCCGCTGAGCAGAAGCGCCATCAGACCGGCTGTCGTCTGCTTTATCCATTTCAATGTTCCATGCATCACCTTTCTATAACGTACCTGTTCCTGAGAATACACTTAAATTACAGTCTGCTTTTTTCACCGTGGGTAAGACGTCTTCCGGTCACATCTACGGCAATCTCCCCGCCGGCAAGACCCAGTATGCGAGTACAATATTTCTCAGCAAGCTCCAGCGGGATCACTGCGATGACGGTAAGGCGCTCCTCTTCGCACAGAGAACGCAGCGTTTGCAGGACATGCTCGGCTGACTTTGGATCAAGGCCCATAACCGGCTCATCTGCGAGAATGACCTTCGCACCATGGACGAGCGCCCGTGCAATCGCAATTCTTTGCTTCTCGCCACCACTCAGCTCTCCTGTCTTGCGTTTGGCCTTGTCCAGCAAACCTAAATGCTCAATCGTATCCATCGCTCCCATATAATCATCCGAGCGGACCATACCGGTGATCATGCGCCACAGCGGCGTTTGGCTGGACTGTCCTACCAGAACATTTTTTAGGGCTGTACGGTTACGGTTCAGCTCCGGATTTTGCTCCAGATAAGCCCACTCCCGGCGGATTCTGCGCCGGCCGCCAGCCTTAAGCACATCCTCTCCGTCAATGAGAAAGCGTCCGCCGTCCCATTTTTGGCGCAGTGCCAGACAGCTGAGCAGCAGACTCTTCCCGCTGCCGCTGCCGCCGATCAGGCCGATCATTTCTCCTGGCTCCATTTGAATGCTTATATCTTTTAGCACCGGCTTGGGCTCGGTGACAATTTTCTTGATCAGGCGATCCACTTTTATCATTTGTCTCTCTCCCGTCGCGTTACATTCCATACCTCTAGTTTAGAAGAAACTACCCTTAATTGCCATGAGAACACATGTTCCCTATAGCTTGAGCGGGCTTCCTTTAAACCAGGGGCTAAGGCTGGAAAAGATCAGATAAAACAGCCCCAGCAGAACAAACACGCCGCCGATCCAGCCGGTCTGCATGACCGCTCCTCCAATATTCGGTCCAAGGATGCTTCCCATGTTAAAATGGAAGGAAGCGACAACATTCGCTGCCGGAAGTATAGCCCTTGGCAAGATATCCGCTGCATAGGCGAGACCAAGCGAGAAGAATGAACCTACCATGCCCCCGGCAAGGGTAAGAAGAATCAGAACCATCCAAAAGTTCGTTCCCGCGAACGGAATGAGCAGAAAGCTGATTCCGCCAATGAAGCCGGAAAGCGTAAGCACTCTTTTTCTGCCGAATCGGTCACTCCAGATGCCTAGCGGAAGCTGCAGGATCAGTCCACCAATGCCGATAAAAGGAAGCAGGGACGAAATCTGCTCCAGTGTAAAGCCGCTACGAAGCCCGTAAACCGGGAAGTTACTATGCAGGCCCGCCTCCATATATCCGTACAAAAAGGCGGGAATAAGTGCAAACCAGGCAAGCCGGTAGCTTAAACGGTATCTTCCTCTGGTTTCGGCGGCGCTGCCTGAGTGCTTCTCCGGACGTGCATCCGGCAATCTAAGCAGAACCACCACGAGCAGGGCAGCATACAAGGCAGCCAGTGCGAAGAAGGGTACCGCTGTGCCGTAATTCAAGAGATTAATTCCCAGCGGACCGATGCTGAATCCGATGCCATAAGACATTCCGTATATGGAAATGCTTCTGCCGCGGTTGCGGTCCGTGGACATCATCAGCACCCATAGCTGAGAGGCGTAGTGAAGGGCACTGTCGCCAATACCGACCAGAATGCGCAGGACGAACCACAGACCCAGGCTTGGAAACAACGGAAATGCCATAAGTGCTGCCATCACGAGCAGAAGCCCGCCGATAATCAGTTTTTTGAAGCCTAGTCTTCCGAGAATCCGTTCAGCTACGAGGGTCATGCCGAAGGAGCCGACATACAGAGCAGCCGCGTTCAGGCCGTTCATCCCGGAGGAGACACCCATGCGTTCCAAAAATATAGCCAGTACTGGCAGCAGCAGTCCCTGGCTAATTCCCGCCGCAATAATGACAGCGATGAGAATGATATAGTGTGTTGAATTCTGACTGACCGTGCGGGTCATTGACATTTCAGGATATTCCCCTTCCAGCGTATGCTGTACATTTATGTTCTTAGCCTTAAAATAAAAAAAGCCAAAGAAACATTATAGTAGACAAGCCTATTCCTTACAAGCCATAATAAAATAATGTCATTTATCAGGAGGGTACTTTAGTTTATGAAGTACAAAGTAAGCGTTGATGTATCGGTGGTCTATGAATGCCTCAGCAGCTTTATGATCTATGTAACCAAGAAGTGGACGGACAATCTCGACATCGGCCCTTCATTTATGCAGGATCTGGATCAGCGTCTTCCTGAAGAGGTCAAGTCTAAGCTGAATGAAGCCCGTGACTGGCCGTTTCTAGATTTCGATGTTCTGTACGCCCTGATTATGCTACGCGACCCTCATATGGACGATCAGCCCGCGGCGTTCCTGGATTGGCTGGACAGCACCCCTGTGGAAGAGCTGTATTCTCGCCTGATAACCTATATGCCCGTCCTGTCTCAGGATGAGCTGCAGCGCGTGATTGATACTTATCCTGCCCTGATACGCCTATGGTACCATCATTATTTTCAAGAGGCTGAACATGAATACCGCCTTCTGCTGGAAGAGGACGCTCAAGAAAAGAGTATTTTGCTAAGCAAGATGGAGCCGGAGAGCCTGGTTGAATATGCAACCGGCGGCGTAATTCTTGACAATTTGCCTGTCACGAGCGTCATTTTGTTTCCGGGTGTTCATTTTCGTCCCATTAATACATACTGCTTTTATGAAAACCTGCTGCTGATTCAGTATCCGGTCGATGTGCCAGAGGACAATGAGGACGACCCGCCGATGGTGCTGCTTCGCATGACCGACGCCCTCGCCCATCCGGAACGTCTCCGCCTGCTGCGATTTGTGGCGCATGAGCCCAAGACCGTCGGCGAAATCGGAAAGCACCTGGCCTTATCCGACGAAAGGCTGCTTCATCATCTGGTTATTCTGAGAGCAGCAGGACTGCTGCGTTCTCATGTTGATACTACCGATGAGAATGGCCGTTTTAGCTTAAGACCGGATGGAGCCGCGGAGCTACAAATGTTTCTGGAATCTTACATGCGGTTAACCTAATAGCGGTATACTAGAGAGAGATGTTGTGAGGAGTGAGAGCATGAACAGCATGAACAGCATGAACCAGCATATTATTTTTGACATGGATGATACGTTAATTCATTGCAATAAGTATTTTGATTTGATTCTGGCCGCCTACTTCGAGCAGATCACAGACTGGTTTCGGGATTACGGCGTGACCACAGAGGAAGTGCGTTCCAAGCAGATCGAAATTGATGTCGAGGGGATTAACAAGCTGGGCTTTGCCAGCAGCAACTTTCCGGAATCGCTGATTGCCACTTATCGCTTCTTCAGCAAGCGGCACCGCAGAACGCCGGTCACCTCAGAGGAGCAGGAGCTGTATCAGCTGGGACTGAGCGTCTACGATCAGGAGGTTGAGGCCTATCCCGGGATGGTCGAAACGCTGAACGCTTTGCAGGAATCCGGTCATCACCTCTACTTGTACACAGGAGGTGAGACAAAGATTCAGCAGCGCAAGATTCAGCAGATGAAGCTTTTCCAGTATTTTGACGACCGGATCTACATTCGTCAGCACAAAAATATTCATGCCCTGGAGGAAATTCTCCAGATGCGAAGCTTCGAGCGCACCCGTACCTGGATGGTCGGCAACTCCCTGCGTACGGATGTTATGCCGGCTTTGACGGCAGGCATTAACACCATTTATTTGAAGCAGGAAACGGAATGGCAGTACAATATGGTGGAGTTAAAGAAGCAGCCCCACAATATTTTATACACCGTGGAGGCCCTGACAGAGGTGCCAGAAATTATTACGAGCCATCTCACACAGACCTCCCTTTAATTTCCTCACTACAAACAGGCAGAAGGCACTCTAATAGAGAGCGCCTTCTGCCTGTTTGACATTTGATAAACGTACTGCTTCATGATCCTTGCTCCCGCTCCACCCGAAGCTGTCCGCTGTCGGGACGCTGCTGCACAATTCTCGCTTTAAAGGGATGACCCCGCTCATCCTTAAAGGACAAGAGCTGTGTTCGCCCCTGGCTCAGGAGTGATTTCAGCATTGCCTGTGAGATCGTTTTGCCGGCAAACTCCTTCCAGATGACAAATGTACAGCCGGATTTAAAGCTGGAGCAGCCATAGCCTTTGCGTCCCTCAATAATGTGTCCGCCACAGCCCTCAACAGGACAACTGCCTAACGTCGTCTTCACTCTCGTGTCCACGGTGGAGGCTGCTGATGATGTTCGCCCCGTCTTGGCAGCTTTAGAGGATCCCGCTGTGCCTGAAGCTGCCTTGGTCCGCGTCCCTGTAGGCCCTTCACTTCGCTTCCCGGTACGCGGTGAGCTTGGGCTGTGCTCATCTCCAAACATGGAAGGCGGCGCTGCCTGCTGCGTGGACACCTTCTGAATGATGGAAACCGCAAAGCGCTGCACATTGCTCATAAATTGCTCGGAGGAAGCCTCGCCTTTAGAGATCTGATTTAATCGGCGCTCCCATTGTCCGGTCATTTCCGGGGAAGCCAGCAGTTCAACGCCGGCGTGACGGATCAGCTCAATAGCGGATCTGCCCTTTTGCGTCACGGTAATCTTTTTCCCCTGCATCGTAATGTAGCCAACCTTCTTCAGCCGTTCGATCGTAGCTGCTCGTGTTGCCGGCGTGCCGAGGCCGCTATCCTTCATAATATCGCGCAGCTCTTCATTTTCCATGCTTTTGCCGGCGCTCTCCATGGCCTTTAATAGGGTTCCTTCCGTAAAGCTTTTTGGAGGCTGTGTCGCCTTCTCCTTCGCTTCGCTCTGCACACATTGCACCGGCTTGTCTTCTTCTAGACCGAATGATTTGCCGCTCCATTCCTGTGTCTCTTCTTCCTCATCGTCCTTAGCTTTCTTTGATGAACGCGCTGGCTTTCGCTCTGCATCCTGCTGAATCAGTACCTTCCACCCTAAAGAGACAAGCTCCTTGATGCTGGTCTTAAAAGCATCGCGTTCCACTTGCGTAATGACCGTATGCTGTTTATATTCTGCCGGAGGGTAAAATTGTGATAAGAAGCGGATGATGATCAGGTCATACAGCTGCTGCTCTTCCTTGCTTAATGTTCCTGGCTTCTTCAGGGTCGGAAGAATGGCATGGTGATCCTCGACCCGCTGCGGATTGCATATAGATTTATTATTCTTATGCACCCGGGATGGATCCGCATTCTCCGCCATGGCTTGATAAGCTGTAGCTTTCAGCATATTTAACGCCTTGTGCATCGGCTCGATGTTCTGCTCCGTCACATAGTTGGAGTTCGTACGAGGATAAGAGATAACCTTGTGCCGCTCGTACAATGCCTGAGCAATATCCAGTGTTTTTTTGGCTGAGAAGCCCAGCTTCGCATTTGCCTCCCGCTGAAGCAGTGTCAGGTCGTAGAGCTTGAAGGGATAATCCCGCGTGTCCTTAACCTCATAAGAAGCAATACGGCCTATTCGGCCTTGTACGCGAGCGGCAATGTCCTCCGCAAGCTCTTTGGAGGTCAAACGGTCTCCTTGCCAGACCCCGGTGTACTGCAGCGTGCCTTGAGAAAAAGCCGCCTTTACTTCATAAAAGGTTTGAGATTCAAAGGCTTCAATTTCCTTCTGCCGGTCATAGATTAACGCCAGCACCGGAGTCTGTACTCTGCCTACAGACAGCAGGGTCTGATGCTTCGTTGTGAACGCCCGGGATGCATTCATTCCGATCAGCCAATCTGCCTCGCTTCGTGCCCGTGCCGCCTTCGTTAAATTATCAAATTCCGCCCCGTCCTTTAGCCCTTTGAAGCCATTCGCAATACTCTCTGGTGTCAGATCCGAGATCCACAGGCGTTTAACCGGCTGCTTAAGCTTCAACTGCTGCTGAATGAGTGCAAAAATGTACTGCCCTTCCCGCCCTGCATCACAGGCGTTAATAATCTGGTTGCACTTCTTCGCCAGTTCACCGATGACCTTAAGCTGATCCTTGGTTTTGGGGTTTGGAACAATCTTGAAGGACTCCGGAATAATCGGCAGATCCTTGATATTCCAGCGTTTGTATTTGGGATCATAGGCATCCGGCTCTGCCAGTCCAACCAAGTGGCCGATCGCCCAGGTAATGATATACTGCTCTCCTTCGATATATGTCCGGTTATTCTTTGCTCGCGGCTCCATGACCGCAGCGATATTTCTGCCCATATCCGGCTTCTCCGCAATGACCAGTGTCTTCAATAGCAAGACCCTCCTATCCGCCGACTCTTCAGCTGAATCTACCACTTACAGACTCCCGCTGGACTCTAAAAAAGGACTCCGCCCAGGCGAAGTCCTTCTCAACATGATATTTAATTATAGCATAGATGACAGAGTGATTAAACCAGCACCGTGCTGCCCATCAAAAACTTATCCACTTCACGGGCAGCCTCACGGCCCTCATTAATTGCCCATACAACCAAGCTCTGTCCCCGACGCATATCACCTGCTGCAAAAACCTTGTCAACGTTCGTTGTATATTTGCCGTATTTCGCTTTTACATTAGAGCGGCGGTCGGCTTCCAGACCGAGCTGATCCAGAATCGTAGATTCCGGTCCGTCAAAACCGATGGCAATAAACGCCTTCTGAGCCGGAAAAATCCGCTCTGTGCCCGGTACCGGCTGGTATACCTTACGTCCTGTTTCATCTACAATCCGTTCAATCTGAATCGTATGGAGCTCTTTCAGATTGCCTTCTTCATCCCCGACAAATTTCGTCGTCATAATGGAGAATTCACGCGGATCCTGTCCAAACATAGCCTTGGCTTCTTCGTGTGCATAATCCAGCGTGTACACGTTCGGGAATTGCGGCCACGGATTGTTCATGGTATCACGCTCTAATGGCGCTTTCTTGTGTGTACCGAACTGCGTAATGCTTCTGCAGCCGTGACGCAGAGCAGTAGCCACACAGTCAGAGCCTGTATCGCCGCCGCCAATCACGATTACATCCTGATCCTTAGCGGAGATATAATTGCCATCCTCCAGGTTGGAATCCAGATAGCTCTTGATTGTACCGTTGAGGTAATCCATCGCATAGTGAACACCCTTCAAGTCACTGCCTTCAATGTTGAACTGACGGGGCTTTGTGGCTCCGCCGCACAGGACAACCGCATCGTAATCATCCACCAGCTGCTGGGCAGGAATGTCCTTCCCAATCTCCGTGTTCACAATGAACTCTACACCCTCTGCAGCGAGAAGGTCCACACGGCGCTGAACAACTGCTTTATCCAGCTTCATAGATGGAATACCGTACATAAGCAGTCCTCCAACACGGTCAGAACGCTCGTAAACTGTAACGGTATGTCCAGCCTTATTCAGCTGCGCCGCCGCCGCCAGACCGGCAGGACCGGAGCCTACTACGGCAACACGGCGCCCTGTCCGCTTCTCCGGCGGCTCTGGAACTACCCAGCCCTCTTCAAAGCCTTTATCAATAATGGCCTGTTCAATGGTCTTAATTGTCACAGGCTGACCAATCAAGCCTACTGTACAAGAGCCTTCACAAGGCGCCGGACAGATTCGTCCCGTAAACTCCGGAAAATTGTTCGTCTTATGAAGACGCTCCAGCGCATCTCTCCACAAGCCGCGATAGACAAGATTATTCCACTCCGGAATCAGGTTGTGCACAGGACAGCCTGCCGTACCTCCAACCATGTCGATGCCCGTATGACAATATGGCGTTCCGCAATCCATACAGCGAGCTCCCTGGGTTTGAAGCTCTTCTTCTTCCATATGTTTGTGAAACTCTTCCCAGTCTTTAATCCGCTCCGCCGGTTCCCGATCTGCCGGCAGCTGACGGTTATATTCCATAAATCCAGTTGGTGTTGACATCCTGCTTTCCCCCATCCGTTCTAGTCATGCTGAGTCATTCGTGTGATTGTATTTTTAATCATATCATAAAATGTGAGCTATCTATCTGTGAAAGAAGGAATAAACCGTGAAAATCGCGATTTATTTTTTCTATGCCTGTTAAGAAAAACTTTTATCACCGCTTGTCCGCTGGCTTGTCAGCATCTTTACCGGTTCACAGTGTAAAAATATCGTAGCATTAGTTCTTTCTGCTGTTAAATGGATTATATGCATAATCATTTGTGTTTTCCTACAACCATCTCAGCACGAAGAGTCACCACAGGAAATCGTTTCTAGCTCTCAGCCCGCTCATAAATTGCAAATCGATAGCTGTACGGATTGTTCTCATCCATAATTCCGGCCTCATTGCTCACAAGCGTCCACTGACTCCAATCAACCTCGGGGAAATACGTGTCTCCCTCAAAATCTTCTTCAATAAATGTTACATACAATCGATCCGCTTTTGGCAGCATCTGCTTGTAGATTTGAGATCCGCCAATAACCATAAGCTCCTGATCCTGAGAATAAGGCATCGCCTCCTCTAAATCATGAAGGATGTGCACCTCTTCAAAAGGAACCGAATAATTATGATCTCCGGTCACTACTAAATGGCGACGCTGAGGCAGCGGCCGGCCACCGAACGACTCCCACGTTTTTCTGCCCATGAGAATCGTTTTTTGCAGTGTCATTTTCTTAAAGTAGGCCAGATCCCGCGGCAAACGCCAAGGGATGTCATTGTCCCTGCCGATCACTCCGTTTCGGCCCATAGCCCAAATCATTGAAATGCTCATCCTTTAAAGACGCTCCTTTGCCTTAAATTACGCTCAGACCTGCTACAGTAGAGATATCGTTAAATGGCGACGGTTGCCTTAATTGTCGGATGATGCTCGTAATTCTGGAATTCAAAATCTTCAAATTCGTACTGAAAAATACTGTCTGGCTTGCGCTTGATCAAGAGCTGCGGCGGAGCATATGGCTCTCTTTCCAGCTGGGTTTTTACCTGTTCCAAGTGGTTGGAGTAGATATGAACATCACCGCCGGACCAGATGAATTCTCCAGGCTCTAAATCGCATTGCTGAGCGACCATGTGCGTCAATAATGCATAGCTCGCAATGTTAAAGGGCAGTCCCAGAAACGTATCCACGGATCTCATCGTCAGCATGCAGGATAGCTTCCCGCCGGCTACATAGAATTGAAAGACGAAATGGCATGGCGGCAGCTTCATTTGCTCAATCTCCGCGACATTCCATGCACTTACAATATGCCGGCGAGAGTCTGGGTTCTGTCGGATGGATTCAATCACATTCGCAATCTGATCAATCTGTCGACCGTCCGGCGCTTCCCAATGACGCCACTGTGAGCCGTATACAGGCCCAAGCTCGCCTTGCTCGTCTGCCCATTCGTCCCAGATCCGCACCTTATTTTCCTTCAGATAACGGATATTCGTGTCTCCGCTCAGGAACCATAGCAGCTCGTGGACGACAGATTTTAGATGGATACGCTTTGTTGTTACCAGTGGAAAGCCTTCAGCGAGATTAAAGCGAAGCTGGCGACCAAATACGGACAAGGTTCCCGTACCGGTGCGGTCCTCTTTTTCCACTCCATGATCTAGAATATCCTGTAATAATTCCAGGTAACTTTTCAACCGGATTCCCACCTTATATCTCTTTTAATTTAGCTTCTCTCATTTAGTTTATGTGATCCATGTATTCCTATCAAGTGAAATCAAGTGGAACTTTGACCACAAGCTAACCAGGTGAAAAAGAAAAAACCGGCAGAGTCCTAATGGAGTCCGCCGGCCATTTTATCATGAAAGTGATATGAATTCTTTATTTGCGCGGTGCCATGGCGTGAATTGGATGACCGAGCACCAGCTCAGCGCCTTCCGCAACGATTTCGCCAAGCGTAGGATGTGCATGAATGGTCAGGGCGATATCTTCCAGGGTAGCTCCCATTTCGATAGCAAGACCAAGCTCAGCAATCAGATTGGAAGCTTCGATCCCGGCAATATGAGCGCCCAGCACCAAACCGGTATCTTCATCAGCAACAATCTTCACGAAGCCTTCAGGGCTGTTCAGGGACAGGGCTCGGCCGTTACCCGCAAACGGGAACTTCCCGGACTTCGGCTTGTAGCCTTGCTCTTTAGCCTGTGCTTCTGTCAAGCCTACGCTGGAGCATTCCGGATCTGTAAACGCAACGGCGGGTACACATTTGTAGTCTACTACGGATGGAAGACCGGAAATCGCTTCAGCAGCTACTTTACCTTCATAAGAAGCTTTGTGCGCCAATGCAGGACCTGGCACGATATCACCAATCGCAAAGATATGCGGATGGTTGGTACGTCCCTGGTGATCCACCTTGATCAGACCGCGGTCTGTCATTTCAATATCGATCAGATCCAGACCGAGCTCACCGTCGGTGTTCGGACGGCGTCCAACGGTTACAAGCAGATAATCTGCAGTGATTTCTTTGTTCTCACCGTTGACAGTGTACTTCACAGTGACGTCTTTATCCGTCTGCTCCGCACTTTCAGCTTTAGCATTCGTAATAATTTCAACGCCGGTTTTTTGCATGTTCTTAGCAACCAGCTTCGTCATATCAGGATCAAATCCGTTCAGGATCGAGTCCAGACCTTCCAGGATCGTAACCTTCGTGCCGAATTTGGAGAACATTTGACCCAGCTCAGCGCCGATGTAGCCACCGCCGATTACAACGAGGCTCTTCGGCAGCTCTTGCAGCTCCAGAGCTTCCGTGGAAGACATAATGCGTCCACCGAACGGGAATGCTTTCAGCTCAATCGGACGGGAGCCGGTAGCAATGATACAGTTTTTGAAACGATAACGTGGAGATTCATGCTCATTGAATACACGAGCTTCGTTTTCATTAATGAACATGCACTCGCCGTTGAATATTTCAACCTTGTTGCCCTTAAGCAGCGCGCCAACTCCGCCGGTCAGCTTCTTGACCACACCGCTCTTGAACTCTTGAGTCTTGGCAAAGTCAACCGTCACGTCACCAACCTGAACACCGAAAGCATCTGCATGCTTCGCGGATTCAAAGCTGTGTGCCGCAGAGATCAGTGCTTTTGAAGGAATACATCCTCTGTTCAAGCACACGCCGCCAACCTCAGCCTTGTCCACAATCAGAACTTTTTGGCCCAGCTGGGCCGCACGAATTGCCGCCACATAGCCGCCGGGACCAGCACCAATAACTAATGTATCAATATCCAGAGAAGCGTCTCCTACTACCATGTGTTACACCTCCATCACAAGCAGCTCAGGGTTAGCGAGCAGTTGTTTAATGTAATTCATAAAGTTTTGGGCAGTTGCTCCATCAATAATACGGTGGTCAAAGCTCAGGGAAAGAGCCATGACAGGTGCAGCTACAATTTCTCCGTTCTTCACAACCGGCTTCTCGGAAATCCGGCCTGTACCCAGAATAGCAACCTCAGGGAAATTGATAATCGGAGTAAAGAACATACCGCCAGCAGATCCAATGTTCGTGATGGAGATGGTCGAGCCTCTCATTTCATTAGGGCTCAGCTTGCCATCACGACCACGGCTTGCCAGATCACGGATGCTGTCCGCGATCATCCAGATGCTCTTACGATCCGCGTCCTTAATTACAGGAACGATCAAACCGCTGTCTGTATCTGTTGCAATTCCGATGTTGTAGTACTTCTTGTACACAATTTCATTGGACTCTTCGTCGATCATGGCATTCAGGGCCGGGAACTGACGGCATGCCGCTACCAATGCCTTCACGATGAATGGCAGGTAGGTTACCTTCGTACCCTTCTTCTCAGCAATCGGCTTCATCCGGGTGCGGAATGCAACCAGCTCGGTAACGTCCACTTCATCCATGATGGTTACGTGAGGTGCAGTATAGGCTGACTTCACCATTGCGTTTGAAATTGCCTTGCGAATCCCTTTGAACGGAACGCGCTCTTCTTCAGCACGTGCATCGGAAGGAGCCGCCGCTGCAGGTACTGCCGCTTCAGCCGCTTCTTCTACTGGAGCAGCCTCAGCCTTCTGGGCAGGAGCTTGACCTCCGCCGTTCTTGAACGCTTCTACATCCTCGCGGGTAATCTTGCCGTTGTTGCCGGAACCGGATACCTGCGACAGGTCTACGCCCTGTTCCCGTGCAAATTTACGTACGCTTGGGGTAGCAAGCACGTCTTTGTTCGGTGCTGCAGGTGCAGATGACTCCGCTCCACCTTGCTTCGAATCGGCAGGCGCATCCGCTGCTGGGGAGGAATCGGTATCCACTCCGCCTTGGGAAGCGTCAACCTCTTGAGCGGATTGTTCATTTTCCTGGACTTCCTGTTCAGGAATTTCACCCTCCGCATCAATGATGGCAACCACTTCACCTACACGGCATACCTGACCGTCCTTGGCAAATACCTCCTGAACCGTACCATTTACGGGACAAGGAACTTCAACGACGGCCTTGTCGTTCTGCACTTCCATGATGATGTCGTCGTCTGTTACTTTGTCACCCGGCTTGATGTGCATTTTGATGATTTCACCTTCATGCAGACCTTCGCCCAGCTCGGGGAAACGATATTCGAATTTTGCCAACTGTATAACCTCCCTAGATAATTCTGCGATTAAAATTCCATAACTTTCTTGACCGCCGCTGCAATACGGGCAGGCGTCGGCAGCCAGGCATCCTCAACCTGGGCAAAAGGATATACCGTATCCGGAGCAGCTACCCGAAGGACAGGAGCTTCCAGATGCAGAATAGCTCTTTCATTGATCTGAGCGATAACCTCAGCAGCTACGCCGGCAGACTTTTGAGCTTCCTGCACAACAATCGCACGGTTCGTTTTCTTCACAGAGTTTACGATCGTATCAATGTCGATCGGAGATACGGTGCGCAGGTCGATAATCTCAGCTTTAATGCCCTGCTTCTCCAGCTCATCTGCAGCCTTCGTCGCGGTATGAACCATCATGCCATAAGCGATAATAGTCACATCAGAGCCCTCACGCACAATATTAGCCTTGCCGATCTCAACGGTATATTCACCCTCCGGCACTTCAGCACGGAATGCATGATACAGATTCAAATGCTCCATGAAAAAGACCGGGTCGTTATCACGGATCGCCGCAATCATCAGTCCCTTGGCATCATAAGGATTGGAAGGAACTACGACTTTAATACCCGGGGATTGTGTAATCAAACCCTCCAGCGCATCGGTGTGAAGCTCAGCTGCTTTAACACCGCCGCCAAAAGGAGTACGGAATACGATTGGGGACGTATATTTGCCGCCGGAACGGTAACGCATCCGGGCAGCTTGAACCAGAATCTGATCCAATGCTTCAAAAATAAATCCGACGAACTGAATCTCAGCGATCGGGCGGAAGCCCTGAATACCGAGACCGACAGCCATACCGCCAATTGCGGATTCAGCCAGCGGTGTATCAAATACGCGCTCCTCACCGAACTCCTTCTGCAGGCCTTCCGTTACCCGGAAAACACCGCCTACATTACCCACGTCCTCACCGAAGATGACAACGTTAGGGTCACGGTTCAATTCGACGCGCATAGCGTCGCGAATCGCTTCTTTCATGTTCATTTGTGCCATTGCTTCATTTCCTCCTTAGACATTACAAGTCACATCAGGTTGACAGTACCGTATTTATAGCGCAGCCGAGAGCTGCATAATCTTATTGGAAATCAGCCTTTTGCTCTTCCAGGTGCTTCGGTGTTTGCTCGAACATGCTGTCGATCAGGCCCGAAACCGTCATTTTCTCGGTCTTCTCCGCCTTCTTGATCTGTTCATTCACCGTTGCCTTCGCTTCTTCCTTCACACGAGCCGTATCTTCTTCTGACCAAAGTCCCTTCTTCTCCAGGAATTTAGCCATACGAACGATCGGATCTTTCGCGTTCCACTCTGCTTCTTCTTCTTTGCTCCGATACTTCGAAGCATCGTCAGACATGGAGTGAGGACGGAAACGGTAAGTGACAGCCTCGATCAGCGTCGCACCTTCACCGTTGCGGCCGCGCTCAGCAGCGTCACGAACAGCCTTAATGACAGCCAGCACGTCCATACCGTCTACCTTAACACCCTTGATGCCGGCAGCTACAGCCTTGTGCGCGATGGACAATGCAGCCGTCTGTTTAGAGAACGGAGTTGTGATAGCATAGCCGTTGTTTTGAACGAAGAAAATGGTTGGAAGCTTATATACGCCTGCAAAGTTCAAGCCCTCGTAGAAGTCGCCTTCAGAGGAGCCGCCATCACCGGTATAAGTAATAACAACCTGCTTCTGTTTCTTCAGCTTATAGCCCATGGCAATCCCCATAGCATGCAGAATCTGTGCGCCGATAATGATCTGCGGCATCAGAACGTTTACGCCATCTGGAATCTGGCCGCCATGCTGATGTCCACGGGAGTACAGAAATGCTTGGTAAAGCGGGAGTCCATGCCAGACGATCTGCGGCATATCACGGTAGCCCGGACATACAAAATCTTCTTTATCCAGAGCGTACACACTGCCGACCATCGTAGCTTCTTGACCGGATACAGGCGCGTAAAACCCGAGACGTCCTTGGCGGCCGAGGTTAACGGCGCGGTCATCCCAGGTGCGGGTAAATACCATGCGGTACATAATTTCCTTCAACTGCTCATCGGTAAGCTCAGGCATCAGATCCTGGTTTACAATCTCGCCTTCCGGAGAAAGTACGGATAGCGCTTCAACTTCCTCGGAATATACTTCGTAAGGAACCTTGGTCATTTTTTTCACCTCAATAAATATTTGAATATCAAGTTCCGCTGTTATAGAATTATTATACACCTGTTTCACTATGTTCGTCAAAGAATTACTGAACAAAAGTGAATTTAATTCACTTTGTATATGTAACAGGTTAAGATAATTAGTATAACAGTTTAACAGGTAACGGGGTTTCCATTTCTTTTTTCCTGGCTGCAGGTTAATCTTAACTTATTGTGGACATCTTTTCAAAAACTTACCCTCGAAAGGTGACGAAATATGACAGACCGTTCTTTATTGAAGCGTACCATTGTCAAAGAAGAAATTCAGAGCGCTCATTTAAAGGAATCCAGAGCCCTGCGGATTTATCTGCCTCCAGGCTATGATCCCAAGCTCAGCTACCGTGCTGTCTACTGCCAGGATGGCGAGGAATTTTTCAATTTCGGGCGAATCGCAACCTGGGCTAACCAGCTTATACTTGAAGAAGGAATTGAGCCATTCATCATTGTCGGCGTGGAAGTGAATACGAAAGTCCGGACCGAGGAGTATGCGCCATTTGGCAACCGGTTTGACCATTATTTGTCGTGCTTCGCCGAAGAAATTGTTCCCTATATAGAAGGGAAATATCCTGTGCGGCCCGAGCCCTCTCAGCGTGTGCTTGCCGGAGACTCACTCGGAGGCAGCGTGTCACTGCATCTCGCGCTTTCCTATCCCGAGCTCTTTCAACAAATTATCAGCTTGTCCGGCGCCTACTACGAGCAGACGCAGCATCATACGGCACTCGAAACCGATCTATCCTGGCTGAATATCTTTATGATTGTCGGACTGCAGGAGGACAGCTACACCACGGATACGGGCGTATACAATTTTGTTGAGCTCAATCGGAACACGCGGGATTTATTAGAGGAACGGGGTGCTACAGTCCATTATGAAGAGAAGGACGGCCGTCATATTTGGGGCTTTTGGCAGCAGGAGCTGCCGGCGGCTTTGAAATACTTCCTTCAATAAAGGCTCCACTATACAAATCCTTGCAAAAAAGATGAACAGCGTGCGCATTCTTTCTCAATGTGCCTTGTTCATCTTTTTTTAGTAGCTGATGCTCTCAACTTATTCATGATTCCGCTTTCAATAAGAACTAATGAGGAATGCTGCCGCATCCCTTTACACGAACATGATTATAACTTTTCATTCACAATTCTGTCCAGCAATACATCACAGCCTGAATCGATCAGGCGATAAACCTCTTCAAAGTTTCCTGTAAAGTACGGGTCTGGCACTTCTCTCAGCTTCTCTTCCGGAAGCAGGTCCATAAATTTGAGAATGTCCGCCTCCGAACCTCCAGGCAGAGCGCTAAGATTCTCGGCGTTTGTGTTATCCATTGCAATAACATAATCAAAGTCGGACAAGTCCTCATGCTGCACCTGCCTTGCACTCATGCCCTCATAGCTGATTCTCCAGCTGTCCAGCAGCTTGCGCGTGCCCTCATGAGGTATTTTGCCGATATGCCAATCTCCTGTTCCAGCTGAATCTACTTCAATCTGCTCACTCAGTCCTCTTTGATTCACCTTGTGACGGAACACGGCCTCCGCCATGGGCGAGCGGCAAATGTTCCCGAGACATACGAATAGCACTGTGATCATGGTCCTCATCCTTTCTTTCATTATTACTGATTACCCTCTCAAGCTTTATTCCAAAGCTAAGCGGCTGTATCCTTACCGGTCGGTGCCGATTCTGCCTGAAGCAGCCTTCTTGGCAAGCGCCATTTGTAATGTACAGAAAGCATACGAAACACAATAACGAGCAGAAATAACAGCAGCAGCTGCCATGTGGACTGGGTCAGTCCCAGGCCGATGGCTGCTCCCGCGGCCATCGCCCAGACGGCATAAATCTCATCTCGAAGCACGAGCGGCTTGCGTCCTGCAAGCAGGTCGCGGATAATTCCGCCGCCAATTCCGGTCAAAGCCGCGGCAACGACGACCGCACTAAGCGGATGATTCATTTGCGTGGCATAAATGCCGCCTTGTACCGCAAAGGCTGATAATCCAATAGCATCAAAAAGAGCCTCGGTCCGCTTCCAATGCTTGATCCAAGCCATCGGCAGCACAAAAGCAACAAAAACTGAAATGATGGCCAGCAGAATAAGATCACCTTGGCTCCATAAGGTCGTAACTGGAACCCCGATTAATACATTTCGGACCACACCGCCGCCAAAGGCAGTTACAAGGCCCAGCACCACGATCCCCAAAATGTCATAATCCTCTTCCATCGCTACAAATGCGCCGGACATCGCAAAAGCTACCGTACCGATAATGCTGAACCACTCAAAAACGTGCATGTCCAAAATCCTTCATCCCGCTTTCTCTCATCATCCTCACATCGCTCTTCCATTTTATCCGCCGCCGATTCAATTGTGCAAGATGAAAAACTTCTTTATACTGTATAATACGACAGCTTCCGATACATTGATCGTACATTGGAGGGTATAACATGAGCTCGGACCGAATTGTAATCGTCACCGGCGGCCAAATGTCTCCTGCTTTACTGGAGCACATTGAAGACGATGATTTTCTGATAGGCGCTGACCGCGGCGCTCTCTATTTAATTGAGCACGGCTTGACACCTCATATCGCTCTTGGTGATTTTGACTCTGTGACGAAAGAGGAAATGATGGTGATCCAGAAGAACAGCGGTGAGGTATGGAGCTGTGATCCCATCTCCAAGGATTTAACGGATACCGAGATGGCCTTCAACCTGGCTATTGACCGCAGCCCTAAACAGATTCTGATAATTGGAGGCACGGGAACCCGAATGGATCACACGCTTGCCAATATTCAGATGCTCGTTCGCGGGGTCCAGCATCACATCGACTGCTCCATCCTGGATCTGCATAATTTCATTACATTAACCGGCTCCTCTTGCTCGCTCGTGGATCGAGGCTATACCTACGTATCTATTTTACCAATTACTCATGAGGTCACTGGCATTCATTTAGAAGGGTTTCAGTATCCTCTTCACAATGCGACCGTTAAGCTCGGACAATCCCTCGGAATTAGCAACCGTTTCTTAGATAAGGTGGGACATGTCAGCATTGAGAGTGGTCTGCTGCTGATTATTCAGAGCAAGGACGCATAGTTATTACTTTTTTGTAACTTAATAAATTCATAGCCTCGTAGCTGCAACCCCTTGTTTGACAAGGGGTTGTGGCTCTTTTTATTTCTTTTACAATCATTATTTTTAAAGATTTGTAACTTTTAATCAACTTTTAATAAATCGCTATCAATACAGTCACAGCAAGCTTTTTACAGGTAAAGGAAAAATATGTATAGTTTCATATCTGTTATACTCGGTTCATCGGCAAAACAATAAACCCTTTGGAGGTAATTACAACATGAACAAACATACTTGGGTCAAAAAAGCGATTATTGTCAGCCTTAGCGCATCGGTGGGCTTTGGTACTCTGCTGGCAGCAGGTCCTGTCGGACAAGCTGAAGCGGCTGTAAGCTCCAGTTATTCCACGGCCAAGAAGGTCGTCAATTACGGCAAACAATTTATGGGTACTCCTTATAAATTTGGCGCTTCCACAAGCACAACTAGAGTGTTCGACTGCTCGTCTCTGATGAAGCATATTTTCAAAAAATACGGCGTTTACCTGCCGCGTACTTCTTCGGCTCAATCCAAGGTGGGTACCTACGTATCCAAATCCAACCTGCGGACAGGTGATCTGGTCTTCTTCTCCAGTGGCAGCCGCTCTACAGGCAAAAATGTGACGCATGTTGGCGTTTATATTGGCAGCGGCAAATTCCTTCACACGTACGGCAAGCCTGGCGTTATGGTTTCTTCCCTAACTTCAGGGCATTGGAGCAAGACATATGTGAAAGCACGCCGCGTGCTGTAAATCGAATTGGATTCATCGCCTTATAGGCTGTCTCTCCTGCAGTAAGCTGCTGGGAGGCGGCCTTTTCATATTTCAACCCATGTGGTCATTGGCGCTATGAAGTGACGGGGCTCTGAAGAAGGTATCCCGCTCCGCGCACCGTGCGTATTAGCTTCCACTTATGACCCTTGTCCATTTTCTCGCGCAAATGAAGAATGTACACATCAACCACATTTGTTCCTGTATGAAAATCAAAATTCCATACCTGTCCTAAGATATCCTCTCGTAAACAAACCTCGTCCTTCCGGATAGCCAAATATAGCAGAAGGTCATATTCTTTTCTTGTCAATTCAATGGTTTTTCCCGCTCGCTTGACATGGCGTGTTTGAGCATTAATGCATAAATCGCCAATCTTGATAAACCCATTATCATTGGCAGCAGCAGATGAGGCTTTGCTTCGAAACAACGTGATCATGTTCCGTACTCGCGCGATAAACTCTCTTTGATCTGCATATTCAAAGATATAGTCATTAGCTCCAGCTTCTAACGCATCCGCAGCCTCAACCGTACTGCCAGGTCCATAAATCACGATCGGGACTCCTTCCCTCAAGGCATGAAGCTCGTGGATCACCGCGATCAGATTCGCCTGCTCCTGCAAGCTGTCGAGAATGATTAAATCAACAGATGCTTGTGCAGCCTGGATGAACGCTGTGGACAGCTGCTGTGCAACAATGACTTCATATCCAGCTTCTTGAAGCCATTCTTCAATGCATAGCCTGCGCTCCGCGTGAGACACAATCCATAGCACCTCTCCCGTCACAGTGCGCACCGCCTTCTCATTTCATCTTGAACTCTCAATTCATAGCTTGCCAAGGAGCAAGGAGGCTTATGCTTTAAGCTTCAAGCTTCCACACGATATCATCCACTCTGAACTGATTGGTTATAAAGAAAAAACCACTCCGAAGAGTGGCTCAGCATATCTACAGCTTGATTATTCTAAGAACGATGAGACCAATCCTCAACATTCCAGGTCTTGGTGACCCAATCCTCATAGAACTCCGGCTCGTGAGAGACGAGCAGTACGGTGCCTTTATATTCCTTGAGCGCTCTTCTCAGCTCTTCTTTGGCCGCGACATCCAAATGATTGGTCGGCTCGTCAAACAAAATCCAGTTGCTCTCCCGCATCAGCAGCTTACACAATCTTACCTTCGCTTGTTCACCGCCGCTGAGCGCCTTCATCGGACGTGTAATGTGCTCATTCTTTAAACCGCAACGGGCTAGATGGGCACGAACCTCATGCTGATTCAGATGTGAAAACTCGTTCCAAACCTCATCTATTGGCGTCAGATTTCCGGCCCGAACCTCCTGCTCGAAATAAGCCGGCTCAAGAAAATCACCTTGATAGGTCTTGCCGCTGAAGGGCTTGATCTTACCCAAAATCGTCTTAAGCAGAGTTGACTTACCGACGCCGTTGCAGCCAACAATTGCAATTTTCTCGCCGCGCTCAATCGTAATCGACATCTTAGGAAGCAGCGGACGATCGTAGCCGATCTCAAAATCAATGCCTTCAAAGACGGTCTTGCCGCTTGCTCGGGATTCTTTAAACTGGAACACCGGCTTGGCCGCTTCCTCCGGACGATCAATGCGCTCCAGACGATTCAGCTGCTTCTCCCGGCTCTTGGCACGGCCTGAGGTTGAGTATCTCGCCTTATTTCGCTGAATAAAATCTTCTTGCTTCTTAATGAACTCCTGCTGCTTCTCATAAGCGTCAATGTGCTGATTCTTGTTGATATCCGCCATTTCCAGGAATTTCTCGTAATTCGCCGTGTATCTTGTCAGCTTCGCAAATTCCAAATGATAAATCACATTGACAACCTGATTCATAAATTCAGTATCATGAGAAATAAGTATGAACGCGTACGGATAATCCTTCAAATATTGAGTCAGCCATTCGATGTGCTCTACATCCAGATAGTTCGTTGGCTCGTCCAGCAGCAGCACATTCGGCTTCTCAAGCAGCAGCTTGGCCAGCAGAACCTTCGTACGCTGCCCGCCGCTCAGGCTTGCCACATCGCGATCAAGTCCTATTACGGACAGCCCGAGGCCATTTGCCATTTCCTCGACCTTTACATCAAGCAAGTAGAAGTCGCCAATCTCCAGCTGCTCCTGTATTTCACCCATCTGCTCCAGCAACAGCTCCAGCTCTTCCGGAGATGCCTCACCCATGCGGTCGGTGATCTTCATCATCTCTTGCTCCAGCTCCAGCAGCGGCAGAAATGCGTCCTTCAAGACGTCGCGGATGGTCTTGCCCGGCGTCAGCTTGGTATGCTGATCCAGGTAGCCGTAGCGCAGCTTTGGCGTCCATTCTACTTTACCGCTGTCCTTCAGCAGCTGGCCTGTTAAAATGTTCATCAACGTCGATTTACCGACGCCGTTGGCACCTACCAGCCCGACATGTTCACCGGCCAGCAGACGGAAGGAAACATTTTTGAATAGTACACGATCTCCGAAATTATGGGATACGTCTTCAACAGTCAATAAGCTCATATCTTTAGGTAACTCCTGTCTATATGGAATAAGCCCTTGAATAGCGGGCAATGTATCGGCTCGCAATCAAGAATTTATTGTATCACAGAGAGAAGCTAAGCTGAAACTGTATTTTTGTCAAGGAATGATAGAAGAGGTACAATCCACTTCCTTGTAGCCTGCCTTTGCAGCCGCTTTTCGAGAGAAGAATACCTCTTGAGGTGAATAGGGGACAATGCAGCTGTCCCTGTAAAACAGCCTTTGGCCATAAACAGGATCACTCGTACCGAAATATACAGGCTTCTTGATCAGTCTTCCGCCTCCGAATGCATAATTGTTGAAGTAGCCGCTCCCGAGCGGCAATCCTTGAATAAAAGCCATCACACCGATATCATCGATCGTATTCAGCCAATCCTCCTCGGAAAGAAGCGGAAGTGTAAACTGATACGTGATCCCATAGGATCTCGCTGCCTCATTATGTCTGGCGATTAAGGAAGCTAGACAGCTTTGCAGAGTATGAACAATCGTAGTACGGCGAACAGCTTCGAATTGAACAGAATCATTCAGCAATGGGATGCTGCTCTGACCAAGCAGCTCATCCTGCATGCCTTCGTATAAAATGCCGCTGCCGGCCTGATATGCCTTCACCTGACGATCAAGCGTAAATTGAATATAATTGCCGTGATCATCCGTATACGCAAAAGGAATTTTGCTAGACCAAACCTGTTTAAGCAGGGTCTCGCCTGCAGCAGATGGAATTAACTCTGTAGAGTAAATGTAAAACCCGTCATCATCTATAACTGCAACGGCAGGAATATACGTCCAAAGCGCACCCTGAGCCAATACATCCTCATGAATGCCGAAATTTCTGTACAAGGTTTGACTAAATGTATCTAAGGCTTTCTCTTTATTAATCTTCAGAGTTTTAAGTGACTCGTAGCCAGCTTCATACTGTGGCTCCGCATTGTCATGGAGCATGTAGCCAGCATCTTGAACAGCAGCTTTCAAGGCAGCATTGTATTTCATTTCTAGATAAGCTGTCTCTTCCAGCTCATGTCCCTGGAGACTCAGGCCAAGAAAAAAAGGGGCAAACACAGCAGTGAACAAAATTGCAAAATCAGTAATCTTCATTCAGCACCACCCCGCCATAATGGTATCCGGGTTCAGCGTCAGAGGATGCTCCAAATATGAAGTTGGAAAGAAGGCCATAGGGACTGCTGCTGCTTCTGTATACCTGAATCGAGAAACGATCCCCGGATGTCAATTTGTAGGTGCGTTCAGGAGCGTCCAGATCCATTACCTGATTCGGGAACAGGACGCCAAGTATTTCCTCGTTATAATAGCCATCATACACCACGGCAAAAGACTGGAGAAAGGTTCCGGGGTCTGCCGGGTCACCATATTCCGGGTGATACCTCTTGTGCTCATGCTCCAGCTCCACTTGCATAGCGCCTCCTGAATTCGACAGCTCCTGCAGAAAATCATTGTACATTCCCGGTGTTACATACCCCTTCGTCCTGACATGGTCCACAAACTTTACAGTGGTCTGCATAATCATCAGCCGCGACAAATCCTCCTGTCTCCGCGCCCCCTCCCATGCGGGCACCATATACAGGAGAAGCACCGCCAGCAAAGCGGCGAACCATTTGGTTAATGAATTTACCATGGCTTTCTCCTTATTCCTTACTCAATTTGATCAGCTTAACCCTGCCCTCAGCGTCGTACTCATACTCAGTCTCATACATGGCATTATCAGCTAGATTCTGGAGAATCACTGGGGAGGCTGCTTGTCTGCCAGAGACAAAGCTATGTCCTTCGAGCTCAATCAGGCAAGCTTCTTCGGCATGCGTCAGCATATAATATACCTGTGCACTGGTTAACTTCAATAAGGCTGATCGTGGTGCTCCAGCGTCATGGATCTCATAGGCGGTAAGATTGTTCTTTTGCATAAACTTGGCTTCATAATAAGACTTTTGCGTTGTACCAATTTCCTGCTGAAGATTGAAGGCCAGGCTGCAGGCAGCGATAAACATAGCGGCGTAAGCAGCCACCTCCAGCATACCAAGGGTCTGGTTAGTCATCACTTATTGAGCAAAAATAATGCCCCGGATCACATTGGAATGATCCTTGACAATCGTCGCTTTAAATTTCCCGCTCGGGTTCACATACTCCGCACTTCGTTCATTCCAGGTTTCCGTAATGACACCTTGTCTAATATCCGGTGAATCGACAGAGCCATCGTTTCGAAGCACATTACCGTACCACTGTCCGCCCGGGTTCTTTCCTGTCATAATCATAATGCCGAACTGATCCTTATCTTTATATTTACGCAGCGCATTTGTCACCTGTGACCCGCTGATCGTGGTCCCGTCATATACGGTAAATGCAGCCTGAGAGAGCTCGGTCTGGATGTCCGAGAAATTGTTCTGCGCTGTCTTCGTGGCTTCCTGGGCTGAAATAAACAAAATGACAACAATCGTGATCAAGGCAATCGTTAAAAAAATACCAGCCGCTACTTTTAAAGCCGATGAAGCATTATTCATAGGTATCGTCCTCTCAAAATTTAAATGTTTTGAATTTGTTCGTAATAATCATTCATCTGGGCAAAGCTCATCCCGATCAAAGGGATAACCAGATAAAGAAACACTAATGCATACATCGGTGCAAAGCCGATCATCCGGCCCCACGCTGCCTTGGTTTCGATCATGACCTCATACTCTTGTCGGCGCTGCTCAAACATAAAGCTCATTTCCCCGTCCAGGTCATCAAAAGCTTCAGAGATCGACACCTTCTCTTCGGCGAGCAGCAGCTTGTCCACCAGCCGGCGAAAATCAGCAAACCATACTTCGTCCCTCAGCTCATGCAGCGCAAGCTCGGCACCATGCTCGTAATGCAGCACGGCCTTTTGGATTGGAATT
Source organism: Paenibacillus sp. F411 (assembly GCF_017582705.1). Classification (NCBI taxonomy): domain Bacteria; kingdom Bacillati; phylum Bacillota; class Bacilli; order Caryophanales; family Paenibacillaceae; genus Paenibacillus; species Paenibacillus sp. F411. The sequence goes on from NZ_JAGFIP010000002.1 coordinate 212,563, forward strand.
TTGAAAATCACGCTGAACCGGCTGAGCCACTCCAGCAATTCCTCGACCGAAATCCGCTTCATATCCCGGAGCACTGATATGACGGTGTATAGCTGATACACCTCGTGCTTCATCTCCATTCTTCGAACCTTGCGATGAAAGTAAAGCAGCCCTAGCGGAAAATAAGCACCGGCGTAGCCTGCGGCGGCGGCAAGAAGAACCTCCCACCATTTCAAATATTCATGCTGATACCGATTCAGCTTATCCTGTACTCTCATTGCGGTCTCTCGCAGCTGGTCTTTGCTCCATCGTCCTTCTGACGCCTTAGAAATCCAGTCAATGAGCTGGTCTGCCTCCACTTTGTCGTTACCTAGCATGGCGGCCATAATTTCCGAATCACTGACTCTGATAGTGTTCACGGAAAGAGTGACCTCCGGATTCCCCCGTCCGAACCAGCCTGCCTCTACAGACTGACCATGGAGAAGCTGATGCTTTGCAAATAGATGAAGAGATATAAATATGACCAGCATACTAAAGGTTATTCCCAGAGCTAAGAGAAGCCGCCTTAAATAGAACACTTCCAAATGAATACGGCGGCTGCTGTCTTTTAAGAGCCCAGTACGCTGTTCATATTTAGGTGTTCCAGGAGAAGGGAGCAAGGCGATCACTATTCGGTAAACGATCACATTTCGGAGCAGGCTGGCACCCCAATTTTTTTTTCGAAACCCGACTTTAACCTCTTCTTCATCATTCAAGTACAATTTTTGAAGCAGAATATAGGCAGCTAAAATAACAACGTATACGGATAGCTTGGTCAGAATACCGAGCTTGCTCATATAAAAGACATCCATAGCCGGAAAGCTGGCTCGAGCCCATTGCTCAATGGGAGAGGTGAAAAATACCGGAACCAGCGCAATAGCATGCAGGCCTTTCAGCAGGTAATCAAGGCGTTGTCTTTTCAAAATATCTAGATGCAGCTCTTTAGTCAGGCTGCTTAATCCCTTCAAAAATACGGAATGGCTCTTATCCTCGTGATCTCCAAGCTCAAGCACTAAATGCGAAATACCCGCGAAAGCCTGAATATACCGATTCGGTGAGGTATTGTATATATGATTGAGCTCTTCCTCTGCATCCCGGGAAATTAATGCCTGATGTATGCGGTGTCCATGGATAGAAATTTCATGACCTGAGGTCGTTGCTGCTTCGTAGATCGCTTCTTCCACCATACCGTGCTGCTGGTAATGATGCCTGACTGAGGAGAACAGCTCTACCGTTTGATGCATCAGCTTCAGCTCCAGGCGGTGGAGAAATAAATCAATCATTAAATGATGGATAATGACCGCAGCCAGCACTGAAGTTATGATAAAGACCGGACCGGGATTATGCATGAACAGTAAGGCTCCGGAGAGAGTAGACGCCGTAATGACAAGTAGAATAAGCTTCATCGTCTCGTATCTTAAAGCAACCTCGTCATACGGATGAAGCAGCTTGATCTTCCTTCGGATCCTTCTTACATAGTTAGAGATCCCAGGGATGTTGATCGCAGCAAGATACAAGGATTGCAGCCATTGCTTCAGCTTGAGCCTAACATCCTTCAGAGAGCCGCCCGGTCCCAACGTCTTGCTGTTCATGCCATATAGCGCCTCATAGCGGCGCTGAATACGGACAGAAGCTATCGTCAGAATAACGCAGATGACAAGAGAGCATACCAAAATGCCGATTAGCAGCTGCTGGCTCAAGCGGATTCCCCCCATGCATCCAGCACAAAAGCCCTGAACGCCTCAAGATCCTGTGGCTGCATTTGCTGCTCCATATCCTGAATAGAGCGCCGCGACAGCGGATTCATCGCATAATAGGCTCCATCGCGATACTCCAGCACATTACGGGATGACCCTGCTTTTACTATACCGTGGGTGTCCGGCTCACCGGGAAGACATTCTGTCACCCGTTCAATAAACCGACGGCCATCATGGGTGCGCTTCAGATGAACGTCAAAGTGAACCACCTGAACCACCTGCTCCTCCGCCAGCTGCTCCTGCTGGAATATGCCGCACTTTAGCAGGGAATTGCGCAGCGATAAGATTAAATCAGGGAATGTCTTGGCATGATGAGTGAACACGGTAAACAAGCTCGCTACCTGTGACATCTGAATCATCCATGCTGCAACCTCATCGCTGGCAACCTCCCCGAGAATGTTGACCGTGCCATCTGTCTTTTTCTGCAAGTCCAGGCCCTGCTGTCCTGAGATATGAGCTGTCTCCCGGAAGCTCAAGATATTTCGCCGGCTGTACAGCTTGCGCAGCTGCAGCTCAAAGGACATCTCCTGCACCCGAATGGGATAGGTCGCGTAAATATGCTGAATCATAGCCATGAGCAATGTTGTTTTACCAGAGCCCTGCGATCCGGTGACCGCTGTGATTCGGCTGCCCTTCATTAGAAACGCTAGCAGCTTTACCGCCATCTCCGCATTATCACCCTGAATCAATTGCGCAAGCGTAGCCTTCTGGACATCAAACTTCCGTACGAAGAAAGCCCAGCCCTCTGAGAAAGGTGGACGAACGACAACAACTCTGGAGCCGTCCTTCATTTCATTGACTTTGTAGCCTACTGCCTCGGTTAGCTGACCGGGATGGTTGAATTTATAAATGTTCTGACATACCCGGCGCAGCTCATTAGGCTGATCAAAAGACAGAAAGCTTAAATGGATAGATACACCTTTGTAGAACAGCCAGATACTCTCCCGCTCCGTGGACATCGGGATCTCATCCAAACGATAAGAATCCTGAATCGGACTCTGCAGCAGTCTGCCGACTACACCGCTTACACCTCCACTGATTCCATCAATACGCTGCTCTCGAAGCTCATCAATGACCGAAAAGCCTTTGTAATGCTGATATAACCGCTGTACAATGAGATCCAGCTTCTCACCTGCCGTCAGCATTCGTATTTCATGCTCGTAAATCAAATCAATATCTGCAGCAATGACTGCGTAGACAGGGTCCTCCCCATAACCCTCCAGCACTCTCGGGACTGCTAATTCATATTTCTCCAGCAATCTGGAAAGTGCGTCATCCTGATGCTCTTGCTTGAATAGAAAAAGGATAATATCGAATTTGTCTGCTGAGGTTAGCTGTTCGTGATGATCGAATGGAATGATCAAGTTCATAGCCTGCTCGTCCAGGCGCAGTTTGGTTCTTAACAGCTCACGGATAAAAGATTTAACATACTGCTTGTCAGAAATATCACCGGTTACGCAGCCTTTCAGCGCCCTTTTGAGCTCATTTTGCTTATTCAGCCTTTTACGGTACTCTACATCGTGGAGTCCCAGGTCTGCCAGCTGTCCATGAGTCAGCTGATGAAGCTGCTCTTTCACTCCATCCGTCAATGAATCCAGCGTATATGTGGCGGCCCCCTGTTCAGGTGTACGGCTCTTGAATGTTTTGGAAGAAACACGAATGAACATGTAAATCAAGAGCAGCACAATGACCGCCGCCATCGCCAGAGCGTTTCGTAACCACTCCCCATGCATCAAGCACCCTTCCCTTCTGCGGCGGCACCCGGCAGACCCAGCTGTTTAGCGACATGTGCAGCTATGACTGTCACAGCTTCTCCGAATGGTGTACGGCTTCTCCGCATCACACCACCACTCCGAAGCATTGCTGCTAGCAGGCTTCTAGAATTCCAGGCATCCTGTATTTCCGTACAGTAGGGTATGGTGCCAGCCCACGATTTCACTCCATACCTGCGCTTCATATTTAGCAATGAGGCGTGACTTGAAGCATCGTATTTACCTGTAACGAAACAATACTGTTTGACATGCTCAACCATTGCCGGAAGCTGATCTCTAAAGCACTGATCGATCGCATGAAGGTTTTGGTTCAGTCCAATAATTAACAAATCAGATCTTGATATAAGCTCCATGTCTAAAGCATTCGGCAAGCCATTACCAGCATCGGCTATGACAACATCATAACCACCCAGCGCCGCTGTAAGGATGCCGCTGTATTGCAATAATTGAATCGCTCCGTAAGAGCCCGATTCCCCATCCTGATCGCCCCTGATCAGATCCAGCTTGCCCGGTATTAATGAGGCGGTGTAATCCTTAATGTTCCGTGAATCCAGTCGGCCGCTTAGGTACATTCGCTGAAGTGCCCTCATACCTGAGTCCTCTTCTTCAGTCCTAAAGCCCTCTAGCTTATTAAATGGCAGCAAGCCTGCTTCAACCCTGTCACCTAAAGCACCACCATGCAGCAGCAAGCAGCTGGATGGATAGGCTGTACAGAGCATCGCCGGCAGGCAAGCAGCCAGGATCGTACTCCCGCTGCCACTTGGCAACGGACTCCAAACGGTAATCAAGCTCATGCTCTTCTCCTTTCCGCCTGCTTGAATGCTTTATGAATATGGTGATCCTCCATATCGCTCAATCTTTGAATAAATTGAGCTAATGCCCGCTTGTATCTGCGGCTTAGCGGCTTGATTCGCAGCCGGGAGGTGTGCTCGTTATCAATTTTTAGTGCTGCTGCGGTCTCATCCCAGGGAATGCGGATTGGATCAGCCAGCCAGTGCACTGACACCTGGCTCATAATGCTTGTAATATAGGAATCTGCAGTTCTATCTTCGATAACGTTTAAATACAGCTGGTGAAAGGCGATTTCGCTGCTCCATGCGCTGCTTCTTGAGAGCTCGTTCAGCCACCGTTGATCGCTCAACAGATTGGTAAGGCTGAAGCTGCTGCACCATACGCATGCGTCCGCCTCCTTCCAACGATGATCTAGAATATAATCTAAACTTCCAACATCCCATAGCCAATAATCATATGCTTCTTCCTCCGAGTGGTTCAGCCAAGTCATCAGATCCTCCCCGTGCCGGAAGTAACACGCAACATCAAAGCCGCTAAATTCATAAATGCCTTGATCTTGCCCTGCCGCCCCAATGTGATGGGCATAATTGTGTTGGAAAGTCCCGTCTACCAGGAGCACCCGATAACCGCTGCAGCTAAGCACTTTAGCCATATAGAGCAGAAAATCGTTTTTTTCACTCACACCTGCAAATATCCATGTTTTCACAACAATAAGTCCTCCTTAGCTTCATTTATGGAGCTGAAAATATCAGATCAGCTTCCTTCTCCGTAGAACCGGAGGCTTGCCCTTCATGAGGGGCTCCCAGTATACGACTAGACTCAGTTTCCTGATCTGCACGCTCCTGCATGAACTCATTACTCGGCAGAGTACCCGTTCCTAAATCAGGCTGCGACGGTCCACCCGCCGGAATCCAGGTAGCAAAATCCTGAGTCCCGCTGCTACCGCCGTCATGTCTGATACTAGAGCTGCTGCCAAAACTACTGCCGTAGCTGTTCGGGCTGTCACCTGTATTCAGCGGTGCCAGATCCTTCTCCAGAGCCTGCCTTATAGAGACTTCTAAAGCTCTCTCCGCTGCCCTAATAATGTTAGGGTCACTTCTAATGAGAGAATTCACTTTTACGTTAGGCGGGTAATTGGGAATGGCCCGATCCTGAATTCCAGGCTCAACGTAGGTCAGAGCGTACAGCGAGGCACCATTCAGATAGGCATCCACCATCGCACTGGATAGCAGTAAGATCTCTTCTTCATTCAACGTCGTCCAAAAAGCAGGCGCAGCCAAGCGATCCACTTTTTTCTTGGCAAGAACGATAAAATCCTGTCCCGTCGGAAATTGAATACGAATGTCTATCTGATCCTGCAGCTTGAGGTTGCTGGGCAGCCACACCGATTTCAGCTCCCGGTGCCGGAGATCATCGGGTGTCATCTCCTGATCAAACAGCATAGACAGCGTGATGGGTGTTCCTTTCCGAAGCTCGATCTTGGCTCCTTTTCCCTGAAGCTCCTCCAGGGACGCCGGCACATTTTCAGGCAGCATTTCAGCCGGAACCTGAACCTGCTTCATCTTCTTCATACTTAGCAGCTCTCCTGCAGGAACATCCTGATCCGGCACCCACAAGGTCTTCATGCCTTGTCCGCCGGCCGAAGCCAAAACTTGCAGTTCCTCAATCTGATCCAAATATTGCTGCTTCTCCTCACGATACTGGCTTTGGAAATGATCTTGCGCAAAATATAAGCCTCCCGCAGCGAAAAAAGCAGTAACCCCGGCGCCAGTCAGCCCCGCTAGCAGCAGCCTTCGGTTTCGGGCAGTTAATATTGGCATGTGCTGAATCTACCTCCTTCTAATGCATCCATCGTTTTGCAAATGAGAACCACGGCCTTCTGATCCCTGCAGGAATAACCGCAGCATAGATTTGATCCATAGCCTGACGGGTAGTGTCTGTATATTGAAAAGGGTCCTTCAACAATGGCAGAGGTACGACCTGGCTTCCTCCCAGCTTTCTGCTCATTCTCTCTGCTTCACCTTCATCTGAACAAGGAAGCGCATAGACCCTTCCGGGCTGGCTGTAGCGAGACAATGCTTGAGTTACAGCCTGCACATCCTTCCAGCGCCATTCTGCTGAGGGACAGACCACAACCGGAATCTGCGCCCGGAAAAATTCCTCCAGCCTATCGCTGTCACGGTAAGCTCCAAGATCGAGCACAACGGCATCATAGCTCCCTGCAAGAAGTGAAATGATGTCACTTCTTGCCGCCTGCCTCCAGTAATCGATACCTTGAATGACAAACTTGCGTTCGTGCTGCCTGGATGCATCCACTGCAATTTCTTGAATTTGCTTAAACGCTGTTGATTTGAGTCCCATTTCTACAATTGCTACCCGCTTGAAGCTCTTCGCCAAATAATGTGCCATCATAATGCAGCAGTGTGTCACTCCGATTCCGGGAGCAGCACCCAGTACAGCAGTCACCAGGCTCCCGGAGAATGAAGAGAAACGGCCGGAAGAGGAGCCGCCTCCCCCGGAGTGCTGGCTTTCCCTCAGAACTCGAAGCACCTCTGCAGCAGACTGGTAGCGATCCTGCGGCTGTTGCTCTAATAGCCGGCGAACCATGGAGACCATCTCTGGGGGTGCACCTTCCCGGATAAAAGATTTGATTCCAGGTCTCCATTCACTCGCCCGCCCATTAGTAAGCATGTAAAGCAGCAGCGCGCCCAGACCGTACAAATCCGATCTCTCATCACTTTCCCCTCCGCCATATTGCTCGGGAGCCGCAAATCCGATCGTTCCTAGCTTGACGGTATCCTCGCCTTGAAGGCCTTTGTAGCTCCTGGCAATCCCGAAATCGACAAGTCTGATTAGATGGTCCGGAGTCAGCATAATATTCGATGGCTTCAGGTCGCGGTAGATGATAGCCGGCGTCTGCTGGTGCAGGTAACCCAGCACCTCCAGCAGTTGATTTGCAGCGGCAAAGATAAAGCTGTTGCTGACTTGACCACCCTCACCCCTAATAAACTGCTCCAGCGTTTGTCCATGGATATAATCCATAATCAAGTAGGCATATCCATCTGGATCCGGTTTGAAAAAATCTATGATCCCAGGCAGCATGGGGTGATTAAGTCCAATTAACACATCGGCCTCAGCCTGCACATGTCCTGCCTGCCCTTCTGCATGCAGGCTTTCCTTCACCGCCCATTGCTTCCCTGGCAGCTTGGCATCATCCGCTAGATACACATAGCCCATACCGCCTTCACCAATCCGGGTCAGTATTTCGTATCGTTCACCCAGCACAGAGCCTGGCCTAAGCTTACTTGGCTGTTTCAGCATTCTTCTCGCCCTTCCTAATTTCCTGACATGATTACGACATTACAAAAAAAAAGCACCCCGACTGTTCTCTGCAGTAACGCAGTGAACAGAGCAGGATGCTTTCCCGATCTATTGGTTAATTTTGGAATCATTATAGCTTGCCAGGCCGAACTTTGTAAAGAGTTTTTTTTATTTAGTATTTAATCATATACAGCGTAATCTCATCGCGATTGTGAAACAGCTGTTTGGCTCCCTGGACCTGCATATGAGCATCCTCGAACCAATTCAGCATTTCAGTAACCAGCGCCATTGGCTTCTTGGTCAGCAGCTTCACCGTCACAATAGCTGTTCCGCCGGGAGTCAGACTATAGAGCAGGTCCGTCACGAGCCTAGCCATTTGCTTGGGACTCCAGCTCATATCACACACAAGCAGATCGAACTCATGCTCTTTAAATTTCACATCTGAAGCGTTCTTGTTCAGAATTCGGAGCTGCGGATGTCTCTTTAAAGAGTCATGCATTTGAGCAGGGTCCACTGCCGTAACTCGCAGCCCGCGCTCCAGCAGGAACGAGGTCCAGCCGCCGGGGGCTGCCCCGATATCCAGCGCATTGTGGAAGGAGTCAAACGGAATCGAGAATTGATGCTCTGCTTCTAGCAGCTTGAATTTGGCTCTGGAGATTTGACCCTCCTCCCGCTGGAATCGAATCGCTCCACCGTTCCAATCCGACAATTGATCTTCGGGTCTAGCGACGCCTGCATACCAATGATCAGCTGCCGCAAATACGGACAGAATCCACTCCGAATGCTGAACTGCAAACGCTGAAGCAAGGGGAGTCATCGACTGCTGCAGCCTGTCTCTAAGAGCAGAAGGGTGCTCCTTCCAGCTGCTATCTGCTGTTTTTCGTATTTGAAGGGCTACACGGCTCTCGCCCAGCTCCTCCCGGCCAAGTGCATAACGCTCCAGCTCTCTGGCAGCAGCTTCAGCGTCTTCAGCCTTCATTTCAAGATGGACAGGAAATAGATGCCGCAAAAAAATCAGCGACGCTTCTTTAATTTTGCGGATCACCTGCTCGATACTTTCGGCTTCCAGGGTAACGATGAATACTTCTCCCGGAATTAGCACAGTGCTTTTCAGCTTGCCGAACAAGCGGCGAAGCTCCTCCTGGGCATAAGGTGCAAAGCCATGGTTGGCTGTACATACCAGCTTCACCTGCTTCATGTGACCGGCTTGTTCATTCCTAATTTCATGCTCAATGTCTCGCAATGGGGTTACCCTCCAGATTTCACTTTAATCCACGGACGCCCGCCGTCCCATTCCAGCTCGGCATCAATATCATAAGCAGCTTTTATAAGTTCTTTATTTAATACCTCTTCTTTGCGTCCAGCTCCTGCTAGCTGTCCATCCTTCATTAACGCAACATGGGTGAACAGAGGAACAATTTCTTCAATATGATGAGTGACATAGACAACCATTACGTTCCGTTTACGAAGCCGGTCAATTTCAAGCAGCATTTTTTCACGCTCATACAGATCCAGCCCTGCACACGGCTCATCCATAATGAGCAGCTGAGGATCAGCCATCAGAGAACGAGCCAGCATCACCTTCTTACGTTCACCTTGGGACAACGTGCCGAGCGGATGATTAGCCAGATGACCAAAATTCATATCTTCAAGCAATTCACGGGCCTGTTTCTCCACCTGCTCCGGAATCTGCTGATAAAAGCGAAGAAATGCATACGCTCCCGTGGCTACAACCTCCCATACCGGATCACGCAGAGACAGCTTTTCCATCAAGGACTGACTGATATAACCAATGCTCTTGCGAACCTCTCTGACATCACACCGGCCATACAGATTCCCGAGCACCTCAATCTGCCCAGAGCTGGGAAAAAAATAGCCTGTAATCATTTCAAGCAGCGTCGTCTTTCCACAGCCGTTTCGGCCAAGTATGACCCAGTGCTCCCCGGGCTTCATGTCGAGGGAAATATCGTTAAGGATCAGGCGGTCTTCCCTTTTGTAGTGAATATGCTGCAATGAGATCATCTCATCACTCCTCTGACAAAACTCAAAATATCCTGAACCGAGCCCATCCGGTACAATATCTTGTAAGGCTCTGCGTCATGATCAGTGACGGCCAATAGGGCTGGCACACTTCGCACTTGTAGCTGCTGGACCAGGTCAGGCAGAAAATTCACATCGCTCTCCAGCAGCACTCCGTCCGGAAGCATCGCCTCTGCAACCTCCAGCATTTTACGTGCAGCCTTGCAGGTTCCACAGAACGGAGTGTGTAAAAAGACAATAACCGGCTGTACCCCATTCCGTCCCTGCTTCCGCAGCTGCTGCTGCCAGGCCAGACGCTCCTTGAACTCCCGTTCTGAAATAGCAATCATGCTTCTGAATTCCCTGCAGTCTTAAGATACTCTGCCGGCATGGGACCATGATGAACCTTCACGCCCAGAGGCTTGTGCTGATAGAGCATCTCGTACATTCGCGTGCGTCCGGATGGACTTGAAGTGTGAAGAAAAATTTCTTCCGGATACAGCTGCTCCCGTACAATGGCCGCGGCCACATCTCCGCCGTTCATCACATCCGGCCCCAGCTCATAATCGAGAGATAGAATACCCACCTTGCACTCTCGCAGCAGCATTAGGCATTCTTCCCCGTTTCTAGCGAGAGCAAAGCCTGGGGGACAGGCACGCCAATCATCCAAATATACATGAATTATGGTCATTCCCTCCTTAGTTCAGCCAGGATCTCACTTTGGCAATATCTTGCCGGTGAGTTCCGTCCTCGCCTTTTTCCGTTTCCAAAATAAACACTTTATCAGCCAGCTCCCTGCTCTGCAGCAAGCTTTGCAGACACTCTTTTCCAATCCTGCCGCGCCCCACACGCTCATGACGATCCTTCCGGGAGCCGGCTCCGTATTTGGAGTCATTCAGGTGAACGAGAGCCAGTGACTCCCAATACCCGAGCTCTGAGCCCCGCTTTAAAAGCTGAGCCGTATTCTCCCCCTGCCACTGTCCCGAGGCAAACCAATGACAGGTATCCAGACAGAAGCCGATTTGGTCCGGAGACGAAGACAGCTCTCTCACCTTCACGCATTCTTCAAGCGTGATACCCATATCGCCATGGTCACCCGCCTGGTTCTCAATCAGCAGCTTGGCTTGTCCGTTCCACTCACGCAGCACCTCATTCATGCAGTGAATCATATTCTGGTAGGCAGTAAGCTGATCCTGACTGCTGCCGTGACCAAAATGCACCACGATTCCGAGGGAGCCGCAAGCTTCCGCAATGATCAAGTCATTGATCAGACAATCCACAGTCAGCCGGTAATGCTCTTTTCCCTTTGACAGACCAGCAGCCATATTCACAGGATAAGGCGTGTGCGCAACAGAAACAAGTCCATGCTCCTCGCAAAAGGCTCTGCATGACAGGCAGTCGTGAAAATCAGGGATTTTCACGTGCAGCCGGCGCGGGTTCTTCGGGAAATATTGAAAGGCGTCACCGCCCATCTGCAAGGCTCGCCGAGCAGCGGCAGCATATCCGCCTTGAGTGCTTCCGTGTCCGCCAACTTTAGGTGTGGTATGTGTGGAATTCATATCCCTTTACGGCTGACAAACCGGACAATAAAATACTTTTCTACCGCTCAGCTCTGTCTTAACAATTGTGCTGCCACATCTGACGCAGGGCTGTCCTTCGCGATCATAAATCCTGAAGGATTCGTCAAAGCCGCCCGTTCGTTCATCTCCCTGAAATAGAGGCAGCTCCATATAACCGCCAGCCTCCAGAGCGTCAGTTAATACGCTCATTGCAGCATCATAAAGCCTGGAGATCTCGGACTCAGTCAATTGCTGAACCTTGGTTGAAGGATGCAACCCCGCTGCAAATGCAATCTCATCCGCATAGCTGTTACCGATCCCGGCAATAGCCTGCTGATTGACGAGCAAGCTTTTCAAGGTTCCCCTGCGACTCTGGAGAATCGCTGTGAAGCGCTCCCGGGTGAGCTTTCGGCTAAACAGATCCGGGCCCAGACCTTCCAGTGCAAGATCACTTTCTTTGGCAGAGAGCAGATGCAAATAGCCGAGTCTCAATCCGATAAAGTATAGCGTAGCAGACCCGAATGAAATTTCAATTTGTGTATTTCGGGACGGCTTGTCTTCATGTCCATGTCCCAAGTACAGCAATCCTCCAAGCATCAGATGCAGCAGCAGCCGTTTGCCGTCGCTTAAGTGGAAGATGAGGTATTTGCCTCTGCGTTCAATAAAAATGAAGCGTGAGCCCATTAAAGTACTGGCAAACAGCTCAGGTGCCATGTTAATGGATTTCTCCCGCTGAACGGTAACATCCGTAATTGGGGTATTCAAGATTACTTCTGACAGCAGCCTGCGATAGTTCTCCATTTCCGGAAGCTCCGGCATGATGCATCTTCCCTTTCCATTCCAGCTTTATGTAAATAGCTCCCCGCTGCATAATAAGTCGGCAGCCTGCGATAGCGTTTCGCAAATGTAGTCTGGCGACACGCCTGCAGATGTACGGTGCTCCTCGATATTATACGGTGTCGTAATTCCCGTCATGACGAGTATGGTCTTGCAGCCTGCCTGAGCCCCTGCCGCAATATCGGTCCTCATATTATCACCAACCACAACAGCCTGTCTTGGTGAAATGCCCAGGCGGTCAGCCGCATAGTTCATCAGAATCGACGAAGGCTTGCCAATGACAATCGGCTTGACGCCCGAAGCAGCTTCAATGGCTGCTCCCAGTGAGCCGGCGCCAGGAGACAGGCCATCGTCCGAAGGCAGGAGCAGGTCCGGATTAGTCAGCACGGATACCGCACCGCCATGAATCCACTGGACTGCGCGGGCCAGCGAATCATAGCTGAAGGAACGGTATATGCCTTGAACACAATAATCCGGCTGATCTTCTGTAACCTGCAGGCCAGCCTGTTCGATAGCCGCGTGAAGTCCCTCTTCTCCCAGAATCGCCACTTTTGCGCCCGGTGATTCACGGGAAATATAACTCGCCGCGGCAAGAGATGAAGTACACACCTCATCCGCTGCAGCATCAATCCCCATTTCCTTCAGGTGGTCTGCAACCTGCTCCGGAGTTCGTGAAGAATTGTTCGTCACAAACAGGAATGGCAGCTGACGCTCCCTCAGCCGGGATACGAATTGATCCGCTCCGGGAATGCGGCGCTTACCGTGATACAAGGTTCCGTCCAAATCAATCAAGATCCCTGTTGTGTGTATGCTCATCACGATCACACCCTTCCTTCATCCCATTAAATATTTATAAGGTTAACGATCATAATGTCTGCTTCAGGTCTAACAGACTTACAATTGACAACAATCTACATCGAATGTATTCCCTTGTCATTTCCTGCGCTTTCCCGGAAAATAATTTTCTTATTCCCTGCGAGCGACAGGAAATAAAGCAAAGTCTTCCGCCAGCTTGGTGTTAGGAAACACCGCCTTGGCTTCCTCCAGCAGAGGCTGTAGATGCTCTACATCCTTGTATCTGGAGCTGAAATGAGTCAGCAGAAGCTGACGCGCGTTAGCTTGGAGCGCAGCCTCTGCGGCTTGCGTCGAGGTGCTGTGAAAATATTCAGCCGCGGTATCCGCAAGCTCATGCATGAAAGTTGCCTCGTGCAGCAACACATCGGCATCTTGGGCGAGCGGCACCACATTCTCGCAGGGTCTAGTGTCCCCCAGAATCGTTACGATCCGTCCCTTCTTGGGAGCCAGAAGCACCTGAGACGGATGCAGCATCTCCCCTTCGCGGAGCTCGACGCTTTCCCCGCGCTTTAGACGACCGTATAACGGGCCGGGCTTTAGGCCAAGCGCCTGCAGCTGATCCAAATCGAGACTGCCGGGGCGGTCCTTCTCGGTGATCCGGTAGCCATAGCTGTCTACCCGATGCTCTAATCTAGCGGCCTCGACCTTGAAGGTATCGTCTTCGTGTAATACGCCTCCATCATGCTCCACAATGTCGAGCGGATAATTCACTCTTGATTGACTAAGCGTCAGCGCTGTTTGAAGAAACGACTGTATTCCTACAGGTCCGAATACAGTCACCTTGGTGGATGCTCCCTGCGCTCCACGGCTCGATAGCAGGCCGGGCAAGCCAAAAATATGGTCACCATGCATATGTGTAACAAAAATATATTCCAGCTTGCTCAGCTTCAGCGGAGAGCGGAGAATCTGATGCTGCGTTCCTTCGCCGCAATCAAACAGCCAGATGGTCCCGCGCTCTTCCAGCAGTCTTAAGGCAACTGAGGTGACGTTACGCTGCAAGGAAGGAACTCCTGCGTTCGTCCCTAGAAAATAGAGCTCCATGTCGTTTCTCCCTTCTACTTATGCAGGGATGTAAACCGTAGAAATCCTCCGAATACTCGGAGGATTTCCAGCGGCTGTACACCGCATATGATGTTAAGCTTTATCCACATTAAAATATTTAGCCTCAGGGTGACTAAACACCATGGCCGATACCGAAGCTTCCGGCTCCATCATAAAGCCTTCCGTCAATTCCACACCCATGTCTTCCGGCTTCAATAGCTGGAACAGCGGTCCCTGATCCTCCAGATCCGGACATGCCGGATATCCAAAGGAGACGCGAATACCTTGATAACGAGCACCCAGTCGACGCTTCATGGTCATATCCTCCGGATCCGGGAAGCCCCAGGAATCCCGCATCATATGATGGACACGTTCCGCCAGTCCCTCTGCGGTTTCCAGAGCAACTGCCTGGAGCGCATGAGATCTCAAATAATCGCCTTTGTCCTTCCACTCCGTTGACAGCTTGTTAACCCCATGCCCGGCCGTAACGACGAGAAAGCCGACATAATCCATAATACCGCTGTCTGTAGACTTCAAGAAGTCAGACAAACACAGATAAGGCTCAACCTGCTGCCTTGGGAAGCTAAAACGATGAAGCACCGTTTTGGAGTCCGCTGGATCATAGATGAGAATATCATTGCCCTCCGACTGCGCCGGGAAGAAGCGGTACATAGCGTGTGCTTGAATAATCCCGTTGCGAATCGCTTCGTCAAAAATGCTGTCTACCGTCTCCTTTAATGAAACTGCTTTGGGATCCTGTGCTGCCAAGAGCTGCTCTACCGATCCCCGCAGGCCGAGGTGATGACCTAACAGCATCTGCATGTTTACATAAGGAAGAATGTGGGGAATCGGGTAGTTACGAATAATATGACGATCCAAATCCGGCGGCATGTATACCGGCGCTTCCGTAGAAACCTCAGAACGCTTAATCCGCACCGGCTCTGGCATTACCTTAACGACAGTTTGGACCTGTGCATCCTCCTCGCGCTCCTGTTCAAGCTGCAGCTGCAGGCTGGAGCGGTTAACCGGATCACTCAGCTTGTTGGCAAGATCAAGGCCGTCCATCGCATCCTTGGCATATAACACCATACCTTCGTATTCGGGACGAATCCGCGTCCGGGTAAATTTGCGTGTTAACGCTGCTCCGCCCACCATGATCGGAACGCTGATGCCCGCCGTTTTTAAATCCTGTGCCGTCAGAACCATCTGTTGGGCCGACTTCACCAGCAGACCGGATAACCCGATTGCATCGGGCTGTTCTCTGCGATACGCTTCAATGATCTGCTCCGGTGGTACTTTTATACCCAAGTTAACAATATGGTAACCATTGTTCGCAAGGATGATTTCTACCAGATTTTTTCCAATATCATGCACATCACCCTTGACTGTGGCGAGCATGATTTTCCCCTTAACTGACGATTCGTTCTTCTCCATAAATGGCTCCAGATAAGCTACTGAAGCCTTCATGACTTCCGCACTCTGCAGCACCTCGGCAACGATCAGCTCGTTATTATTAAACAGTCTCCCAACCTCGGACATCCCTTCCATCAGGGGACCATTGATAATTTGCAGCGGTGAGCTTTTTTTGAGGGCTTCATCCAGATCCGGGATCAAGCCTTCCTTGGAGCCTTCAACCACGTAAGATGCTAGACGCTCTTCTAGAGAAAGGTTCGAGATCTTTTCCTTCTTCTCAACCTTCTTATTCCGGAATGCAGCTACAAAAGCGGAAAGGGTATCATCATTGGTCCGGTAGATCAGATCCTCCGCAAGGCGCTTTTCCTCATCGGAGATAGAAGCATAACGCTCCAGCTTCTCGGTATTGACGATGGCATAATCGAGGCCTGCCTTTGTGCATTCATATAAAAAAACCGAGTTCAGCACCTCTCTGCCCGCCTCCGGCAAGCCAAACGAGACATTACTAATCCCCAGAATCGTATGGCACTCCGGCATTGCCTCTTTAATGAGACGAATTCCTTCAATCGTTTCTTTGGCCGAGCCAATATACTGCTCATCCCCGGTACCTACCGGGAACACCAGCGTGTCAAAAATGATATCCTCCGGCTTGATTCCGTATTTATGAACCAAGAGCTCATAGGAGCGCTTTGCAACGTTTAATTTATCCTCCCGGTGTATGGCCTGGCCGCTCTCGTCAATGGTACCCACGACCACCGCAGCACCGTACTTATGAATCAATGGAGTTACATGCTCAAACTTTTCTTCGCCATCCTCAAGGTTAATGGAGTTAATAATCGCTTTCCCCTGGGAGTAGCTCAAGGCCAGATCAATCACTTCCGGATCGGTTGTGTCAATCATCAAGGGCACCTTGACCTTTTTGACGACAAGCTCCAGGAACGCGATCATATCGGCCTTCTCCTCCCGATCGGGGTCCTGAACGCAGACATCAATAATATGTGCACCGTTCTTGACCTGCGCCCTGGCTATTTCCGAGGCCTCTTCATACTTGCCTTCTACAATAAGACGCTTGAACTTCCGCGAGCCGAGCACATTCGTCCGCTCGCCGACCATATATGGACGGTTATCCTGTTCAATGTAGACGGGATCAATTCCGGAAAGCGCGGGCAGATGGCTGCCTGACAGCGGGCGCGGTGCATAGCGGCTCATTACCTCACTTAATGCCCGGATATGCTCCGGTGTCGTTCCGCAGCACCCTCCGGCAATGTTCAGCCAGCCTTTTTCGGCAAAAGCACCCATTTTTTGCGCCAAGGATTCCGGAGACTCATGATAGTGACCATTCTCATCTGGCAGTCCTGCGTTTGGATAGCAGCTAATCGCCGCACTCGACATATCTGACAGCGAACGAATGTGGTCTCTCATAAACTCCGGACCCGTAGCACAGTTGAGCCCGATGGAAATCGGCTGTATATGCTCTAATGAAATGCAGAAGGCCTCAATATTCTGACCGGCGAGTGTGGTTCCCATTGGCTCAATCGTACCTGATATCATAATTGGCAGCTGAACGCCACATGACTCAAAAGCCTGACGAATGCCAATCGTACCCGCCTTAACATTCAGCGTATCCTGCGATGTTTCCAGCAGCAGCGCGTCAACCCCGCCCTCAATGAGAGCAACAACCTGCTCTTCGTAGCTCTCAATCAGCTCGGCAAACGTCACGCCTCCGGTCACCGACAGCGTCTTCGTCGTGGGTCCTAGGGCCCCGATTACGTAGCGCGGGCGCTCTGGTGTCGAATATTTATCTACAGCAGCACGCGCTAAGCGAGCAGCCTCCAAATTGATTTCTTTGGCTAAATGCGGGATATCGTATTCGGCCAATACCACGGATGTCGCGCCAAAGGTATTGGTCTCGATCAGATCTGCACCCGCCTCGAGGTATTTTTCATGTATATATTGAATCACGTCCGGCCGCTCAAGCACCAGCATTTCGTTACAGCCATCCAGTTCTTCTCCACCAAAATCCTCTGGAGAGAGGTCCTCCTGCTGAATCATGGTGCCCATTGCACCATCGAGGATTAATATTCGTTCTTTTAGCATATCTTGTAAACTTGGCTTACTCAAAGCTACCCCTCCCCGTAAAACGTTAAATCTTAGTGTAACAGAATTAAATTCATTAGGAAAGAATGATTATAACGTGAATTATGCGGCGCAATCATATAAAATACAGGTAAAGGGATGACAAGCTGCTTGTAAAACCTTATAATACTTATTATTCCAAGTGGAGAAAGAGGGATATAATCATGGCTGAAATTGTAATTCGCAACACGAACGAAAGAATCTCCGGCGAGGAAAATGTTCGTCAATTCCTAAACTCGCAAGAGGTCGTATACGAGCATTGGAATATGGATAAGCTTCCACAGGAGCTGCAGGAGCAGTTTTCACTTTCTGATGATGACAAGAAACGAATTCTTGATATTTTTGATGAAGAAATTCGGGATCTGGCTGCCCGCCGCGGCTATAAAATCTGGGACGTCATCACCCTGTCTGAATCTACCCCTAACCTGGAAGAGCTTCTGCAAAAATTTGAAGAGGTTCACACTCATACTGAAGATGAAATCCGCGCTATTGTTGGCGGTAAAGGCATTTTCATTATTAAAGGTGCAGAGGATGTAGGTTATTTCAATGTGGAATTGGAGCCGGGGGACGTTATTTCCGTACCTGAGAATACGCCGCACTTCTTTACATTAATGGATAACAAGCAAATTGTAGCCGTTCGTTTGTTCATTGAAGCCAATGGCTGGATCGCGACACCCGTGCCTAACCCAGGCCTGTAAAAACGATCAGGAACCAGCAAAAGCAGCAAGGCCTCAGAGGTCTTGCTGCTTTTGCATTGTACAATATTCATAGTATGGCGGTGACCAGCATGTGCGCTATGGGGTAACCTGTAGTTCCTTAACAGGCATGGAATGCATTCCCCTCGCGGTAACGTGAGAGATAATTCGGTATGTACCCGTATCCGTAAACCTCTTCTGAAGTTCATAATTTCCGTTGCCGGAGTGCTGTGCCGGGACCTTTACCTGCATGCCTCCGCCCTCCTGCGTAATTTCGAATTCTACGGTATCCGCATCATCCACCGGTTCGCCCGATTGAGTGACCTTCGCGATCATGGACACAGCCTCGCCGGCAGCGGCCACCTCTTTGCTCAAAGATAATTCAACGAGGATCGGATCCTCTAGCACCCATTCCCCGCCACTCCCTTTGACGGACTCCCCACTGCAGCCAGCCAGTGCAATCGCGGCGAGCAGGAGCGCGGACCATAGAGCAGCATTTCTCTTCAAAGACAACTTCGTGCCAGTGCTCTTCATATAAATTCACCTGCTTTAGTATCGGTTCTACATCCGTAAGGTCATTATACATGATTCCTCTCCTTCGATGCATTGCGGAAGACTTACAATTATGTGACGATTCAACCCGCCGGAGTTATAAAAAGACCTGGAGACCACCTTCAATTGAGGAAAGTGTCTCCAGGCATTCTTCATTTGCTGTATTCAATCAGAGCTTTGATAAAGCTTCTGAGATTGGTGTACTGCCCTCAATCAGCTCAAACAATTTGCCCTGTGTGTTAGGCTCTAATAATGCAGTCACAATGGCAGCAGCAACATCTGCTCTTGGAATGCTTCCAGGCTCAAGACTTGTCCCCGCTTCAATGTTTCCGCTGCCCTCGTCATTGGTTAGCGCACCTGGACGCAATATCGTATAAGAAAGTCCGCTGGATTCAACGGCCTGATCGGCATAGTGCTTGGCCACATAATATGGCTTGATGCTGTCGCTCCAGCGCTCCCGTTCACCTGCACCCATAGCACTCACCAGCACAAACCGGTCAATGCCTGCTTTCATGGCTGCCTCGGAGGCTTTCACCGCCCCGTCGAGGTCGATCAGCAGCGTCATATCTGCCCCGGTATCCCCTCCAGAGCCTGCAGCAAAAACAACTGCTTCACAGCCTTCAAGCGCCTTCGCCAGTGTGTTGACATCATCCTCCAGATTAAGCAGCACAGGATCTGCACCGAGTTCTTCAAAATACCCTGCCTGATCACTGCTTCGTATCAAAGCTCTTACCTCACCATGCTGCTCTCGAATCCAGAGGTCTGTGAAGATTCTTCCAATTTGTCCGTTTGCTCCAAACACTGCTGTCTTCATCGTGAATTCTCCTCTCTAGGTTTAGATCTCATGGTCATCATGGTCATCATGGTCTACCTGTATAATTACCTGAATGAGAGAATGTGAAACACAGCTTTAGAGGCACGAAGTAAAAAGGGAACGCTAAAAAGCCCCGAATCATATTCGGGACTTCAATAGCGCAGCATATAAGGATTGTTTATGTAAGCTGCAGCTCATTTAAGATGGGGTGCAGCTCCTTCAAATCCTGAATTTCGTAATTCGGAAGGATTGCAGGATCTTTAGGACGGTCGGTTCGATTAATCCAGACGGTTGTCAGTCCGGCCGCATTACCGCCCTTAATGTCAGTTGTCAGCTTATCCCCTACCATTACAGCCCGCTGTGGATCGACCTCCAGCATGCTGAGCGCATGCAGGAAAATGGAAGGATCAGGTTTACCCTTACCGAAGCTGCCTGAGATTACAATGTGATCAAAGTACGGAGCCAGATCAGGCACTCCATCCAGCTTCTCTTGCTGCAAATCCGGACTGCCGTTCGTCAGCAGCAGCAGCTTGACCTTACCTTGCAGCGACTTCAACACTTCAAACGTTTCTGCGTACACGTAAGGGCGCTTTCTTCGTTCCGCGGCGAACTGTTCCGCCAGTGCAGCGGCCAGCTCCTCATTCTGCACTCCGAGCCTGTTCAGTGCCTTGTCCCAGGACGATTTGCGGTAGCCTGGCGCCAGCTCCTGCAGCCGGCGAAACTCTGGCTGTTCCCCTGCCGTGAAGTTCGCCCACAAGCCTTCGTAAGGATTAATGCCGATCATTTGAGTAAAAGCAAATGTATCATAGGTTTCATAAAGCTTACGAGCTTCTTCACGAACAGCTGCAAGCAGCTCCCCGGCATTAATGGAGACAGCGTCGGCAGCCGCTTTGCAGGTAGCTGTAAAGGCCTCTTCTACACTTCGCTCATCCCATAGCAGGGTATCATCCAAATCAAACAACACAGCAGCAGTAGACATGTCCCTCTCCCCTTCAATCTTCTGTAATTTGTCGGTTACTTCCGCTCCACCGCAATTTGGTGCATGCTGGCGAATTCCTCCAGCCTTTTCCCCATAGCATCCGTATCATATCGGTTAATCAGACGGGAAAACACCCAATTGCCGCCCTTTGCTGACGTCTCAATAACGACAGAGCCGTTCAAAAGCCGAATCTTGCTAATTTCGGAAGGTGATAGCTTCCGTTCGCGATTGAATTTGAACGTTGACAGCGTATTTCGGCCAACCTTCAAGAACGGCTTTCTCAAAAAAATCATGATCGCAAGCAGCACATACAGACTAACTCCTACCCAGTTCAGAACGTCGCTTGCTCCAGCCGCGCTCGCTGTAGCTCTGCCCAACAAAGCGTACAGACCTGCCAGGGCCAGAAGCACAATCGGCAGTACATATTTACGACCCTTAAAAATGTGTCCATCAGCCGCTGTACCGTTACCGCCAATAGAGGTCTGGCCCTGCTTCTTACGCTGTTTATTGACCTGGGCCAGGTTCTTGCTTACTTTTCTTTCCCATGAACGAGACATGTCCTTACCCCTTTATTCATGTTTATTTAAAAAGCAGACTTAATGCTTTAAGCCTTTCCCTTTACCGGGCTCTTCATCAACAAATTCAATGGAATCCAGCTGCTGCCGGAAATTTCTTCTTATATTATTGAGATAGATTTCACGAAGCTCAGCACGCTCCTGCTGCTCCTGCTCCGTTAACCCCTCCGTCTTATTCTTTCTCGCGAGAACGTTAATACGCTCCACCAATGCATCAATGTCCATCTGAATACCTCCACTTATATGTTCATTTCTAACTGTGACATGAGAAAAAGAGCTTGTCAAGAAAGCGGCCTTGACCAAGCTCTTTATTATGAAAGAGTCAGATATATTATATCATCATCTGTGAAGAAACAGATACGTCATTTTAAATAATGCAGATCAAGGGGAATGAGTATAAGATAAGCCTATTTCCTATGACAGTTTAGTAGAGGGGTAAACTCAGAACCTCTCCGAATTTAATATCATGGCTATTCAGTCCGTTAAACTTCGCAATGGTATGAATATAGTCACGGATGTCCATGGAATCCGGCTTGTGACTAGCTGCAATGCTCCATAAGGTGTCACCTGACTGCACAACGATCTCCCTCACCTCAGCAGGTTCCTCTTCCCCGTTTGCAAATACAGTCAATGCGCTGCTAAAGCCCAGAAAGAACACGAACAGAATGCCTAACAGCTTGTTGCGGTTTAAAGACATTATGTAATTCAAAGCTTGAGATAAGGACTTCCTCCCCTGTGCACTAGCTTGCGGCTGCGCCGGGTGGTCATAAATACTCCGATAAGTACTATATTTCAGCATGTCGATCATCTCCCAAACAAATGTTCTGTTTGAATCTACTATAACAAGAACACTTGTTTGTTTCAAGCGTTTTTTACGAACAATTGTTCCGAGAAAAATTATTTAGAACTAATGTTTGTACGAACGGTAGTTCTATGTTATACTTTTACCAAACGTTACATAAATGGGGTTGATAAGGAATGTCGAAGATATCCAGCCGCCAATTGGCCATATTGGAATTTATCCGTACAGAAGTACGCAGTAAAGGGTATCCGCCTTCAGTTCGTGAGATTGGCGAAGCCGTCGGACTGGCCTCCAGCTCTACGGTACACGGTCATTTAGACCGTCTGGAGAAGAAGGGCCTGATTCGCCGAGACCCTACTAAGCCTAGAGCGATTGAACTGCTGGGCCAGGAAGAGTCAGAGAGCAGCAATCTTTTCACGCATACGATTTCCAGAGTGCCTGTAGTCGGTAAGGTTACCGCCGGCGTTCCGATCACCGCTACGGAGAATATTGAAGATTACTTCCCGCTGCCTCAGCATTTTGTTGGCGATGACAAGATTTTCATGCTTTCCGTCGCTGGCGACAGTATGGTTGAGGCCGGAATCATCAATGGAGATTACGTGATCGTAAGACAGCAGCAGACCGCGGACAATGGAGATATTGTCGTCGCCATGACCGAAGAGGACGAAGCTACAGTCAAGACCTTCTATAAGGAAAAGGATCATATCCGTCTTCAGCCAGAGAACTCGGCGTACGAGCCGCTTCGCTTGAATCATGTGTCGATTTTAGGTAAAGTAGTAGGCATTTTTAGAGATATTCATTAGGAATATTCACCATCTAATTAAGAGAAGATGACCTCTGTACTTTGTGCAGGGTTATCTTTTTTGTTGTTGCTTCCGATATAAAAAAGCTGCCACTGTATCATAAAATTATAAAACATAAATTTTGGAGTTTAGAAATTCTTTAGATAAGACTGAATGGCTCTTGTAGCTTTTTTTGTTATTTCGCTATCTATTTTAGCCTCTGCATTCTGGTGGACAATAATTATCAAGTTTTTATAGCTAAAAGTTAAAATATCTGTTTTTTGAGATAGGTTCTGATCAATGTCAGATAGACCTTTAGTTTTACTATATTCAATAATGTCGTTTCCTATAAAATTTTTAGTGTAGGCAAACTTTATAATTACTTGCTTAGTGGTATCTTCATCTTCAAAAATTAGCATTCTTTGAGTTGTTCGTATTGGTGTGTTATTTTCTATCTTTCCTTCCAAAGATAAAATCTCTCGTGTGTTAAACGATAAATCCTTATCGACTATTACTAACTCCTCTTCAAAAGTTCCGTTTTTTAAGTCAAATCCTTCAATTTTTAAAGTTTTAGCAGAATCAAAAAATAGTTTGTCAAAATTTTCATACGTTATCACTTGATTTGATAATGCATTGTTATCTGGTACAGGTTTATTAACTTCATGAGTATCCTTCGTAACTTCAACCTCCCCCTTACAACCCATAATGAATAATAGCGTCGTAATTAATATAAGCAAAACACGTAACTTTCTCATCATCTCTCCTCCTAGAAAACAATTTTTCTATTTGTATTCTTCTATCCTATGATTGCACATCATATTAAGGAAGACATTATGTAATGTCCCAAATTCACACTGTTTCCCGTGCCTTACTTTGATGCACAAGGATGAACAGATACGCCAAGTCGCAGAGGTTTCGTTAAACTAACAACCATCCAATTTGATGAGAACACAATGCGGAAAAAGGTGTCTAAACTACTGTCACGCTGGGCTTCAATTCTGCGAAAACGACCTACAAGATGGCAAAAGCCGATCCCTAAAAAAGCTCCGTTTCACGAGGAAAGCATGCCAGCGCTAAAAAACAAATGGTGGACGGGCGTATCGATCATCTGCAATTTGAGAATGAGTCAATAATTCCTACTTACCTGACCGCCTTACAATACAACTGGTGTCCCTTGAAGCAAACCACGGCTGACTGTCTTAAGTTTTTTGCCCGAGTACATTCCTGAGTTGAACCCTGATGAAGGTTTGTAGAAGTACTTAAAACAGGACGTCGTTCACTGTGTATTATTCAGTTAATTCTACCACATATATACTAGCTCTTTATGAGGAAGATAAATTTTCCATCTATCAGATTATTTGGATCACTTGCTTGTTTGGATTTAAATTTTATAGTTCGGTTTTGAGCCTAAATATCGTTTTTATATTTAATTATTGGAAATCCCCGTTTACTCTCAAACATGTATAAGAACGCTTAGGTCACGGAAGGATGAAAATCACATCTACTGCGTACGCTCACGTGTCTAAAAAACTTGAGGCTACGAATATGTATAAGTACGAGTGTCACATTAAAAACATTTTCGAGTAATTTGTGGGTGAATTGTGGGTGTTCAAATATATTCCTTATACCGATTCGTGTTGCCCCCCAAAACAAAAACCCCTCACGCCATACGGCGCAAGGGATTCCTCTTTTAGTACATGGTCATGTATTGATCGCGTTCCCATCCGTGAACCTGTGTGCGGTACATATCCCACTCGATTTCTTTCAGTTCGTAGAAATGGGACAGGGCGTGCTCACCCAATGCTTCGCAGATCGTTTCATTGCGAATCAATTCGTTCAGCGCTTCCTTCAGGTTAGAAGGCAAGCTAGGGATTCCTTCTTCGATACGCTCTTCTTCCGTCATCACATAGATGTTACGGTCGATAGGCGCTGGCAAAGGAAGCTTACGCTTAATGCCGTCCAGACCAGCCTTCAGCATAACAGCCAGAGCCAGGTAAGGATTCGCTGCCGGATCCGGATTACGAGCCTCAACACGCGTGCTCAGGCCGCGGGATGCCGGAATTCGGATCATCGGGCTCCGGTTACTTGCAGACCATGCTACATAGCATGGAGCTTCGTAGCCAGGAACCAGACGCTTGTAAGAGTTCACTGTAGGGTTTGTAATGGCTGCAAATGCGCGGGCATGCTTCATAATTCCTGCCATGAAATGACGTGCCGTAGCGCTCAGGCCAAGCTCATCACTCTCATCGACAAATGCGTTCTCTTTGCCATTAAAGAGGGATTGGTTACAGTGCATACCGGAACCGTTCACACCAAACAACGGCTTCGGCATGAAGGTTGCGATCAAACCGTGCTGACGAGCAATCGTCTTAACTACCAGCTTGAACGTCTGGATCTGGTCAGCGGCTTTAACCGCGTCCGCATATTTAAAGTCGATTTCGTGCTGTCCTGGAGCCACTTCATGGTGAGAAGCTTCAATTTCGAAGCCCATCTCTTCCAGTGTCAGTACGATATCACGGCGGCAGTTCTCACCCAGATCGGTAGGAGCAAGGTCAAAGTATCCGCCTTGGTCATTCAGCTCCATAGTCGGGTTACCCTTCTCGTCTGTCTTGAAGAGGAAGAATTCCGGCTCTGGACCAACATTCATCGAAGTGAAGCCCATCTCTTCGGCTTCCTTCAGGTTTCTCTTCAGAATGCCGCGCGGATCGCCAGGGAACGGAGTGCCGTCCGGCAGATAAATATCACAGATCAGACGCGCAACACGATCTTCGGAATGCCATGGGAAAATAACCCAAGTGTCAAGATCCGGATACAGATACATATCCGACTCTTCAATCCGAACATAGCCTTCGATGGAAGATCCGTCAAACATCATTTTATTGTCTAACGCCTTTGGCAGCTGACTTACTGGAATTTCAACGTTCTTGATCGTCCCCAGAAGGTCGGTAAACTGCAAGCGGATAAAACGTACGTTTTCTTCCTTGGCAATACGAAGAATATCATCTTTCGAATAACTCACTATATCCTCTCCCTTTTCATCTTTGGTTTATTTATTAAAAAACCGGGACAATTCGCCCTGGATCAAGGATACTTGACCCGGTCTTTTAGCCGAAATCAGTTCCTGCTTCAGCAGACGCCGCAATTGGGACTCAGACATCTCCCGGCGCTTGCTCTCCGTATCCGGGGTCAGCACCGTGGCTTCCTCCGACTCCTTCGTCACGGGATTCATCACTTGCTTGATGCCCGCAATGTTTACGCCTTTCTCGATTAAAGCTTTAATTTCCAGTAATCGTTCAACATCATTGAAGGAGAACAGTCTCTGGTTGCCTGAAGTACGGGCAGGTACTATTAAGTGATGCTGCTCGTAGTAGCGAATCTGTCTTGCAGATAGATCCGTGAGCTTCATGACAATCCCAATCGGAAACAGCGCCATATTTCTTCGGATATCATCACCCATAACTCATCAACCTTCCAAGTGATCTTTTCTTCCTCCCATTGTATATTTCCTGATCTCTTATGTCAACCATATGTGAGATAAACTCACAATAAATTTCGATCCTTTAGGGTTTGAAGAGCCGATAAAACGCCGTATTTGACATGAGAATAGGTGAGTCCTCCCTGCATATATCCGATATAAGGCTCCCGAATAGGCGCATCTGCAGACAGCTCCAGACTCCCTCCTTGAATAAAGGTTCCCGCCGCCATAATGACCGGATGCTCGTATCCCGGCATATCCCAAGGCTCCGGTACCACATGGCTATCCACCGCAGCTGCCTGCTGAATACCCTGTACAAAAGCGATCAAATGCTCCGGTCCCGAGAATTGAACGGCCTGGATTAGATCTGTCCGCGGTTCGTTCCAGGCAGGACGTGTTTGAAATCCGATGGCTTGAAATACGGCCGCTGCAAATATACTGCCCTTCAAGGCCTGTCCAACGGTATGCGGGGCCAGAAACAAGCCTTGATAAATGGCGCGGGTGGTTCCCAGCATAGCTCCGACGTCCCGGCCGATGCCTGGGGCTGTCAAGCGGTAGGCTGCCTGATCCACCAGCTTCTTGCGGCCACAGATATAGCCTCCGGTTTCCGCAATCCCGCCGCCCGGATTCTTGATCAGCGAACCCGCGATCAGATCGGCTCCGACCTCTGTTGGCTCCAGCCGCTCTGTAAATTCTCCGTAGCAATTATCGACAAAGATGATAAGATCCTCTCGGATCCGCCGAAGCTGTTCAACCATATCTTTAAGATGAGAAATAGTAAAAGAAGATCTCCAGGAATAGCCACGCGACCGCTGAATGGCGATCACCTTGGTGTTGGGCTGAATGGCGGCTGCCACGGCAGGCCAATCTACCTCGCCTTCCTCCGTCAGAGCCACCTCCGAGTAGGTTATGCCGAAGTCACGCAGCGAGCCCGTACCGTCCTGCTCCTTGCCGATGACCTTGTGAAGCGTGTCATAAGGTCGTCCGGTGATCGATAACAGCTCATCCCCAGGTCTTAATACCCCAAACAGCGCTGTTGAAATCGTATGCGTCCCTGAAGCAAAGTGAGGCCTTACCAGAGCAGCCTCTGCTCCGAACACATCCGCGTACACCTCATCCAGTACTTCACGTCCCCGATCGTTATAAGCATAGCCTGTAGATGCTGCGAAATGATAGTCGCTAACCTTATGACGCTGAAATGCATCAATCACTTTCCATTGATTAAAATCTACAAGCTCATCGATCTCCCGGTGCCGGGAAGAAATCTGCTCCTCTGCGGCGATACTTAATGCCGTAATTTCTTCTGCAAACCTTGCCATGTCTCTCTCTCCTAACTATTCATGCTGCACTATAGCGCATATAACCTGCAAACGGCCGGCACGAAGCCAGCCGCTGTAACAGATCGATGTCATCCTTAAGGAATCAGATACTCTTTCAGCTGATACCCATGCTTCTCATAGTCGGCTCTGTTGACGTGCACCTCATAGAGGAGATCATGATCCTCTACCGATTGCTCTACCACATCGCCGATTCGATAAATGAGAGAGCTGAGATCGCCTCGCTCCGCCGGAATTCGGAACTTGACCGCTCCCCCGGACAAATGATTCTGAATGGCAAGCTTTACCCGCTCCAAATCCGATTCATTGAATGCGCTGATCTTTAGATTCCCCTCACCTGCCGGAAGCATCTCCTGTTGCTGCGGCTCACAGGCATCGATCTTGTTAAAAATGGTAAGCTGGTCCGTATCACCGGCTCCAAGCTCCTGCAAAATCTTGGACACGACCTGCATCTGCTCATCCCGCATCGGCGAGGAAGCATCCACCACATGAAGGATAAGCTCCGCTTCATTCGCTTCCTCAAGGGTCGCACGAAAGGCCGCAACCAGGTCATGAGGAAGGTTCTGAATAAATCCAACGGTATCGGTCAGCACGACCTCCTTGCCACTCGGCAGCTCCAGCACTCTGGACGTCGGATCCAGCGTTGCAAACAGCTGATTCTCAATATATACGTCCGCAGCGGTCAGTCGGTTGAGCAAGGTTGATTTGCCGGCATTCGTATATCCCACCAGAGCAACCTGAATGGCTCCGGATTTCTTTCTGCGTTCGCGGTGCAGCACGCGATGCTTCGTAATCTCATCCAGCTGCCGCTTCAAATCACTGATGCGGTCACGGATATGCCTGCGATCCGTTTCCAGCTTGCTCTCGCCGGGACCCCGGGTGCCGATTCCACCGCCGAGCCGGGATAAATTTTTGCCATGACCTGATAACCTGGGCAGTAAATAGCTGTGCTGCGCCAGCTCAACCTGGATAATCCCTTCACGCGTCTTGGCTCGCTGAGCAAAAATATCAAGAATGAGCTGAGTCCTGTCGATAATTTTGACGTCCAGCGTCTCCTCCAGATTGCGAACCTGAGCACCCGACAGCTCCTGATCAAAAATAGCGGTGTTTGCTCCCAGACCGTCAATAGCCATGCGTAGCTCCTCGACCTTGCCTTTGCCGATAAACCACCGGGAGTCCGGGGTCTCGCGATTCTGGGTAATCACCTCCAGCACCTCGACGCCAGCCGTCTCTGACAGCTGAACCAGCTCCTGCAGAGAATGCTCGGTATTCAGACCGGAGCGCTTTACCTGATCTGTTACGAGGCTGACCAATATTGCCCGATCCTTCATCTCTGAATTCGTCTCATGTAAATGATTTGCCATAGATAGTACTCCTTTTAGAGGTTAGGTAATTGCATCAAATCTGTAGAAAATCATTTAAGGAAGCTGCATACGAAAGTCCTCAGGCCGCAGCGTCATCAATTCCAGCTTGCCCGGATTCCCGGTAACATATTGATTTAGCAAACGCACAGCCTGATTCCGGATACCCTTCTCTATTAAATTTCGCACGTATCTCGCATTGCTGAAGGCATGACTGCCGTCCTCTTTCTCACTTTGCAGATGCTCACGCAGCCGGCTCATGGATTGCGGCATCAGAATATAATCCCGTTCCTTTGCCATGAGCTCAGTGATCTGAATCAGCTGATCCAGGTTATAGTCCGGGAAATTCATCTGGATCGGAAATCGGGAATGCAGCCCGGGATTACTGCACATAAAAAAATCAATTTCATCACAATAACCGGCGAGAATCAGAACAAACTGATTCTTATGGTCTTCCATCGCTTTGACCAGGGTATCGATAGCTTCCTTACCGAAATCCTTCTCCCCGCCTCTGGCTAGACTGTAGGCTTCGTCAATGAACAGAATCCCACCGATCGCTTTCTTAACCAGATCCCGCGTTTTCTGGGCCGTATGTCCGATGTATTCACCAACCAGATCTGCACGTTCTACCTCGACAAGATGTCCTTTGCTCAGCACACCCATCTTCTGAAACAGCTTCGCAACGATCCGGGCTACCGTCGTCTTTCCGGTCCCCGGATTGCCTTTGAAAATCATATGAAAAACCTGACCGCCGCTATGGAGCCCGGCGTCTGATCGCATTCTTGCCACCTGAAGCAGCGCATAAATCTCGTAAACGAGCTCTTTAATCTGCTCCAGCCCGACCAATTGGTCCAGCTCCTTCTGAATCTCCTGAAACAGGCCTTGTACCGGCGTATTCAAGGCTGCCGGCTCACTTGCGGGTACGGCACTGCTGACCAGCGGGGCCTCGCTGCTTCGGAGCACGACATTAATTTGTCTCGAAGGCCTCGACTCCGATCGGCTGCCGGCAGCGTTAGTTCTCCCGTTCATTGCTCCTCACCTCAATCCAAAGGGCTCACTATCCCTTCATATGTATTCTCTTTGGACTTCGGTTATTAGAAGACTTATTCCTTCCATCCCATAGCAAGCAGCATCCGGTCTAGTCTCCATTTGCTGAACGCTAGAATTTCGCGGCCCTTTTGCTGAGTCAGCGGCAGCACGTTCGAGGTTGTGACTGCAAGCTTGGGGTTTCTGTAATCCAGAACCTCAGCGATTTCCATAGCACGGGCACCATGGTAATCATGAGTGATGATAACAGCCTGCTCCCAGCCCTGCTCTTCCATGATTGCGCGGCTAAAGAGCAAGTTCTCGTACGTGCTGGTCGCTTCATTCTCCAGGTGGATGTTCTCCTCAGGGATCCCCTGACTTACTAAATCGTTGCGCATGCCTTCTGCCTCTGTGTAAGGATATTCTGGCGCATCCAATCCACCCGTCACGATAAACTCCTCAAAGTACCCCTGATCATACAGCGTTCGGGCATAATCAAGTCGCTCCTTCAGTCCCGGGCTCGGCTTCTCTCCCCACATTGAGGCTCCCAGAATAATTCCAACCTCCACAGTGTCATCCAGTGTAGATTCGGCTTGGCCAATTCTTGTGTAAACATAACCGCACCATATCACTCCCAGCAGGATCACAACCAGACCCAAGCGCGTCCATATCTTCATGTGAAGTCTTAGATGCCGAGGACGAGCAGACGAGGGCTGTACAGCCTTCGACTCCCACATATTACTTCATCCTCTCCTTCTTCACCTGTTAGCGTTTCCTGCGAAACTCTCCATTATGAAACAGCCGGTCTCGATGATCCAGCGACATCATAAAGTAAGGAAACTCATGAGCATCAATCGCTCTCAGCACTTCGCGGGCCGTTACCTTGGCCTGCCTGTAATCATCGCGGGTAATGTCGCTGCGCCGAAGCGCATCCTCCAGTTCATCCTCGTCCAGCAAAAAGACTTCCCCATCCTTGTTCACGACGACGTCAAGGTATAAATCATCAAACCACGGCACACCCTGGTCCGTAACCCCCTGCTTCTTGCAGATATCGATGTACCACTGTACAATTCTCCGCTTCTCATCAAACATCGCCGTGACAATAAAATGGCTGTCCTTCGGGTAATACTGCAGCCACGAATAGCCTCGATCCGCAATACGGTATGTATGCCTTCCATACGTCTTCCACAAAGGCTCTTTCAAACCGTAGATGGTGTATAAGGTGAGATATCCCGTGAACTGCTCTCCTTCCACATACCGGGAAGTGAAATGCCGCCTCGTAATGCGCCGCCAATTCGCCCGGTCTCCGAATTTACGTTTCATGGAATTTTCCTCCCCATATCGTAAATTCAGCTTACCACATTTGTTAAATACACTCAAAATAAACAAAGCAGGCGCAGCCGAGAGTAGATCTCAGCCGCGCCTGCTAAGCTGCTGCAGCAGCTGCTTGAATACGGTAGTATAAGGTGCCTGCTGCCTGACAGGACTGTGCTAAGGCTGAGGCTGTGCCGTATTATTGCCTGAAGATGGACTGCTTTGAGGCGTTGTGGTGCCAGGGACAGATGTGTTCCCACCGCTGCCTCCGCTTTCACCTGTAGTACCCGTGCCCATGCCGTTTCTGCCGGTGCCTGTACTGCTGCGGCCTTCAGTGCCGCCTGGGACAGGCGTGCTGCCGGTGTCACCGCTGGGTGCTGTTTCTCCCGAATCGCCCTCCCCTTCATCTTCTTCGCCAGCGCCTTCGCCTTCTCCACTCTCACCGCCTGGTCTGTTCGAGGTACCGTTCTGACCCGGACTCGGCTGCTCTGAGCCATTTCCTTGACCCGAACCGCTCCCGCTGCCAGAATTTCCTTCCCCGTTGCCAGGCTCCTCATTCTCTTCCGCATTGTCTTCTTCCTGATCACTCTCCTCGCGATCTTCCTCTTCCTGCTCGTTCTCATCATTAGGTTCCGCTTCCGGCTCCTCCTCTGGTGGTGCCGGACCGGTAATGACCACCTCAACAGTATTTGAAGGCTCACTTTCCTGATCGCTTTCCGGATCATATGCGGTGACATAATAGCTGTAGGTCAGACCTGCAAGCACGCTGATATCATCGGTAGACGTGCCGGCCAGCTCATTCATAATCCGGGTATAATCTGTTTCTGACGCTTCCTTCCGGTACACACGGTACTCTGCTCCGCTAACCTCGGAAGCACTCCATGTCAGGTTAACTGCATTCCCCTCTTCATTGTAATAACCGGATACATTCCGGACTGCGGACAACTCCGGCTGCTCCGGCTCAACGGGCGCCTGGGGCTGATCCAGAACCGGGAAGCTTTGCGGATCATAGTTCTGAACGGCCTTGTCCATAATCTTGCCCCACAGTGCCGCAGCCATCGGGCTGCTCTGCTTCAGCATGCGTTCAGCGCTGGGTTCATCGTACCCCATCCAGACTGCTGCAGTCAGCTCCGGGGTATATCCCACAAACCATACATCCCGGATTCCGCTGACCCCGGTTATCCCGCTCTGCGTCGTGCCCGTCTTGCCGGCAACAGGGCGGCTGATTCTCGCGTTTCGGCCAGTCCCTTCATTCACCACCAGCTGCATCATATCTGTGATCTCCGATGCCGTCTCCGGTGACATGACACGCTCCGATGTCATCCCCTTATTCTCATGAACCACTTTGCCATTGCTGTTCTTAATCTGCTTGATAGCATAAGCCTCTTTCAGCTCACCGCCATTGGCAAAGGCCGTGAAGGCGCGTGCCATTTCAAAGGTATTGGTGCCCGTTGCTCCCAGAGCCAGAGACAGATTCTGATCGCTTTCTTTCACACTGATGCCCAGCTTCTGAGCAAATTGAAAGCCGGTCTTGACCCCGATCTTGTTCAGCATCCAAACAGCCGGGATGTTCTCAGAACGCTGAATTGCTTCTGCCATGCTGACACTTTTGGAGTATCCATTCAGGTTGTTCGGGCAATACTCCCCGAAGCACTGCTTTTCATTTGTGATCCTGGTGTCTTTTGACAGTTCGGGATCACTCTCCAGTGCGGGAGCGTACACAGCTACCGGCTTCAGTGAAGATCCCGGCTGCCGCACCTTACTGTCAAAAGCCCGGTTGAAGCTGGCGCGCTGATAATTCCGCCCCCCGCCAATGGCTACGATGCTGCCATTATGCTGGTTCATAATCACCATAGAGCCCTGCACAATGTCTTCACCGACACCTTTTTCAAAGTTGCTGTCATTATTGAATTCATCTTCAACCGCCTGCTGAGCAGACGCATCCATCGTGGTATAAATAGAGTAGCCGCCAACATTCAGGTCATCCTCGGTCAGGCCGTATTTCTCCTCGGCTTCCTCGATGACATAGTCAATGAACGCGGTATATTTCTGCTGTGTCGCAGGCGGCTCGTAGGTATACTCAACATTTTTGGCTTTCTCGGCATCCGCCGCGCTGATATAGCCCTGCTGCTCCATCAGCGTCAGCACGACTGCTCGGCGTTCCATACTGAGCTCCGGATTTCGAATCGGATTGTATTTGGAAGGTCCCTTGGGCATTGCAGCGAGTGTCGCCATTTCCCAGAGCTCCAGCTTATTCAAGTCACTCTTGCCGAAATAATGCTGCGACGCAGCCTTAATTCCATAATAAGGGCCGCCAAAGTTGATCCGGTTCAGGTACATTTCCATAATTTCGTCCTTCGTGTGCTGACGCTCCAGCGCCAGCGCAATGGAAACCTCTGTGGCCTTTCGGAAGAAAGTCTTATCCCGGGTAAGGAAAATATTTTTGGCCAGCTGCTGGGTAATGGTGCTTCCCCCTTCAACCATCGCTCTTGCCATAATATCCTTCACGGCAGCGCGCCCGATCGACCAAATATCCACGCCGCTGTGATCATAAAAGCGTTTGTCCTCGGTGGCGATAAATGCCTGCTGCAGCAGCTCCGGGATCTGATCAATGTCGACCGGATCACTCTTTTGAATGGAGAGCTCACCCATAAGCTGCCCGTTACGATCATAAACCTTAGATGTGCCGTATGCCGTTAATTTGTCTTTGTTCTCCTCCAGCAGCCTCTCGCCGCTGACCATGATAAACAGGTATCCCGCCAGCGCACAGAACACGGCAAAAACGCCGGTAAAAAATAAGATCCACCACACTTTTTTCCCCTTGCTCTTGGATTTGCCTGCGGGCTTCGTTGTTTTTCGGGCATTGTTATTTTTGTTTACCCTTGAAATTCCGTTATTATCCTTGCCAGCCATATGCGGCCCCCTCCTGACTCCCTGGTACTGTGGAAATGTGAAGACTTCTTCGGAAAGAAAAGAACAACCTTCTCAGGTTGTCCTCCACACTTCTTATACAACTAAACGAAATATACACCAAAAAGTTTCAGCTTAAACATGAAGCCAATCTTATTGCTCTCCCTGCTGCTCCTGCATCAGAGAAACATTGCGCTGCGGCATAAAGGTTGAAATCGCATGCTTATACACCATTTGCTGACGGCCGTCGCTGTCGATCACAATCGTAAAGTTGTCAAAAGCCTTGATGGTTCCGCGGATTTGGAAGCCGTTCGTTAAGTAAACGGTAGCGGGAATGTTCTCTTTGCGAAGCTGGTTCAAGAACGTATCTTGGATGTTGATGGACTTGTTCATTTAGCCGTACCCCCAATGGTTCAATTAGATTGTTATCATGTTATTCCATATGAATGTGAAGCTTTCCTGCTATTATAGCATGGATTTTTTCATAGCTTTCAATAAAATTTCCGGCTTCTCCCACATCGACCCACTGGATATCCTTCATATGGCGGAACCAGGACAGCTGACGTTTGGCAAATCGGCGGGTATCCCGCTTCAGCAGGGTGACAGCTTCCTCCCACGTCAGCTCATGGCGTAAGTACGACACCATTTCCTTATAACCCAGCCCTTGCATGGCCACCATTCCGGGTTCAAAGCCTCGGTCCATCAATGCCGCAACCTCTTCAACAAGCCCTTGTCGCAGCATGATATCGATTCGTTCCTCAATACGGTTATATAGCATTTGGCGGTCCATTGTCAAACCGATCAAACAGAGCTCATAGGGAGATTCTTTCTTTTGCTGCTGCAGCGAAGCAGACATAGGAACCCCGGTCAGATGAACAATTTCGAGAGCCCGCACCACGCGGCGGACATCATTGGGATGCAGCCTCTCCGCGCTCAGAGGGTCTGCCTCGACCAGCTGCTGATGCAGGGCCGCTTCGCCATGCTGCTTGGCAAATTGAAATTTTTCCTGCCGGAAGGCTTCGTCAGAGCCTGTCTCACTGAACTGGTAATTGTAACACACCGACTCGATATACAGCCCCGTGCCGCCCACTATAAACGGCAGCTTTCCCCGGGCGCTGATCTCATGGATGAGCCTGACGCTCTCCTCTTGAAATTCCGCTACGGAATAGGGATAATCCGGTTCATGAATATCAATGAGATGGTGCGGGACGCCCTCCATCTCTTCTGCCGTAATTTTGGCCGTCCCGATATCCATGCCCCGGTACACCTGCATGGAATCGCCGGAGATGATCTCGGCGTTCAAGGCTTTCGCAAGCTCAATGCTCAGCTTCGTTTTTCCGACAGCTGTCGGGCCGATCAGAACCAGCAATTTGGGTCTCGCAGCACTAGTCAATGTAAATCACTCCGTACGTTATTTTTGAATTGCCGCGCGCCATTGCCTCAAACCCGAGACGTTCGAATTCAGGACTATTCCGCTTTTCTTTCATCACAACACTCTTACGGGCCACCCGTACCGCTTCCTGAACACTGAGTTGATCCAGTGCACTTCCATTTGCATAATGCCGCAGCGGATTAATAGAAGCCGAATCTGTCAATGGATCCCGAAACATGGGGTCAAAATACACAATATCCACGCTCTTGTCCGGAAGGCTCTGCAAATATTCCAGATGTCCGCTATGCTTGACCTCAATGCGCCGCATCGCTTCATCACTCCGTGCCAAATGACTAGTATAGGTCTTCAGGCCCTCCTTCAACAGCACATATAATGGATGAGAGCTTTCAAGAGCCGTTACATGCCCGGAAAGCCCTGCTTTAAACGAAAACACGAGGGCATCCGTACCAAGACCCGCGGTGCAGTCCAGAACAGAATCTCCTTCCTCCATCCGCGCTGCCTGAAGCATAAGGTCCGCCTCCCCCCGCATGACGCGTTTGAGACGAACAAATCCCATGCTGGGATGGAATTCCAGCATTTCCTTCCCGGGTCCCCCAAGCCGCACATGCCCTTCCAGAAGTATCAATATATCCTCATCGCCACTACTGGCTGCGAGACGGGCTAAGGAGCGTCCGCTGCGGGGCACGTACCTGCATCCCGTTTCTGCTGCAATACACTGAGCCCGGCTTACTAAATGTGCCGCTTCAGCCTCACCTGTTGTAATAATCATCGTATCCTCCTGCTTCGTTACATCACTCGTTTGAACAATTTTTCCAGATCATAGGTTGAAAAAGAAATGACGATCGGCCGTCCATGAGGACACGTATACGGCTGTTTGCAGGCCGCAAGACGGTCCAGCAGCTTCACGGACTCAGCCTCTGTCAGCTTCTGGTTCGCCTTAATCGAAGCCTTGCAGGAGGCCATAATCGACGAAGCCTCCCGCAGCTTGGAGAGATCAATATTGCGCTCCTGCAGCACCCACTCCGCCATTTCGATGATAAGATCTCGTTCCTCCCCCTTGGGAAACCAGTAGGGATGGGAACGGACGAGAAACGTCTGACCGCCGAAATGCTCCAAATAGACACCTACCTGCTCAAACCAGTGCAGACGTTCCTTCAGCTTCAAGGCGTCAGAAGGCGTGAATTCCAAGGTAATCGGCAGCAGCAGTTCTTGTGAAGCGTCCGCCGGCCTGCCGAATTTCTCGAAATAATCCTCATAATTAATGCGCTCATGGGCAGCATGCTGATCAATAAGGTACAGTCCGGTGTCGTTTTGGGCAATCAAGTACGTTCCGTGATGCTGCCCGATCCAAGACAGCTCGGGAAAAGCCGGGATTTCCGGTGCCGCACCGCCCCCAGTTTGCAGCCAGTCCTTGGACACTTGTCTCGCCGCTGGCGATAACGACGACTCTCTTTGCCCTCCATGCTTGAAATTCTGTCCGCTTGAAGCCGGCATGCCAGAGCTGCTTCGTGAAGCTGGCTTCTGTACGTCATAAGAAGCGGCGGCGGCCTCGCGAAGCTCGGGAGCATGGGGCCCCGCCTCCTGCCGTGTGGCTTCCGGCAGCTTCGATGGGGTCGCCTTAGCCTCTTTCACTGACCTGTCCTCAGCAGGTTCAAAAGGCTTGGCTGCGTGATGGGGAGCAGCAGCTTGCGGATCACCCATGCCTTGTCTTGGAAACGACAGCTGCTCCTGGATATAAGCCGTTCCCTCTTTGCCAATATGTTGCTTGGCCGGACGCGGGATTAGCACCTCCTGCATCAGCACCTTTTGCACAGCCTCCTGAATCAGAGCTGTCAGTTCTGCCTCCTTGCTGAAACGCACCTCCAGCTTGGAAGGATGAACATTGACATCCACCAGAGATGGATGCATGTCCAGCTTCATGACCATAAGCGGGTAGCGGTTGATCGGGAGCATCGTATGATACCCTCGCAGAACAGCCTGTGTGAGGGCGTAGCTGCGGATATACCGTCCATTCACAATAAAGGACATTGCATTGCGGTTCGCTCTTGTCCAGTCCGGCCGGCTGATAAAGCCGCTAATGCGGTAATCCATGTCCTCCGCTTCAATGGGCAGCATCGCTTTCGCTGTACCCGTCCCGTAGATCGCTGCAATGACATTGCGCGTATCTCCACCGCCCATCGTCTGAAGCAGCACATTGCCGTTATGCCGCACCGTAAACGCAATATCGGCCCGAGACAGGGCGAGGCGGTACATATAATCCGAGATATGGCCCAGCTCGGTCTGGATCGTTTTCATATATTTCAGCCTTGCCGGCGTATTGTAAAACAATTCCTTCACGATGAAATCTGTGCCACGCGGCGCCGCCGTATCCTCGTTCACCTTCAGCTGCCCGCCTTCAATAACAATCCTTCGTCCCCGTCCGTCAGTATTGCTCGATGTCTTCAATGTCACCTTGGACACAGCTGCAATGGACGGCAGAGCCTCTCCGCGAAAGCCGAGACTCGTAATCTGAAACAGATTTCTACCCTGAGAAATTTTGCTGGTAGCATGGCGGTAAAAGGCGGTTTCGCAATCGTCAGGCTCAATGCCGGAGCCGTTGTCGGTGACGCGAATGCTGTGCAGGCCGCCTTCTTCTACGGAAACCTCAATCACGGTACTCCCGGCGTCCATCGCGTTCTCAACTAGCTCCTTGACGACGGAGGCCGGCCGCTCCACAACTTCACCGGCAGCGATCTGGTTTGCGATATGCTCGTCCAATATGTGTATTTTGGCCATCGTTTCTACCTCCATCGTTGTTGCTGATTTACATTATAGTAATTGCTTCGCTTTCGTTCTCAGCTCGTTCAAGAGCTGCATGGCCTGCAGCGGGGTCATGTTCATAATATCGGCTGACCTTATATCCTCCAGAATCTGCTCCTTCATAGGGTCCGGGATCGACGCCTTCACGGCGGACTCAGGCTTGCCTGCGGCCATCGCTCGGGTAGAAGCCTCTTCTTCCTCACCGAACATCGAGAGCTGGAATACATCCCGGCTTTCTTTGGTTTGATCCCGCTTCCATGCTGTCTCCAGGGAAGCAGCCGCTTCTCCTGCTACAGCATGCAGAGAGGCCTTCTCCAGATCCTGCAGCAGCCCGTAGGCACGGTCAATGATGCTGCCGGGCAGGCCAGCCAATCTGGCACAGTAGATTCCATAACTGCTGTCTGCCGCACCTGAAACCAGCTTTCTCAGAAAATGAACCTGATCCCCGCTCTCCTGCACGGCCATTGAATAATTGACGAGACCGTCCAGGCTGTCCGCCAAATGGGCAAGCTCATGAAAATGCGTGGAGACCAAAGCTTTACAGCGTATGACATCATGTACATACTCAATCACGGCCTGCGCAATCGCCATACCCTCACTCGTTGACGTGCCTCGTCCCAGCTCATCGATGATAATCAGGCTGTTCGGTGTCGCTTTCTCTGTCATGACCTGTATATCTGCCATTTCCACCATAAATGTGCTTTGACCGCCAATCAGGTCATCTGCCGCCCCAATCCGCGTAAAGATACGATCCACCAGCGGCAGCACAGCCCGCTCTGCAGGTACAAAGCAGCCGATTTGAGCCATGATGGAGAACAGCGCGACCTGACGCATATAGGTGCTTTTTCCAGCCATATTCGGTCCGGTAATCAGCAGTATGGACGAGCCGTCCTTCTGGAGACTGGTTCCATTTGAAATAAAGGCAGAATCCTTCATAACCGCTTCGACGACCGGATGCCGGCCGGCCTCAATGTTCATATCATAGCCATCGCTCAGCTCCGGCTTGACATAACGCTGATCTGCGCTGACTGCAGCAAGAGATTGGTATACGTCCATCTCCGCGACCTGCTCTGCGAGCTTCTGCAGACGGGCAATCTCGGCATTGACCGCTTCACGCAGCTCTGTAAACAAGGCATACTCCAGATCCACCATCTTGTCTTGGGCTTCCAGAATAAGGCCTTCCTTCTCCTTCAGCTCCGGAGTCACGTAACGCTCCGCGTTCGCAAGCGTCTGCTTCCGTTCATACCGCCCCTCAGGCAGCGCAGACAGATTGGATTTGGTCACTTCGATATAGTACCCGAACACTTTATTGAAGCCGATCTTAAGCGACTTGATGCCTGTCGCCGCACGTTCTCTGGCTTCCAGCTCGGCGATCCACTGCTTGCCGTTCCGGCTTGCCTCGCGCAGCTCGTCCAGCCGCTCATGATAGCCTGGCTTGATCATGCCGCCATCACGCAGAGACACCGGAGGATCATCCGCAATGGCGTCCCCGATCAGGGCGCATAAATCACCGCAGATATCCATGCTTTGGGCGAGCCGCTGCAATGTCTCCGAGCCTGAATCCTGACAGAGCTCTTTCAATGTGGGAATCTGCTGCAAAGACAGCTTCAGGGCGTTCATATCCCTGCCATTGGCGCTGCCAAAGGCAATTCTGCCGACCAGCCGCTCCAGGTCATAAATTTCCTTCAGAGCGGCCCGCAGATCCTCCCGGACAATATATTGCTGATACAGCCGCTCTACAGCCTCCAGACGTTCTTCAATACGGCTGCGCGAGCGCAGCGGCTTATCGATCCACCGGCGAAGCAGACGCGCTCCCATGGAGGTCTCCGTCCGGTCCAGCAGCCACAGGAGCGAGCCCTTCTTGGAGCGCTCCCGGACCGTTTCAACCAGCTCCAGGTTTCTCCGCGTGAACGGATCCAGAACCATAAATTGACCGGGCTCATATGAGGATATCCGGGTTAACTGTCCCATGCTTCGTTTCTGCGTCTCATTCAGGTATGAGATAAGCAGCGACACGCATTTCTGCCGTTCCTGATCCAGCCGGGCCCATGTGGAGTCCCCGAACTGTGCCGAGACCAGATCATCCTGTCTCCGTTCCCAGGACGTATAGAGCACGGGCCGGCCGGAAGGAAGCACACTTGAAGCCACAGCGCTGAGCAGCGACTCATCACCAATAATTTCAGAAGGCTCATAGATTCCGATTTCGTCCCGCAGCCACTCTTCCGAAGCCGGCATGGAGGTCACATAGAGCTCCCCGGTGGATAGGTCACAGGCCGCAATTGCCATTAATGCATCCTGAGACGTGATACAGACCATGTAGTTATTCGCCTTCTCGGCGACCGTCTTCCCTTCCATAATGGTGCCCGGCGTCACGACGCGGACAATTTCCCGCCGCACCATCCCCTTGGTCACCGAAGCGTCCTCCATTTGCTCGCAGATGGCGACCTTGTAGCCTTTTTCAATCAGACGTACGATATAGCCCTCGGCCGAGTGGAAGGGAACGCCGCACATCGGAATCTTGTCGCCGCCCCCGCCTTCGCGGCCGGTTAATGTAATCTCCAGCTCTTTGGATGCCAGAATGGCATCGTCAAAGAACATCTCGTAAAAATCTCCTAAACGGAAAAAAAGAAACGCATCCCGCGCCTGTTCTTTAATGCCTAAGTATTGTTCAATCATCGGCGTGTATTTTGCCATATTTACCTCCATGCCGTGTTCAGCTTGAACTCTATTAT
The DNA here is from genome assembly GCF_017582705.1 of Paenibacillus sp. F411. Taxonomy (NCBI): domain Bacteria; kingdom Bacillati; phylum Bacillota; class Bacilli; order Caryophanales; family Paenibacillaceae; genus Paenibacillus; species Paenibacillus sp. F411. The sequence continues at coordinate 253,629 of NZ_JAGFIP010000002.1, forward strand.
ACCAAAAATCGAGTTAAGGTCACGGGAGTACCGGAAGATTCCAAAGTCTGCGAATATCCCTCGATTCATTCCAGGTTTTCCCGGAATAAATCTGCTTAAACAATCGGTCGATGCATTGCCGGTGAGCCTCATAAGCCTTCAGCTTCCCATAATCCTGATGAAGCCGCACAGCCCATGCAGATAGAACGCTGCGGTCACCTTCGTAATAAGCCCGGTGCACTTCGTTATAGGAGAGCGGCCGAAGATTCAGCTCACTATAATGATGCGCAATCAGATATGCCATGTGGAGCACCCCGCGCGTAATCAGAGGAGACACGAGAAAGCTGGGGGGTGTCCGGTATTCAAAGCCGCCATGGCTCTGGTGACGGAAATCGCCGAGGCTTCCATATCTCGGACGGCGGGAGCGTCCCCGCGGATCCTCAAGCGCGGCCAAAGGCAGTGAAAGGTAGTTGTCCAGGCACTGCAGCACCTCAAGCGAGAGAGGAATACCGCTGAAATGCAGATGCCCGCCCAGCGGATAGCCGTCTGCCGGCATGGCGCCCGCTCTCCACTCCAGCGTCCGGTCCGTGATCAAGCTCCATGCGTCGCGGAACACCCTTCTCATCTCCAGCAGCAGACTTTCCGGCTCCGCTTTAGGCTCAGGACGAAGCTCCGCCAGCGGATAGGTCACGGTCTCGCCAATCCGAACTGCATCACAGCCCGCCCGGCCATATCGGTCCAGAAATTGAGAGGCATCAGCCACCCTCCCCTCCCGGTCCACCAGAATAAATTCCGGGTCCATGCCCAACAAGACGGGGGCGCCGGGGCCTTGAGGCTTCAGGCTGCTGTCTTGCCTCGGCTTACCATCACCGGAATGAGACCGCCGGGCGATGTGCTCCACAACGTAACGTCGCCCCGGCAGCAAAGAGATTGTGACCTCCCCGCGCTCCAGCCCCAAGACGTACAGAGTCCGTATAGCGGCTCGGCACAGCCGGGCGTGGAGGCCATCACTTGATCCGGAATGCTCCATACCTTGCATTGAAGTCTGCAAATAACCGGCGTTCGAAGCCATCAGCTTGCAGACCTCTGCGTCTTCCAGGCTATAAACGGTCACCAGGTAGCTGGCAGCATACCTGGACGGCATGCTCAAGGCATCTCCCTCCAGCGGACCTTTGATCCGGCTTGGAATGCCGGAACGCTCCAGTCGATGATGAATGTCTTCAAGACTCATTTGGAGCGGCTGCTCCACATTCCCGGAACTCCCTTTCCATTCGACCTCATCCAGCTTCATGATCCACCACCCTTTCCACGCCAACAAAAAAAGCCCCGGCACTCGGAGCTTTCAACAAAAGAGGGCGTTTGCCCTCTGCAAAGCCGCCCCCTACTGCATAGACTATCTTGTAACATGGGAATCAGCAGGGTTGGTTTACAGCTCATCCTCCAGATCGTCAAACTCCAGATCCTCATAATCGCTGTCGCCGCTGTCTCCCCCGGCAAATTCAAACTCTTTGTCCTCCAGATCACTTGCTTGACCCACCAGCACCAGCACCTTGGTTTCGGCGACCAGCTCAACGGAGTACTCTCTCTCCACTCTCAAAATTACGCTTTTCCCGTTGGAAGATACACTGGCTTCCACACAGCTTGGTTCCTGGGTTGCTTCCGCCGATACCTCTACGGTGGAGGAACGGTGCTTGGGATCCAGATAAGAGAGAGGCACGCGCTCTACATACGACACCGTTTCTTTGGCCACATCGGTCTGCGAATTTTTGTCATAGGAATACCAGATGTTTAAATCATAAGTACCTACAACCTCGATTCCGTCTCCGGCGGCCACCGCCTCATACTGATGCTGTATAATCCAGGCCCCTAAAATACTGGTCGGATTATTGGGCGGAGTCACGGTATGTGTTACGGTAGAGAATTTGCGCCCTTTGCCGCAGATCGCCTTGGTGATAATTTCTCTACATTGGTGTTTACTGCTTAATGACATCTTCGAACCTCCTCCATACAATCATTCCCTACAAGTGTATGCACGACATGGGCGAATGTTGAATGAAGTGGTCCAAATAAATTGTCTTTATGCTAAAAATAGTGATGCTAAGCGCGTTTAGCGACCTTACTGGTCGGCGCCTTGCTTCGCTTTGAAATTTTCAAGAAATCCTCCAGCTCTTTGCTCAGTTGCAAAATCGCCGACCTGACCTCGAACTCCTCCCGGGTCTTCGGCAGCTCCATTTCCCGGAATTTGGCTTGGACCTCTGTCAGCAGCTTCTCGGTTTTGCCTGTGTATTCCTCTGCGATCACATCCTGGCTGATCTGATCGAACAGCTCGGCGGCGAAAATGCCTGTGGGCAGCTTCTCATAGATCTGGGACACCAGATGCATCATGGCGGCAATATGGTCCAGCTGCTCCTTCCGCATATAGAAGTAAACGTTCCACGCCAGATCCGGGTGCAGCATCTGGTTCTCCAGATTGCGGTTGCTCTCTGCAATGCCGCGCTCGACCATTTTACCGGCCTGAATCATTTCCTTGCCATCCCACAGATGAGACGGCTCCCGCAGCGTGCGGGAAATCTGGGTGAAAATCTGCGAGAATAGCCCGTCCACCTGCCGCCTGATTTGACCCAGCTGCCCCTCACCCTTGGGCATGTAGATCATGTTCACGACCATCGCCGAGCCCAGCCCGATCATAAGCAGCTGCACCTCGGTCCAAAAAATGTGAATGTCCAGCTCCTGCCCGCTGAATACGCGGAATACGACCACAGAGCTCGTGACAATACCTTCCTTTAAATGTGCTTTGGAAATGGCCGGGAACGCAATCAATATGTATAATGCCAGTACCCAGTAATGATAGCCCAGCAGCTGAAACAGCACTGACGCAAACACAAGACCGAGCAGTGACGCAAAAAAACGCGACGATACGGAGTGCAGGCTGCGCTTGCGCGTTACATCCACACCCAGTATCGCCAGCAGACCGGCTGAGGTTGCTCCCGGAATCTCTAATGCATCTGTAATTACAATGGCTAGCAAGGCCGCAATCGCTGTTTTGATCACGCGGAATCCCATCATATCCAGTCTCCTGTCATTCCCGATGAACTTACAGATTTATCGTATCCCATTTTTGGAGGGGAGACAACCTGACATGGGCTCAACGGGAGCGAAGCAGCAGCTTTTCTATATAGACGACCAGCTGATACATGCCTGTGGCCGCCACTGCAATTACGAGCAGACTGGAGAGCACAATGGTGAAGTTAAACACCTGAAATCCGTACATAATCAAATAGCCAAGACCTGATTTCGCAACGAGAAATTCTCCCACAATCACGCCTACCCAGGCCATCCCTACATTGACCTTCAAGGTGGAGATTATGGCCGGGAATGAGGCGGGCAGAATGACCCGCCTAAACCTCTGGGCCTTGCTTCCTCCGAATGTGCGGACGACCTTGACATAATTGGGGTCCACCTCAGAAAAGCTGTTATAGACCACCAGTGTAGTAACAATAACCGTAATTGAGAGCGTCGTCATGACAATCGCTGTAAAGCCGCCTCCAAACATGACAATAAAGATCGGTCCCAGCGCGACCTTGGGCATGCTGTTAAACACGACCATATACGGGTCCAGCACCTTCGACAGAAAAGGGGACCACCAGATCAGCACTGCCAGCAGTGTCCCCGCCAGCGTTCCCAGCAGAAATCCTACCGCGGTCTCGCCTACAGTTACTCCGATATGCCCCCACCATTCCAAGGTCACTGCCTGCTGAGAAAGATAGAGCGCAATTTTACTGGGATAGCTGAAGAGAAGCACATCAATCCAGCTAAGCCTTCCGGCCACCTCCCACAGGGCAAAGAAGACGGCTAGCAGCAAAAGCTGCACTGCCAGCACCAGACGGCTCTCTTTTCGTTTCCGCCGCAGATGCACGGCATGCATATCATCAAGCCAGGCCCCGCCGTTCTCCTGGCTCGAGAAAGCTCCTTTTCCCGGTTCTCCCACGGCATTCACTCCTTTCCGCTGATCTTCTCCATTTCGTGCCATATGCTATGAAACAGCTCGTTAAAGCCCGGCTCCTTCCGGGCCAGAAACGGCTCCGTGCTGCGCACAGGCTCAGGGACGTCAAACACATAGTGAACCCGGCCCGGGTTTCGATTTAACAGCACCACCCGATCACTCATAGCAATGGCCTCCGACAAGTCATGCGTGACCAGCACAGCCGTTTTGCGGCGCTCCTTCAGCGTTTTGACGATGAGGTTCTCCAGCTTCAGCTTTGTCTGGTAATCCAGCGCAGAGAACGGCTCATCCAGAAGCAGCAAGGATGGATCGGCAGCCAGCGTGCGGACCAGGGCCACACGCTGACGCATCCCGCCGGACAGCTGCTGGGGATAAAAGCTACCGTAGCCCGCCAAGTCCATCTCCTTCAGCAGCTCTTCGGTCAGCACAGCCGAAGCCTCATTCAGTCCGCCTGTCAGCTCCAGTCCGAGCAGCGCATTCTTCTGAATGCTAAGCCAAGGGAACAGATAATCCTGCTGCAGCATATAGCCTACCTCGGGGGAGGTTCCCTCTACCGCATGGCCGTTCACGGTTACTGTGCCCTTTGAAGGCTGCAGCAGCCCGGCAATGATCGACAAAAGGGTCGTTTTGCCGCAGCCGCTAGGCCCGATGAGACTGACAAATTCACCAGGATGAACGGTGAGATTAATGTCCTCAATAGCCAAGGAAGCTTCCCGGTCACTAACATAAGCATGTGTAATTTGCTTCAGCTCCACAGCCGGCTTCATTCCTGATTCCTCCTTCCCCGGCAGGCGGCCGTCTTGGTTCATTCTCCGCTCCGCTTTGCCTGCTCTGCAAAACGATTATTGACGATTTCCTCTGCAGCCACCCGCTCTTTGAGCTCGCCCGCCTGCTCCATGACATCCAGCAAATTATTCCACTCCTGATCATCTACAATGGGGTCCGTAGCGTACGTGCCCTGCTCCATGTAGCGCTTGACGGAAGAAATGACAATTTCGGGATCTGTATCCTTGAAAAACGGCATGATGACCTCCGCCACCTCTTCCGGTGAATGCGTGTTTACCCACTGCTGAGCTTGGTACAAAGCATTTGTAAACCGCTGGACCGTATCAGCATTCTCATTCATATAGCTTTCTTTTGTCATAAACACGGTATAAGGCAGATGGCCGCTCTCTACCCCGAAGGAGGCGACGACCTTTCCTTTGCCCTCCTGTTCGAAGATGGATGCCTGCGGCTCAAACAGCTGCACATATTCTCCGGTCCCCGAAGCGTAAGCAGATGCGATATTGGCGAAGTCGATATTCTGAATCAGCTCCAGATCCTGCCTGGGATCAATGCTTTTGCCCCGCAATGCAAACTCGCCCGCCATCTGCGGCATACCGCCCTTGCGCTGGCCCAGGAACACCTTTCCTTTTAATTGATCCCATTCAAAGGCTCCCGAGGACTCTCTTGCCATCAAAAAGGTCCCGTCTGTTTGTGTCAGCTGCCCGAAGTTAATGACCGGATCCTCCGCACCTTGCTGATACACATAAATCGAGGTCTCAGATCCTACCAGCGCGACATCAATGCCCCCTGATAACAGTGCAGTCATCGTTTTGTCCCCGCCAAAGGTCGTTTGCAGCTCTACCTCCAGTCCCTGATCTTCAAAAAAGCCTTTCTCCATCGCGACATACTGCGGTGCATAGAACACCGAACGCGTGACCTCGCCGATCTTGACCTTCATCGTTTCACTCTTTCCGCTGCATCCGGACAGTACTAGCGTACATACCATCAGGATGGACAGGGTCATGAACCAGCCTTTTCTTATCATCGCTACCCCTCCACCTGTGAATGATTCTTTTCTTTCCCTAATTTATGCAGCAGCCGTGAGGATGGTTAAAGGCCTTGAGGGCCCATACCAACACAGTCTTAGGACGCCCATGAAAAAAAGGGCTTTACGTCTGATCACCTTTCGGCTGTCAGGCGTAAAGCCCATATCAAATTCTATTCTATTAAAGCTGATAAACGTCCTTATACTTCGCTTCCAAATAATCGGCCAAATAATCCGGATTCAGCGGTTCACCAGTTACACGGACAATAATCTCGGAAGGCTTCTCGCTTTTGCCGTAGCGGAGGATCTTGTCCGTCAGCCACTCCTTGATGGGCGTCAGATTCCCTTCCTCAATAAGCTGATCCAAGTCTGGCATTTCCTTACGCATCGTGTGCATAAATTGTGCTGCATACATATTTCCAAGCGAATAGGAGGCAAAATATCCGAAATCTCCACCGGACCAGTGAACATCCTGCAGAACACCCATCCGGTCATCAGGCGGCATGATTCCAAGGTATTCTTTGTACTTCGCATTCCAGATTTCCGGGAGCTCCTTTACGGAGAGGCCTTCATTAAACAGCATCTTCTCGATTTCATACCGGATAATGATATGAAGATTGTAGGTCAGCTCGTCGGCTTCAATGCGAATGAACGAATTCTCCACGCGATTGACTGCACGATAGAAGGCTTCTGCCTCGACATCTCCAAACTGCTGCGGAAAATGCTGCTGTAGATCGCGGAAATACCGCTTCCAGAAGGCGCGGCTGCGGCCAATCATATTCTCCCACAGGCGGGATTGGGATTCATGAATACCCATTGAGGTGCCGCCGGATAACGGAGTGCCGTGCAGCGCAGCTTCAATATTTTGCTCATAGAGAGCGTGACCGCCTTCGTGCAGCGAGCTGAATACCGCGCTCGTCACTTCATCCTGTAAATAGTGAGTTGTAATCCGGACATCACCGTTGTTCAGCCCGATGGCAAACGGGTGAACACTCTCGTCCAGACGGCCGGCTTCAAAATCGTAGCCCATCTGCTCCAGAATAAACAGGCCGAACTTTTCCTGCTGACCTACATCGAACAATTGATGCATAAACGCCGTTTCTGGCTGCTTGCCACGTTCTCTGATGGTTTGAGCCAGCGGAACAAGCCTTGCGGTCAGGCGCTGAAACACATCATCCAGCTCCGCCACGGTCATATCCGGTTCATACATATCCAGCAGGGTATCATAGGGAGTCTGCTTCGCACCCCAATAACCGATAAACTCCTTTTTGAACTCCACAATGCGGCTCAAGTAAGGCTCAAAGCCAACAAAATCGTCATTCTTCTTGGCGTCCTCCCACATCGATTCCGATTGAGCCGCCAGTACTGTATACTCCTTGAAGCGTTCTGCTGGCAAAGACTTGTTGCGGTCATACTCCTTGCCCGCTTCCTGAACCATTCGGCGCTGCAGCTCATTTAGCTGCTCTTGAACGCTTGGAGCGGACAGCGCTTGGATCAGCTCTCCCATCTCAGCGGAGGTCAACAGCTTGAAAGCTTCCGTAGAGAGCATGCCCAAGGTTTCTGACCGGGAAGCAACTCCTTTCTTGGGAGCTCCGGTGCGCAGATCCCAAGCGAGCAGCCCGACCGCTTCATTATAACTGGAAATTTGGCGGAATAACGCTTCAAAGCGTGACCATTCCTCACTCCATTGTTTTTCCATCGAACTTCACCTGCTTTTTAAATATGGTTTACACCTTCTACTTGATGATACTTTTCTTCAGGTTTATAATCAACTTTTGAGAAGGCACATCTGTGTTTACATAGCAAAAGGAGTGTGTTACAGCCATGATGATCCAACTGACCGAGGCAGCAGAACAGAAACTTAAAGGAAAGCTTAGCCATTCCCCCGGCGTCATCAGGCTGATCCACGACTCTGAAGGCTGCGGCTGTGTGATGAGTGCCGTTCCGGGGCTGGAAATTATCGAACAACCGGGCGAGAATGACGTCGCGTTGGACACGAAAGCTTCTTACCCTATTTACATGAGCCGCAATCATGAGGTATTTTTCGAGGAAGCGCTGATGCTGGACCTGAATTCGAGCGGACTTCATTTCCGATTGTCAAGCACGGGCCAGACCTACAGCACGAACGTCAAGCTTGTGGACCGCCGCCTGAAGGCGTAGGTTACATGCCCAGCACATTATCTATTATCAAGGAGGAATTGTATCATGACGACTCAGCTTAGCAGTATTATGGAGCACAACCGCAAATTTGTTCAGGACAAGCAGTATGAAGCTTACGAAACGAGCAAGCTTCCCGACAAGAAAACCTTGATCGTAACCTGTATGGACACTCGTTTGGTTGAACTGCTTCCTAAAGCTATGAATTTCAAGAATGGCGACATCAAGATCATCAAGACGGCAGGCGCCATTGTCTCCAACCCGTTTGGCAGCGCGATGCGCTCCATTCTAGTAGGACTTTATGAGCTTAATGTTGAGGAAGTCATCGTCGTTGGACATCATGAGTGCGGTATGGCCTCTCTCAATTCCGAACGAATGGTCAGCTCCATGAAAGAGCGCGGCGTTTCCGATGAAGTGCTCTCCACCCTGGATCATTCCGGAATCAAGCTGGATGAATGGCTGCGCGGCTTCGATAACGTAACCTCTGCGGTTGAGAATACAGTCAGCCTGATCAAGAATCATCCGCTGCTGCCACGAAACACCCCAGTTCATGGAATGGTGATCCATCCGGCAACAGGCGCTCTTGATCTGGTCGTTGAAGGCTACAGCGCACCCTGATCAGTATCTTTCATCCCCTGGCATGAGCCGCACTGCGGCTCATGTTTTTTTGTATTTTCTGTGACTTATTTGTCAAACCATACAGTCATGGTGTACACTTTTAATGAACGGACCCGGAAGACGGGAGCACCTGGCTTTCGGCTCACTGATACAGTTCCAAAAGGGGTCATGAACATGAATACGTTGTCATACGGCCTGCTTGGTTTACTCGCCCGGAAGGAATCCTCCGGCTACGAGCTGATGCTTCGAATTCAGCCCTTCTGGCAGGCAAAGCATAGTCAGATTTATCCGCTGCTTGCCCGAATGGAAGAGAAAGGCCTACTCAGCTCCTACTGGGTTCAGCAGAGCGACAAGCCTGACAAGAAGATTTATGCCATCACGGAAGACGGTATAAGCAAACTCCGGGAATGGATGCATCAGCCGATCGCTCCCTCTGTCACCAAGGATGAGCTGTCTCTTCGAACCTTTTCACTCTGGTTAAGCGAGATTGGCGTATCCGTTGAGATTTACCAGGAACGCCGGGAGCTTTATACGGAGAAGAAGCGGTATTATGAAGAGCTCTTGGCAGGCATTCCGCAAGGACAGTGCCACCCCGGCTCCAAAGAGTTCGGCAGTTATATTTTGGCTACCAAAGCCTTAATGACAGTCGATGCCGAGCTGAAGTGGTGTGATTGGGTCCTGAAGCTGCTGACTGAGCACAGCTACGCTGCTGCCGGACGTGAGTAAATATTTTTGAAACGAATCATGAGCTAGTCCGTATACTAAAGTATGATCACTAATTTTATTTTTGGGAGGTTCGAAAGAACACGATGAAAAAACTACTCGCGATCTTAGTCGTGCTTACCATGTTTCTGGTAACCATTGCTCCGGATTCTGTAGATGCAAGAAGAAGCGGCGGATTTAGCTCAAGTAAGAAAAGCTTCCAGTCCACGCCGAAGAAAGCGGACAATAATGTACAGAAATCCACGACGAACAACACGAATAACACAACGGGTGCAGCTACACAGAACCGCGGCTTCTTCAGCGGCGGCAGCCTTATGAAAGGTCTTATGATCGGTGGCCTGGCAGGTCTGCTCTTCGGCGGGATGTTCGCTGGTATGGGCTTCATGGGTGAAATCATGGGACTTCTGATTAACCTGATTGCCGTATGGGCTTTGATTATGATTGTGATGGCTGTAGTGAGAGCTGTTAAGCATCGCCGCCGCAACGTAGACACTGACGTGGACGATCGTAACAGAAGGTACTAATTATGGTCTTAAGCATGGACGAGATTATCAATGCCGTATGTCTTCACCAGGCTGAACGTAAAGGCGTAAAGCCTACAGACGTTATTGTTGAACTCAGATGGGACGAAGACACCGGCTACACTGCTGAGGTATGGGTGCATGATCGCAGTCAGTATCTGATCGAAGCCAACCTTATGGAGGCTATTCTGCGCTACCTCAACTCCGAGTACAACATCCGGGCCTACCGGGAACAGGTACGCCTGGAGCTGGAAGACGAAATTATTGCCGTAGTATCGCAATAAACTACAGCATAGCTAAGGCGCTCACTAGACGTTGTCGGTGAGCGCCTTTTATAATATCTGCAATGTCAGAGAGGTGTGAATGAGCGTGCTTCGATCCTACAAACCTATGATCATTGTGCTTTTGCTTATGGCTGGCATTGTGGCCGTTTGGATATTTGGAGCTACATATTATAGTCAGCATATTTTTCACGCAGCAGATCACAAATACAAGCTGTCATCTGCTTCACATCCTAACCGTCTCCAATACATATCAAGCACTGGTCCACTTATTGAAGTACAACCCGGGCAGGATGATCAGGTTCAAATTACCATCGCTAAAGAAGAATATGTGGTAGAGAAGCTTTTCGAACATACGGACAGCCCTGACTCTCAAGAAGACAGCAGCGCCGAGTACCTCGTAACATACCCTGACGGTGAAGTCTACAGAGTCAGCGAGTCTGCGGGCCGATTAACTGCTGAGGACTCTTACGGCAATACAGTCAACAGACATAGCGTTTATATTGGCGGTGTCAGAAAGCTGGCAGAAGACGAGCCGTACTATCATCCCGTAGCATTCGTTCAGGCCGCGTACGAGAAGCATCAGCCGTTACAAGGCCAGCGATGGCTGTATGTGCTCTCCATTCTATTGCTGATTCATGGCTGCTGTCTCTTTTTATTCGAGCGTTATCAGACGTTTTGGTTCTGGATGTCCTTTGAATGGATTTATGTCAAAAACCCTCAACCGAGTGATTTCTACTACTTCTGTACCAAGTTGGGAGGTATATTTACCGTTGCAGTCTCATTTGTGATGTTCTATAAATCGCTGTAGTTCACGGTATGCACTAGGATAGATACCGCTCCCGGATGATCTTTAAATGATATTTTTCATGACCTGCAATAATGTATGCCATCGCCCGCACAGAGAGTAGCACCTCACCTGCGAAGCCATGGCGTTCCCAAGCCTCTTCAGGAAGCCCCTTAAGGAGCTGAATCGTGGACTGACGAACAGCTTTATATTCGTCGATCATGGAGTCAAGCTCTCTATGCTTGTAATCTGCCAGCTTCACGAAGCTTTCCCGATCGGAGCTCGTCAAAGGCATGGCATCCCCTCGTGCAAACCGGTACAGCCAATAGCTTAACAGGCGTTCATGATCAAAGATATGACCAAACACCTCTTTAACGGTCCACTTTCCCTCCTCATAACAGCCATTAGCCTGATGCTCATTGAGTGCACCGAACAGCTCTGCAGCTTCAGCCTGCTGTGCTGCCAGCACCTCAACAATTTGGGGTTCTTGAATGAGCCCAATATATTTCTCATAATATTCCGGATAATCCTTAGCCTGTGGTCTTCCCTTCATCTATGTCTCCTCCTTCAACCATGTAGTCAGCCTTGATTGATGATCTCCTGTGCGACAAGCTGCCCCGATAGGGTAACCAGAGGCGTCCCTCCACCCGGGTTGGTCGTTCCTCCTACAAACCAGAGACAATCTAGTCCCTTCAACCGATTGGATGGACGAGCAAAGGTCTGTCTCGCTGAATTAGACGAAATGCCATAAATAGCGCCCCGGAATGCGCTGGTATCTCGCTCCAGGTCCTCCGGCGTATACCAGCGCAGCACCTCCGCCTCCTGGATGCCGTCCAAGCCCAGCGAGTCCAGCCGCGTTAGTATGGAGGCCTGATATGCCTTGCCATCCTGCTCCCAGCTCCATTCGGGAGAGGTGTACGGAGCATTCAGCAGCAGAAACAGGTTACTGCCTCCTTCCGGGGTCATCCCGGCCTCCGTATAGCCAGAATAGCAAATATATGCTGTAGGCTCTTGAGGCGGCTTCCTCTGGTCAAAAATATGCTCAAACTCTGCTGCATACCGTTCTGGAAAAAACACATTATGATGCAGCAGATGATCATATTTGCGCCTCACGCCAATGAGCGCCGTAAGACCGGAAATGGAGGGCTCATAGGAAGCAATCCGCGCATTCCGCATTCCTGGACGCTGTAGTTCTGGAATTAAATCCCGGCACGCACTGAGCACGTCTCCATTCATCACAACAACATCTGCCCTGTATGTCTTCTCTTCCGTTTCCACTCCTGTAACACGTTTACCCTCGATGATCAGCTGCTGAACCCTGACGCCCGTCGCGATATCAACGCCGAGCTCTTCGGCAACCTTGCGAAAGGCCTGTGGAATGCTGTAGGTTCCGCCCTTGACTCCATAAACCCCCATGCCTTCCAGATGGGCCATCATGCCAAAGATCGCTGGCGCCCGATATGGAGATGCCCCGACATAGGTCGCATATCTTCCGAACATCATTAACGTATTGGGATGACGGAAGTAACGGGCAAGAAGCTTTTGCAGCGAGGTCAGCGGCCGGATTCTAAGGAAGGCTGAGACCAGGGAGGGCGACAGCTTCGATGAGGTATCCAGCATAAGCGTATTTAGAAAATGCCGATCCGCCTGATGATAAAGAGCCGCAGATTCAGACAGAAATCCTCTCAGCCGGGAAGCGTCTTCCGGGCTGTACTTGGCGATCTGCTGCTCCAGGCTCGCAATGTCTGAGGTCATATCTACAGTCAATCCGTCTGCAAAAAAATTACGGGTGTGCGGATCCAGCGGAATGAGCTGAAGGTAGTCCTCCATCTTTCGTCCGCTGTCCGCAAACACCCGTTCAAAGGCTTGTGGCATCGTTATTGTACTGGGACCACGGTCAAAATAATATCCGTTCTCCTGCACACGCTGCAGCTTTCCGCCAACCTGGTCCTGCTGCTCCAGAACCGTAACCTGGTAGCCGGAAGACGCAAGCTTGATTGCGCAGGAGAGTCCGCCTAGTCCAGCGCCTACAATAATGGCTGTTCTTTTCATGAATAATAACGTCCCTTCCATTGGTAGCCCCGGCTGGTGTAAGCGGTTCGGCATGAGTCCAGTGCCAGAAGTATAACCAGCAGCATACTGATCGGCTGGAAAATAGACAGCCAGGCCGGCTGGCCTTGATTCACATCCGCTGCCATTTTGACTGTCATCCCAGTCAGTACGCAGCAGGCGGACCATATCATAAGCTCTGATGATCCCAAGTCTGTACCTGCAAGAATGAGACTGTAAGCCAGCATCAAGACAGGAAATACATACAGAATAAAATAGAACAAGCTCATGGCTGTCAGTAAGGGAATGCTTCTGCCCAGTCCTTCAAAAATATTTTTGCGGTAGCCGCTCCAGACCTCGGCACTGGTATGATACATTCTCATGGTCACATGTCGATGAATATCCGCAAGCTGAACCGGCTCCTTGCCTCGCTTGAAGCTGCGGACGAGGGCCATATCGTCGACCAGCTCATTTCGGATTCCGAGATGACCGCCGACCCGCTGATAGCTGTCCCGCTCCACCAAGATAAAGGCGCCATGTGCAGCAGCAAGCAGCGGATGCGAGGTTCGCTTGATCCAGCGTATGGGCAAATGGCATAAAATTGTAAAGGTCATCAGCGGTACAATCAGTTTTTCCATCCAGGTTCCAACGACCTGAAACGGAAATCCTGTAATCATTCCTCTTCCCTGTCGCTCTGCGACCTGCATAGCCCATGTCAGGGCACCTGGCTTCAGACGGGCATCGGCATCCATAAACAGCCACCATTCCCCTGCCGCTGCTTCCGATAGCTGATGGCAGGCATGAACTTTTCCACTCCAGCCGTCTGGCATTTCTTTGCCCTCAAGAAGTTTAACGCGCGAATCCATGCCGCTTATTCTTCGAACAGCCTCTGCTGTACCATCCTCCGAGCGGTCATCCAGCACGAGCACTTCCAGATGGGGATAATCGCTTGCCAGTACAGATCGCAAGGCATCATCTATGTTGCGTTCCTCATTACGGGCAGGAATCAGAACAGAGATGAGAGCAGCGGGCGCAGCACTGGCATCCCGGCGGCTGACGCTGCTTAAGCCGGAAGTGAACCAGCCCCAGCCGTTCCACAAGACGTACAAAAATTGCACCATCAGTATAATTAAGAGGATTTGAAGAAACGTTTCCACCACTGTGTCCTCCTCTGGAAGTCCTCAAACAAAGCATCCGTGGAGGAGCTTTTTTTTAGAATCGAGTTAAAGCCGCTTTGGGGACCACATTGATCCTCGACCACCAAAGCCTTATGACGGTCCAGCTGTTGCTCTAGCCGCGCCGCCAGCCAAGCTGAGGACTCTCTGCGCCTTGTAGAAGACCAATCCTCTTCAATCGGGGTGCCTGCCCACATCGTAGCCACCGGCTTCTGTACATAGGTCATCGAGAACACCGTCGTTACCGGAATCACAATGGGAGAGGGGGAGCGTGAGAGCAAGTAACCGATGCCCGGCTGAAAATGCAGCGGCCGGACATCATTGTGATAAATGTCGCCCTGTGGAAAGATCCAGACGCTCTTCCCCTGCTCCATCAGCTCAGAGGCATAGTGAAGGGATCTCAGAATCCCTTTCATCGATTGCTTATGTATCGAGAATGCGCCCAGCTTCTGAAAAAAACGGAATTTGCTAAGCTGCCGCTCATCCATCATGATGAAATGATCACCAGCTGAGCGCTCCTTGACCGCATGATACATCAGCAATCCGTCCCACCAGGAGCTGTGATTCATGGCATAAAGGGCCGGCCGGCGGAGATCCGGTGGATCCAGCTCTCCCCGAAGCAAAATTTGATCAAAGTGCCGGGGAAGCAAATAGTGCTTATTATAAGCGTGAAAAAGAGCATTAAACCATTTGCTTTTTCGGGCTTGAAGCATACCGGTGCACCCCCTCCGCGGCTGCGATCCCCAAGACAGAGATCAGAGCTGGAACGACCAGGCCCTCCTTCAGAGACAAGAGACCGAACATCGCCAGCATCCCTTGATATAGAAAAACGGTAGAACGGGACGGACGGCTGTCACGGCCCTCATGATAGAGTGGAAATAAAAAGGACAGCAGGAATGCAGCCCCGAACCAGCTGATGAAATTCTGCAGTGGAATTCCGGCATAAAAGCCAGTTCCGCTCCACAGCCAGAACTCATTCGCGAAAGCAGCAGGATCCAGTACCAAATCTAGCAGCATGGCCCAGAAGCCGGTTTGCAGCGCCCGGGTCAGCAGGGTCTTGCCTGTAGACATCAGCACCGACATGACCATGACTCCAATCCAGGCAAAGCCGATCGCAATCGGGACAGCCTCTCCAAAAATGCTCAGCGTGTCCGTGTACTCATAGGTTCCAAACGGATATCCTGTTTCGGTTCCAAACCATTCCAGAATATAAGTGGACACCGCTACGATGCCAGCTCGAGCCCAGATCGAGAGCGAAGCATGTCTTTGCAAATTTTTGGAGCGAAGCTCCTGACGTTCTAGTGTCAACGCGTACATGGCGAAGAAAACAAGAAAAAGTCCGTTGGAGAAATGAAGGAGATCTGGTACCTCATAGGTCAGCATGAGGATCAATCCAATGGTGTACCAGCCCCAGAACAAATAACCCATTTTCATGAGACTGCACTGCTTTCGGCTTTATGGTTGTTCATATTATATCTCCTCATTATGGAAAGCAGCATGGACGCCTTCTGAACGCCGCTGACATAGGCGCGCTTTCTGAATACCTGATACTCATTGCTTTTTACAGCGTCGAGAATACTGCCGTAGAAAAGCGCTGCCAGCTCCACGCTGAATGCGCTGGATGTCGGATACGTATCCAAATCCCGAAGGCCAAGCGCGAACCATTCCTTCGCCTTCTGCTCCAGCTTGAGAATCAGCTGCTTAAGTCCTTCATTAACGTCCTCAGCCTGAAAACATTCCTCACTGTATCCGCACTCCTGCATCCAATCCAGCGGAACATAGCGGCGTCCACGTCTTTTGTCCTCTCCGATATCCCGCACGATGTTCACAATCTGCATGGCCTTGCCGAGATATACTCCCGATTCCACGACCTTCTCATCGGGTGACTCATGCAGCACGGGCAGCAGCATTTCACCGACGGTACCCGCTACAAGATAACAATAATGCTCCAGCTCTTCCATCGTGTTGTATTCCGTTTGAACAAGATCCCGGCGCTGCCCTTCCATCTGCTTGTAAAAGGGAGCCTTCTGTAAATTCGGAAACTGCTGAAACAGCCAGCGAAGCGCCGGCCAGATAAAATGCCCCTCAGCCGTGGCCAGCTCATCCAGATGATGCTCCAGCTCATCAATGCTGTATAACGAGCGTTCAGGCTCATCGACCGAATCGTCAATCATACGGCAAAACGCATAAATGACATAAACCGCTTCTTTTCGTGGTGAAGGCAAGTATCCAAAAGCTTTGTAAAAGGTAGAGGAGCCTTCACGAATCATTTCTTCACATTGGACTAAACAGTTTGTGGCATGCATTCGATTCTCTCCTTTGTCAGATGATCGGCAAGGAGTTTAGCCCCCTGCATTACGATGGGAATGCCGCCCCCAGGGTGTATTGAAGCTCCAACACTGTATAAGCCGCTCAGCTCCGGAAAGGGTACAATCTGCGGCCGGAAGACAGCAGACTGCTTCAGGCTCGGTGCGATTCCGAAGCTTCCACCCCGGTACAAGCCGTCGTTCACAGCGTCATCCGGAGTGCGAATATCCATCCAGAGCACCGATTCCCGCAATCCATCAAAGCCACGTTCCTCCGCTTCAGCCATTATTTTGTCTGCGAGCTTATATTTAAGCTCGTTCCAGTTCACCTCTCCCGCTGGCGGCACTGGCACCAGAATATACATCACACTCTGGTCCTTCGGTGCGGCACTAGCATCCAAGGCAGTCGGATAAAACGTGTAGAAGGAAGGCTCGTCAGGAACCTTCTGCTCCGTAAACAATTGCTTGAGACCCTGGTTTAAAGAGGATGGCAGAAAGAACTGGTGGATATTGGCATGCTCATAGCGTTTGTTTAAGCCAAGATAAATCAAAAAGCATCCGGATGACGGCTCGTATTCCTTATTGCGTATTTTATCAGATATTTCAACAGAATGGGTGACAGATTTCGAGCTTTGTCCCGCCGGCAGCAGATTCACAAGATGCGGGAAATCTCCGTTAAAGACGACGGACTCATGCCTATATACCGCTCCCTCTGCCGAAACAAAGCCGGTGCAGCTCCCGCCCTCGATCAGCAGCTGTTCCGCTTTACACCCGGTTACGAACCTGACACCACGGCTCTCCAATATGGACTGCAGCCGGTCCACAAGGCCTGCGTAGCCTCCTTTTAGGTACCATACACCGAATGCATGCTCTGCGTAGGGAATGAGCGTATACAGCGCAGGGGCGCTGAAGGGCGCTCCTCCAATGTACAGCGTCTGAAGCGAGAAGGCGTCCTGCAGACGTTCATCCCGAAAATAATCCGCCGCCAGCCGGCGTACACTTTTGTAAGCCTTCATCTTCATCAGCAGCTTCATATTACTCCAGGTGTAGAACTGTCCTTTGCGAAAGAAGGGTTGTTTCAGGAACGAATGAACGCCTTGCTCAAACGCCTGCTCCATATCAGACATATATCTCAGAAACCCGTTCTTCTCCCCCGGGAACACCCGGTCCAGCTCCTGGAGCTGAAGATCCAGCTGCCGGTATTTCTTGAACACGGTGCCGTCCGCATAATGAATCGCATACAGCGGATCACATTCCATCAATGGCAGCTCCGCTGGATCCATACCGCCCTCTTCTAAAATGTCCAGCAGCATGTTGGGCAGCAGTACAATCGTCGGTCCTTGATCAATCTGGAAATGTCCATCCTCATCTCTCTGGTAAGCGAGCCTTCCGCCCAGTCGCTCTGCCTTCTCATACACGGTAACATCTACGCCGCGTTGGGACAGCAGCAGCGCTGCCGTTAAACCGCCGATGCCTGATCCAATAATGCCTACTTCCATACCGGCACCTCCTGTGCTGAATATCTTGGTGCCATCTTGACGCCTTCACTAACATCCTGCTCCATCAATAGCTTGACACTAATCCGCGCCGATTCCCAAATGGTTGGCAGACCACTGCCGGGATGCGTGCCGCCGCCAACAAGCCAGCAGTGCTCCAGCTCTTCAAAGCGGTTGTGCGGACGGCGGTGCATCATTTGATCCAGGGAATGAGCCAGGTTAAACGTGGCTCCCCGATACACATGATATTGCTCCTGCCAATCCAAAGGCGTAATCATCTTCTCGGCCCGTATGCGGGAGGACAGCCCGGCAAGCTCCGGCTCCTGCTCCAGCCTGGATAGGACAGAGCTGCGAATTTCCTGTTGAATATCTTCCCAGTTGCTGACTCCTGCCAGATTAGGAACGGGCATCAGCACATACAGTGCAGATTGTCCGGCCGGGGCCAGTGTGGGATCAAGAGCGCTCGGATTATGCACATAAATGGATGGATCTGCGGACAGTACGCCCTGGCGGGTGATTTCATCAACATTCTTCGGATAATCCTCGGAGAACACGACCGTATGATGGGGGAGATCAACAGCACCGTCAATGCCCAGGTACAGCATAAAGGTCGAACAGGAGTATTTTCGCGACGAAATGTACTCCGGTGTGTATTTCTTCAGTTGTCCATCTTCAAACAGCTTGCTTGCCGCGGTCGCAAAATCGGCATTGATGACCACATGATCAGCTTCAATCTTCTCTCCATTCTCCAGCAATACACCGTTGGCTCGGCCATGCTGAGACAATACTTTCTTCACGCCTGTCGAAGTATTGACCGTACCGCCGTATTCCTGAACAACGGCAGCCATGGCTTCACAGACGGCATTGACGCCCCCGATCGGGTGAAACAGACCATACTCGTGCTCCAGATAAGACAATATGGAAAAGGTGCCCGGGCACTCCCATGGAGACATTCCGAGATACTTCGCTTGAAACGTAAATGCGTATTTTAGACGTTCATCGTTATAATATTTCGACAGCCGTCCGTACACCGTGTCGAAAGCGTTCAGTTTGGGTAATGCTTTTACAACATCTGTCCGTATGTAATCCGTAATTCTGGATATCGGACGCTTCAACAGCGGTGCAATGGCATCAAACTTGAGCTTCTCTTCTTTCATGAAACGCACATAGCCTTCGCCGTTACCTGGGAACAGCTCCTCAATCCGCTCTTTCATGACTTCTCTATTACGGGTAGCGTCCATCCGGGTCTCCCCAAACCGGAGCTGATATAAAGGATCGAGCTCCACTAAATCAACATATTGGTGCAATGAGCGTCCGACAGATTCGAACAGCTCCTCCAGCAGCTGCGGCATCATCAGGAAGGTCGCTCCCCGATCAAATGCATAGCCTTCAAACTCCAGTCGGGATGTTCTGCCGCCGATGTACGGCTGCTTCTCATACACGGCCACATCATAGCCCCCTCCGGCCAGAAGCATAGCAGATGCGAGTCCACCAGGACCTGCGCCGATCACGATCGCTTTTCGTTTTGAAGTCAAGATCATCCCTCCATATAAATAAAACCCAACATAAGATATAATATAATTAACCCATCGGTAAATTTACAAACATTATACTTTATTTGTATAAGGTTTGCAAATGGTAAGGTTTGCGTAATGTTGGCCTTGCGACCGATTTTTTTCTTAACTATTGTGAATTTTTCATTACCTGTAATAATTACATGCATGATGAATATAATCAATCTACCCATTGAATTCCCTTTTGGGAACAGGTAAGCTATTTTTAGCGTTGCCAGAAAATAATGGAACTGGAGGGATTATGATGAGCAAAATCGGGATTTGGGAAGATGCGGAGCCTGGCGTGAAACGTTGCATTTTAAACGCTGAAGGAAGCTTGATGATGATGGAGGTTCATTTTAAGGAAGGTGCTCAAGGGTATGAGCATAGCCATCCCCATGAGCAGATGAGCTACTGCCTTAAGGGCAGCTTTGACTTTGTCATAGAGGGACAAGTTCATCGCTTGTCTGCGGGACAATCCATTGCCATTCCAAGTCATGCCAAGCATGGCGTTACAGCTTTGGAAGAGGATTCTGCACTATTGGATGCGTTTACACCGATCCGGGAAGACCTCCTGCGTTCCTAACAAAATTAAAATGCCGCGGCACCAGGATATAAGACTCCTGATGCCAGCGGCATGGGGATGATTAGCTTCAATATCACCTGCCAGCTTGGAACGCCTCAGTGTCGCTCCAAGCATCGTCACCGCGTGATGTGAACTTGAGACAAGCCGCTACAAGCGGCATGATCCGCACCGAAACGGTGCCCTGACCATTCTTCTCTGGCTTCAACGCACCAATACTCAAACAAATGATAGAGCGTGAATTTCGCGCCTTATCTACGTAGCCCACCGTTTGGACGATGGATTCGACCTCTTCGGGTGTAAGAACAATTTATAGGATTGGAAGAATCGTGTTTTCAAAAATAAATGTAGCTTTTATATTTTTAAATTGTTATAAATATTGGGAAACAGCAAGCCACAATGTAGAAAAATTTTCCAATATTTAGGGGGCACTAGTGTATGGAAAAGAAAGTGGCTCTTTCTGTGATTCTATCTTTAGCTTTAGCAACAACGGCGATGACAGCTTTGGCTTCTTCAAGCACCCATCAAGAATCATCTGACCAGCCTGTGGAGGCGAGTGATACTAAGGAAGATGGGGGCATCACTCCTTTTAATGTTGATAAGACTTGGAATGCTAAGGCAATTGGAGGTGCAAATGTACCTCAATACTTTAGCGTAAATGCGGGATACGGCCATCTTAAACTGTTTATGAAGAACTACAGTAGTAATTCAGTGACTGTCAATTTAACGCACCTAGATAGTACTTTGGTATATTTCACCAAAACTATTCCTGCAGGCGGTTCTCTGGATTGGAAGGATTTTGATGAAGGATACCCGCAAGGCATGCGCGGCGGCAACTATGTACTTCAATGGATCGGTGGCTCATATAACGTTAATGGAGAAACATTTGGCAAACTGGCTTCCAGCACGAGCGATTTTTAAAAAACTTTTGAAAATTTTGCTGTTTCCCACTAAGGAGGTCCCAGTTAAACTTGGGGCCTTATACTCTTTCTGTTCCGAAGTCATCCGATATCGAGTTCAATGTCAGCAAAGCGACCGTAAGAAGTTCCATTGTTGATTACGGTGACAAATGTTACATTATTCATCACTAATTCCTGATGTCAGCGATTCATGCCTGCTGTTACAAAAACAGCCGGCGAATTCCAATAAATCGTAACCTCATTACCCGCGTAGCTGGCCTCATGATCGATAAAGCAAGCTGCGGCAGGCTGACCGGAAACTTGCTCTTTTAAGCATTCGTCATTCAAATGTCTGTTCGGGCCACCGGATACGAGCCCCAGAACCGGCTCTATTACTGCATCTGCAGCAGAAGGACGATGATGCGGATAAAGAATCGGCCGATCACCAAATCCGGTGACATAGCAAACATCCAGCACATTACGACCCAGCAGATAGTGCAAGTGGGAATCGGCCAGTTCAATATAGCGCAAATCAGGCTCAAGCTCGCAGGCAAGCAGCACGAACATTGCTCTATTCATCAGCACCATATTGCTGCCCCATATATAATCCTGTTCCTCCATAGCAATCTGATAGCCGTTATGGCTCGCCACCTTAAGCAGCCTATCTGCCTCAGCTAGCACCTGCTGTTTCAGAAGAGCGTATACTTGAGGATCGCTTCCGCCTTCCCCGTTCAGTAAATAGCTGAAGGTGCCATATCCACCCATATCCGCCCAGCCCAGCTCCGTCTTGGAGAATTCCTCTTCCGCCAGCTTCCGCAGCTGCTTATGATACATTTCATCGCCTGTTGTTCGATAAAGCTCGGCTGCGGCCCAGAAACGTTCATCGACATCCTGATCGTCGCCGTACTCACCGGTTGTAATCCCTTCGGGATTGGTAAACCCCGGAGCTTGCGGATGGTTGTCCAGCCACCGATAGCCGCTCAAGCTGGAGCGAAGACATTCTATAGCAAAGGCAGCATCATAAGGCTGATATAGCCGGGCAGCCAGAGCCATAACAGCAGTGTGACACGCTGTAGCTGTGGCGCTGATCGGTGAGAATACCAGCTCTCCTTCATCCTCTTCCGGCATCACATGCAGATCGGGAAAGCTGCGAGTGGTCAGTTTATGATAGGAGCCGCCACTTTCTTGATTCTGCATCTTGAACAGCCACTCCAGCTCTACTTTGCATTCATGAAGCACATCCGGCATGATTCTGTCACTTTCCGGAAGAGGCAGAGCAGCTGTAAAGGCTGCCGGATACAGCTCAAAGGCAAGCAGCAGATCCGCGACCGCCTTAGCCCCGGGAACGACGTATTTGCCATAATCTCCGGCATCATGCCATCCTCCATTCCCATCCAGCTTCTGCGACGCTTGATCATAGATCACCCCTGGCTCGGTGTGACATGCTGGATGTCCCCAAGGTCCGGCGAATTCCTCTTCCAGCTCCGTGCCACAGCGAAAATAATAGAACGCTTTTAATAAGCCCTGCTGGAGCTCTTCATACGGCTTCTCCTCAATAATAAAAGAAGCGGAACGCTCCATTCCCGATGCGACGGCATAATATCGGCCAGGCGTCTGCAGCTCCGTGAAATCTCCTTGAAACACTACACTCCCACTGTCATCGTCCTGCACCGGTCCTTCTGCTTCACCGGAATAGACAAGCTCCTCCGTCATTTCGTTATAAATGTGAAACGTCGGCTCCGGGCCGGTAAGCAACAAGCCTTTTACATGATGCGCGGCATATCCAATCTGGTTCACGAGAATCCCTCTACTTTTTACCTTGGACATGATGAGCCCTCCTTCATCTTCTTTACAGCCATTGCGGAAGCTCGGCAAGATGGGAAATCACGCCAAGCGGAAGCACGCCCTTGGATTTTAGCTGAACAGGATCGCTGCGGTAGGCCACAAAAGGAATACCAGCTGCCTGCGAAGCTTTTCCATCAATCCAGCTGTCTCCAACCGAGAGCCAGTCGGAAGGCTTCAGGTGATGATATTGGTTCAGCACATACTGAAATCCACCGGGTGCAGGCTTTAAGGCCTCCATATATTCCCTTCCCACAACATATTCAAATTCTACCTGGATCTCATAATTTTTCAAAGCCTTTATCGCCGCCTGTGTTGCATTATTTGTAACGACGACCAGGTGATATTTCCCTTTCAAGGACTGCAGGAGCTCCTTCGCCCCCGGCTCCAATTCAGCCTGCAGCATTCCCTCGGTCTCATAACGCTCCGCAATGCCCCATAGCGCCGCTAACCGCTCTTCCGTCATCAAGCCGGATGCTTTGGCTTCCTCAATCAGTGTAGAGGTTGTATGCTCTGATAACAGGCATTCCGGGGATAACAGCCCCTGCTCCACACAGAATTGGTAGGTGTGAGACTTCATGGACTCAAAATCAATCCGGGATTGCAATAAGGTATTGTCCATATCAAATATAATGCCTTGGCCATGCATCACTTTTTTTTCATCCTCTCTCCTAATATGTTACCATGGGTTCAACTCTGTATCCTTTATAAACCTGACAAAGCATTGCAAAAGTGGTGACTCCTATAACTGAAGGTCTTGTTTCTTTACTATCCATTGTACTATGGATTGCTAGTAATCATTATCGTTTCTCTGTTTCAACATCTATAATTACGAGCGTTTTTTGACCGAAAAAAAAAGCAGGGAATAGCTCCCCGCTTCTTAAGTCTGTTTTTATTGACCCGTTGTTGCAAACTGCTGAATACGGCTGCCGATCTGATCGCGCACACGCTGGAATACCGCCCATTTCTCTTCTTCATTCCCCTGTGCCTTGGCAGGATCATCAAAGCCCCAGTGCTCACGGCGGACATGCGGAGGCGTCATGGGGCACTTATCCGCAGCATCCCCGCATAAGGTAACAACGAAGTCGGCACGGTTAAGGAGATCCATATCAATAATATCTGAGGTTTGATTCGAGATGTCGATTCCGACTTCAGCCATAGCTTTGACTGCGTTGGGATTCAGGCCATGAGCCTCAATGCCTGCGCTGTACACATTCCATTCCTCTCCGAGATGCTTTTTCGCCCAGCCTTCTGCCATCTGACTTCTGCAGGAATTACCTGTGCATAAAAAATAAAGTGTTTTCTTATCCATTTTACTCTCTCCTTCACATGTCTTATTTCATTGAAGTATAGCTAGCCATATACATAATCCCAAAAGGGTAATGCACAAGGTCGGAATGGTCAATGTAATCCCCGTCTTGAAGTACGTGCCCCAACTGATTTTGACTCCTTTGCTGGAGAGCACATGCAGCCAGAGCAGCGTTGCGAGCGAGCCAATCGGCGTGATCTTCGGACCCAAATCCGAGCCAATAACGTTAGCATAAATCAAGGCTTCCTTGATTGCCGCGGTGGTGTTCGTGGCCTCAATCGCCAGTGCGTCAATCATAACAGTAGGCATGTTATTCATAATGGAAGATAGAATCGCTGCAATGAAGCCCATGCCGAACGTTGCCGCGAGCAATCCCTGATCTGCAATGCCTTGAATCTGCTGCGCCAGCACATCCGTCAAACCGACATTGCGCAGGCCGTATACGACCACATACATACCGATGGAGAAAAACACGATCGCCCATGGTGCTCCTTTGATCACTTCTTTGGTTTGTACAACCGGACTTTTTGAAGCCATCAGCAGGAAGAAGATCGCGATAAAGCCCGCTACAATGGATACCGGAATCCCTATAAATTCACATACAAAATATCCGGCCAGGAGCACGCTCAATACGATCCAGGATAACCGGAACATTGCCGGGTCCTGTATAGCAGACGCTGGTGATTTCAGCTGTGTGCCGTCAAAGGTACGCGGAATACTTTTGCGGAAGAACAAATATAGCACGAGAATACTGGCTCCAAGCGCAAACAGATTTGGCACAAACATTCGGCTGGCATATTCGATGAACGTTATCCCGAAAAAGTCAGCAGACACAATGTTGACCAGGTTGCTGACTACCAGCGGCAAGGAGGTGGTATCGGCGATAAATCCACTCGCGATAATAAATGGAAATACATTCTTTTCATCCAGGTTCAATGCCCGCACCATCGCCAGGACAATCGGGGTCAGGATCAGAGCAGCACCATCATTGGCGAAAAAGGCGGCTACCACCGCGCCAAGCAATGTTACATATACGAACATCCGGATGCCTCTGCCGTCGGCCGCTCTCGCCATATGGAGCGCTGCCCATTCAAAGAATCCGATTTTATCCAGGATCAAGGAAATGATAATGATCGCGATAAAAGCCAATGTCGCATTCCAGACAATTTGAGTGACGGCCCAAACATCGTGAAAATCAACCACACCGACCAAAAGCGCCAGCACCGCACCACCACAGGCGGACCAGCCGATCGACAGATTTTTAGGCTGCCAAATAATAAGGACTAGCGTAATGATAAAGATGAGACTTGCCAGAACAACAGATAACACAATGCTTTCCCCCTAGTTTGTAATCCCCGTACCTCCAACATTAATTTGTACCTGTTTACCCTCACGTATGCGGTCTCCTAAATTACCATATCATAATATACTTATACGTAGGGCGTTCAGAACCCTGGACGAAGGAAGCATACACTGAGCACTATTCTTAGCCTTCAGCGCCTCCAGTTTCCGGATGGTCCTGCTGTCTTGCATGGTTGTATTAGCATTGAGAGCTGGGTTCTTTCTTGCCGAGAGATGACATAACCGCTTCATAATCCGGCATTTGATCGAGCACAGCTTTCAGATACGGCTTATCTTCCACATTGAGGGAATAGTGTACCCATTGGCCGCGACGTGCCTCACTGACAATGCCCTGAGACTTCAGCTTGCGGAGATGCTGGCTGATGCCGGGCTGGGAGACGTCCAGTAAATCCACCAAATCGCACACACACCACTCCTTCTCCTTCAGGAGAATAAGCATTGTCAGACGTGTTTTGTCTCCGAGCAGCTTGATTCGGTCAGCCATTTGTTCGATGGACTCCATGTCTCATCCCCCCTCTTTTGCAGGGAACTAAAACCGCTAGCTCCACAAGACTTATAAGCGTATGATTATATACTACAAGATGAACGGGATGAAAATCAACAATAAGATTAACCGAAGCGACCTTCGATGTATCTTTCGGTTCTTTCGTCTTCCGGATTTCGGAACAGCTTCTCCGTCTGATCATACTCCACCAATTCTCCGTTGAGAAAAAATCCGCACTGATCAGAAACACGTGCAGCCTGATGCAGGTTGTGCGTCACCATGACGATCGTATACGTATGACGCAGTGTCTTAACCAGCTCTTCGATCTTGAGCGTCGATAACGGATCGAGAGCAGCGGTGGATTCATCCATAAGCAGGATATCAGGATTGACAGCCAGAGCACGGGCAATGCATAGCCGTTGCTGCTGTCCACCTGAAAGCTGAAGCGCCGGCTTTTTCAACAGATCCTTAACTTCATCCCACAGCACCGCCGATTTAAGGCTGCTCTCGACAATCTGATCCAATTCCGCTTTCTTCGTAATGCCATGCAGCCGAGGACCGTAAGCAATATTATCGTAAATGGACTTAGGGAACGGATTGGGCTGCTGAAACACCATACCAACCCGTTTGCGCAGCATTTCCACACTAATCTGATCATCATAAATCTCATGACCCATAATGCGAATACTGCCTGTAATATTTACATCCGCAATGGAATCGTTCATCCGGTTAATGGTTCGCAGCAGCGTCGATTTACCGCAGCCCGAAGGTCCGATAAACGCTGTGATTGACTGCTTGGGAACATCCATAGTGACGCTTTTGACCGCGGGCTGCTGCCCGTAGGAAACAATCAAATCTTTCATCTCGATGGCACTCATAGTATGAATCTCCTTATCTTACAGGTTTTTCTGGAATCTATTTCTCAGCACAACCGCCAGCATGTTCAGGCTCAGCAGCATAATTAGCAAAATGATGATACCGCTCGCAGCCAGATCATGGAACTCGGTTTGCGGCTTAGAAATCCAGTTATAAATCTGAATCGGAAGCACTGTAAATTGATCCAGCAAGCTGTTCGGCAAAAAGGCAACATAGGTTAACGCACCGATCATGACGAGCGGAGCCGTCTCTCCGATTGCGCGTGAAATAGCCAAAATAATACCGGTCAAAATACCAGGAAACGCAGATGGCAGCACAGACCGCTGTACGGTTTGCCACTTCGTTGCTCCTAATGCCAATGAAGCATCTCTGCGGGAAGAAGGAACTGCCTTAATGGCCTCCTGCGCCGATACAATAATAACTGGAAGCACAAGCAGGGTCATTGTCAGTGCGCCGGAAAGCAAACTACGCTCCAGATTCATCCCTCTGACAAAAATGGCAAGACCCAGAATACCGTAAACAATGGATGGGACGCCAGCAAGTGTGCTGATATTCAGCTGAATGAGCCGTGTCAGCTTATTTTTCTTCGCATACTCTTCCATGAAGATGGCGGCTCCTACCCCAATCAGGAAGGATATCGGCGCCATGATACAAACCATATAGAACGTTCCGATGAGTGCCGACTTCAATCCGGAGCCGGATGCTCGGCGAGAAGGATAATTCGTGAGCAGCTCGGGACGAAGCGTAGCCAGTCCGTCTATTAAAATATCAATAATCAAGACCATCAGTGCCAATATTCCGATTGAGGTGGCTCCGAGAAACAGGATCTTGGTCCATTGATCTCTTTTCTTTCTTCCGCGTACCTGCTGATGTGCTTTAGAAGGCTGTCCGCCCGGTTGCAATGCCATGCCGGCCATGTTAGTAAACCTCCCTAAATCGTTTAGATACTGCTGCAGCAACAATATTCAGCAGAAGTGTAATAACAAACAAGGTAAGACCGACTGCAAAAATCGAGCCGTATGCCAGTGAGCCATGCGGTGTATCTCCCAGGCTGACCTGTACAATGTAAGCGGTCATCGTCTGGATACTCTCCAAGGGACTTGCAGTCAGCTGAGGTGTCGCCCCCGCTGCAACTGTAACGATCATCGTTTCACCGATTGCCCGTGAGAAAGCCAGAACAAAGGAGGAGATAATCCCGGACAGCGCGGCCGGCAATACAACCTGAATCGCTACCTCGAATCGAGTCGCTCCCAAAGCATAGGCTCCGTGTCTCAAGCTTTTCGGTACAGCCTTCATGGCGTCCTCGCTCAAGGAGGAAACCATCGGAATAATCATAATACCGACCGCGATCCCGGCACTAAGTGCATTAAACAGGCTCGTACCCGGCAGCAAGGTTTGAAGCACCGGTGTAATAAAGCTTAAAGCGAAATAACCGTATACAATCGTCGGCACTCCAGCCAGAACCTCCAGAACCGGCTTGACGATCTTGGCAACCTTCGGGGAAGCATATTCACTCAAATAAATCGCAGTTGCCAAACCTACTGGCAGAGCAATACAGCAGGCTATCAACGTTACCAGCAGCGTACCGAACAACAGCGGAATGACTCCGAAGCTGACAGGCTGGATCAACGGCGCCCAAGTGGTGCCCGACAGAAATTTGAATACATTGACTTCTTTAAAAAAGGCAACAGATTCTGTCACAAGCGTGTAGACGATACCGATTGTGGTAAAAATAGATACGAGTGCACATAAAAATAATAAAACAGGCATAGCATACTCAATAGATCTAGGCTTGTTCGAGCGAAATGGATGCTCTCCTGACAATTCCTTATTCATCATAGCTCTCCTCTTCAAAAAAACTAAAGCGTGTGTGACAGCTCTCTTGTCGCCAAGAGAGATCACACACGTTTTAAGTTACCGATTTACTTTAACTTCGCAAGGTTCTCCTGGTACATTTCTTCAGGCAGTCGAATGTATCCTACTTCTTCGGACAATTCTGCAGCGTTGTTCAAGTAGTATTCGATGAATGCTTTCAGCTCTGGCTTCTCCAGCATTTCCTTGTTTACATAAACGAACAACGGTCTGGAGAGCGGTGCATATGAGCCATCATTAATCGTTTCGTGTGTAGGTTCGATTGGACCACTGCCGCCGTCGATTGGAACAACCTTCAGCTTGTCCTTATTTTCTTCGTAGTAAGCGAATCCGAAGTAGCCCAGTGCATACTTTTCACCAGCGATGCCTTGTACCAGGGTGTTATCGTCTTCACTGAATGTCACCTGTGCGTCGTTACGGCTTTGCTGTGCTTCCTCGTTAATCGTTTCTGTGAAATAGTCGAAGGTTCCGGAGTCAGCACCTGGAGAAAAGATTTTGATCTCTTCAGCAGGCCACTCGCTGCGAACGTCGCTCCACTTGGTTACTGTGCTGCCTGGCTTGAAGATGCTGTGCAGCTCTTCGACAGTCAGGTGATCTACCCAGTCGTTCTGCGGGTTCACGAGTACGGACAAGCCGTCATATGCCACTTCCAGCTCTACGTATTCAACGCCTTGAGCTTTAGCAGTTTCAGCCTCTTCATCCTTGATTGGACGGGAAGCATTGTTCATTGCTGTTTCACCGTTGGCAAAGCGCTTAAATCCGCCGCCAGTTCCGGATACACCTACAGTTACACGTACGTCGCCGTTCTCTTTACCAAATTCCTCTGCAACAGCTTCAGTGATCGGATATACGGTACTGGAACCGTCAATTTCAATGGTACCAGACAGTTTTGCAGGTTCTTCAACTTTAGTTGTTTCGGTATTGGCAGTACCCGTGCTCTCTGTGTTCGTGTTAGTACCTCCAGTACTCTCTGTACTTTCTGTCCCCTCTGAACATGCAGTCAGCGACACCGCCGCAGCCAGCAGCATTACCATGTAAAACCGTTTCCCCTTCTTCACGATCCCCATCACTCCTAAATATTTTTAATTGCTATCTACATGTCCCATTATCGAACGTTTATGTTAGCGACAATCCATACTTTTGTTAACGTTATGTAAATTGTGAATTTAATGTTGAAGGGGCTCGAAAGCGAACAGCATTTGTCTAGCTCATAGCAGCAAAAACACACTGTACCGGGAACAGTGTGTTTTTGCTGCTATGCGGACATGTCATACATCCCATTATAGATGCAGTTTTACTCAGACCAACTCAGACAAGGAGCAGCGTCAACGTCAGCAGGTCAAAAAGCGCTAACGGCAAAATCACATTCGAAGGGTAATAGGGCGGCCGGGGTCTAGGCGGATAATAGCCTCCCGGATACGGATAATAGCCGCGGGATTGAACCGGCTCCATACTAATGTAAATAAACGTTTTGTCATAACCGACCAGTGTCCCCTCCAGCACCTCTTGATCCACCGTTTCAATACGAACCTTACGGTTTACAGCATTCTGCAGCGCATGATGAACCTTGGACTTGTGCTGCTTCATTTGCTGCGCCATGTGCTGGTCACACTGATACAGCAGTTGATGGCCGGTATGTGTAGACATGAACATCACTCCTTCAAGTTTCCTATGTGGGCATTGTATGCGGTTAGCCTCCATAGGGTGAATGCCTATGTGATTAAGGTTTCGTTTTTGTTTATGGAGGGTAATGATTCATCTGCCTAACCATCTGTCATTTATACAACGGGAGGGATATTTATGGCTGACATGATCGCCGAAGAGGGTCGCTTTGCGATCCATGATCAAGATATGACTCAAGCAGAGGTAACCTACTCTTCTCAGGGAGAAGGAACAATCAGCATTGATCATACTTATGTAGACCCGAAATTTCGGGGACAAGGTCTCGCAGGAAAGCTCATACAGGAGGTCATTCAGCATGCCCGGAAGAATCATCTGAAGATTATTCCTGCCTGTGCTTATGCGCAGCATCATTTTGAAACTCATCCGCAGGACCAGGACGTGCTTCACTCCTGACACAAAAAAAGCTGTCTCTCGCCTCTGAGGGCTGAGAAACAGCTTTGACTCTACTATAAGATCCGGTTAGCACCGTTATATTTCGGTCCCCAATATGAACTGCCGAGGCTGTCCACTTTGACTCCGCTGCTGGCTGCAGAAATAAACTGATTATTTCCAATATAAATGCCAACATGCGATGTTGAAACCTTATTTGTAATAAAGAATACGAGATCTCCTGGCTGAAGATCGCTTTTAGCTACAGGCGTTCCTACATTCTTATGCATTCCAAGTGAACTATGCGGCAAGGAGATCCCCTGCTTGGCAAATACATACTGAACGAACCCTGAGCAGTCGAATCCGGACGGAGAGGTTCCTCCCCACACATATTTCGTTCCCAAATACTGCTTGGAAATAGAGATGACCTCGGCTCCCTTGGATGCTTCCGGCTCAGGTGCAATATAGGCCGGCTTGTAGCTGCCTCCATCGGTATTGATCATGGCAATCTGATTGGCTGCATTCCAGGACACTTCATGTCCAAAGGCCTCCGATACAAACCGAACCGGCACGTAAGTCACTCCGTTTACAATTCGCATCATCGTATCCATCTTTACCTTGTCAGATCCGATCTGTGCATAGCTGGAGCCCGCGTGCAAGACGGCTTTCCAATCGCCTTTGACAATGGTCACTTTCGTCAGCTCTTGACTCTTCTCAAAATGAACCTCGGCTCCTAGATCCTCCGCAACCATTCGAATCGGAACCTGGGTGAAGCCCTGATCATCAACGAAAGGTCCCACTCCCGTAAATGAAACCAATGCGTCGTTGATTTGTACCTGTATAGATGACATTGCAGCATGTGTTGTGTTAGGTAATAGTGACATACTGGTTACAGCAATCGTTCCTGCAACCATCACTTGCTTGAACCACTTATTCATCGTTTTAAAAAATCCTCCCCCGCAGCTTCCAGGCAGCTCCAGCAGTAAATGATGGAGTCCCTGTACCATACGTGCTGTATGTATGGTTCCAGCTCTTTTTAACCAAGTCTACCCACTTAAAGTAACATACGGGGATTAGGTGTGCAGATTTCAAATGTGTCTAAATAGTGAATTAATGAATGTTTTGTAACCTTTATGATTCATTTTGATACTATTTTGAAACAACTGGAAATTCATTGGATAAGTTTGGAGATAGACAGCCCTTGACTTGGCAGAACCCAGGAATTAAAATATTGACCAAACCTTCTTTAAGGAGAGATTTTAATGTTGGTGAATGTTCTTAACTAACCCAATTTCATATGCTCTGATGAATTAACATGGCGCTTGTGCCCTTTGGGACAGGCTGTATTTGTTTTTCCATTCTGATGAGCTGTGCAATGTAGTTAAGAACAACGGAAACCCATTGAAGCCAGGAAGGTGTGTTTTAATCTGGCAGATTGTCCATCCGTGCTGCTTAGCAGTGCGGATTTTTTGTACCCCCTGCTCCTTCTTCAGGAGCGGAGTCAACGGACAGCTGCTGATTGGAATCCTTAACCGAGAGGGCAGAAAATGAACCTTTGTTCATTTCTCTGCCCTTTTTTTGTTGTCTAAATATCGGTTAAGACTAGCTCAATGATTAAATTAAGGAGGATCTATGATGACAATCACCACCAATCAAGCCCTGCAATACGAACAGATGAAGGAAGAAGTTCTGCGTTACGCTCAATCTTATCGCGGTGCACAATATGTAACGGCAATGTCACCCCAGCAAAACCTTCGGGCAGCAAAGAATGTCATGGAGGAAACCGAAGAAGCCGCTGCTCTGCTCAAGTCCGGGGCCAGCGTACCGCTGCCGGCTATGGAAGGAATGGAACAGATTTTACAGCTGCTAGGCACAGGATACATTTTGCAAGAAGGAGACTGGATGCAGCTGCAGCAGTTTCTCAGAAGCGTCAAGCAGCTGCTTCGGTACATGGAGACAAAGCGCGGAATTGCGCCGGTGATCAGCTCCTATGCCGCATCCATGTCGGAGCTGCCTGGGCTGCTCATGGAAATTGAGCGATGTATTTATGCCGGACGTATCCAGGATCACGCCAGCAAGGAGCTGTCCAAGATTCGTAAAAAGCTTCTGCTTACCGAAGATAAACTAAAGCGAAAGCTCAGTTCTCTCTTGCTTAAGCACCGGGAGCTCCTCCAGGAAAGCCTCGTCAGTCAAAGAAATGGTAAATACGTCATTCCGGTCAAAAAAGAGCATCGCCGCCTGATCCCGGGTGTCGTTATGGATGAATCAGCCAGCGGACAGACCGTGTACATCGAACCGGCCGATGCCGCGGCGCTCAGCGGGGAGCTTAGCTTGCTGCAAGCGGATGAAGCTAGAGAGGAAAATATAATATTAAGTCTATTGACCGCCAAAGCAGAAGCGCATCTGACGGAGCTGGCTCACAATGCAGAGGCGGTCGGACAATACGATTATATCCTGGCCCGCGGTAAATACGGATTGTCAATCGGAGGTCAACCCGTAAAGCTAAATGATGAGGGCGTGATCTCCTTACGCCAAGTTCGTCACCCCTTGCTTCATAACAGTATGATTCCGTTAGATGTTGAAATGGGCGGCACCTGCCGCGCTCTCATCATTACCGGACCCAATACCGGCGGCAAGACGATGACACTCAAAACGGTCGGCCTCGTCACATTAATGGCTCAATCCGGTTTATTCATCCCTGCTGATGAAGGCAGTATGTGCAGTATATTTCGTGAAATTTTTGTAGACATTGGAGACGGACAGAGCCTGGAGCATGCACTGAGCACCTTTTCTGCCCATTTGGCACAGATGAAGCGGATCCTCGACTCGGCAGATCATCGTTCTTTGATTCTGCTAGATGAAATGGCTTCCGGAACCGATCCTGGAGAAGGCATCGGGTTGTCCATCGCGATATTAGAAGAGCTTCATCGACGACGCTGTATTATTATGGCGACTACTCATTTTAATGAGCTTAAGCATTTTGCCGCAAATACGCACGGCTTTCAGAACGCACGAATGGAATTTGATCTCCATACACTCGCTCCAACGTACAGGCTGCGCATTGGCGAAGCCGGAGAAAGCTATGCACTAATCATAG
This sequence comes from Paenibacillus sp. F411, assembly GCF_017582705.1. Lineage (NCBI taxonomy): Bacteria > Bacillati > Bacillota > Bacilli > Caryophanales > Paenibacillaceae > Paenibacillus > Paenibacillus sp. F411. The sequence goes on from NZ_JAGFIP010000002.1 coordinate 287,463, forward strand.
CGGCCCGGCTTGGCATCTCGAAGGACATTATTACCAGATCGCTTGAACTTCGCAGCAGCCATCAGGTACATCCTATCGGTACGCCATCATCTGAAGACGGCCGTGAAGAAGAGATCGTGGAAGCCGAAAGTGATGCTGAGCCTCCGTCTTCTTCTGAAGAGCCCCAGGAGGATGCTCCTGCTTTAAAAGTACAGGAAAGCAGATCTCCATTTCAGGTCGGCGATGCGGTATGGATCTCATATCTGAATGCGATTGGCATTGTTTATGCTGTGGAGGATAAGCGGGGCAGGGTTGGAGTCCAGGTTCGGGACTCGAAGCTAAGAATCAATCACAAACGGCTAAAGCTGCATATTGAGGCAGCCGAGCTCTATCCGGAGCAGTATGACATGAGCATTGTGTTTGACAGCAAGGAGAATCGAAAGAAGCGCAGGCTGCTGCAGCGCAAGCATGTCGAGGGCTTAAGTATCGAGATGAAGCCGGATGAAGGATGAGCCATCACTTACTCTTGGATGGATTGCCGATTCTATTGGAGCGTAATGAAGGATTAGCATCCTTTTCACAAATTGTTGTACAATATAGACTAAATGACTTGTTGAAGGATGGTATTTACATGATGTATGTAGCAAATGACTGGAAAGACTATGAAGTAATTGACACCGGTGGCGGTGAGAAGCTGGAGCGCTGGGGAGAGGTTCTGCTGCGCCGCCCGGATCCGCAAATTATCTGGCCCCTGCAGCAGGACACCGGTCTGTGGAGAAACGTTCACGGACATTACCACCGCAGTTCCTCCGGCGGCGGCAGCTGGGAAATGAAAAAAGCGATTCCCGAACGCTGGACCATTCAATATGATCGACTCAAATTTCATATCAAGCCGACGAGCTTTAAGCATACCGGGCTATTTCCAGAGCAGGCCGCCAATTGGCGCTGGATGATGGATAAGATTGCCGGTGCCAATCGTCCGATTCGGGTGCTGAACCTGTTTGCCTATACAGGCGGTGCGACCGTAGCTGCTGCTTCTGCCGGTGCCGAGGTTGTGCATGTGGACGCTGCCAAGGGAATGGTGCAGTGGGCCAAGGAGAATGCCGCCCTCTCCGGCCTCGCTGCTTCGCCAATCCGCTATATTACAGATGACGTCTTCAAATTCGTACAGCGGGAGAAGCGTCGCGGCAATCAATATGACGCGATTATTATGGACCCTCCTTCCTATGGACGAGGACCTAGCGGCGAAACGTGGAAGCTCGAAGAAAGCTTATATCCTTTTCTTGCAAGCTGCATGGATATTGTGTCAGATCAGCCGCTGTTCATGCTTATTAATTCCTATACGACCGGAATCTCTCCAACCGTACTCCGAAATATGCTGTCGATGACCATGCAGCATAAATATGGCGGAACCATCAGTGCCGGAGAAATTGGACTGCCAATTACCCATTCCGGGCTGAACCTGCCGTGCGGAATATTGGGTCGTTGGGAGTCCTGAGGATGAGCACATCCCGTTTGCAAGGCTCTGACATTCCCGTTCTGTACGAAGACAACCATCTGCTGGGTGTCATCAAGCCGGTAAACATACCGTCGCAAGAGGATGCCTCCGGTGATCCCGATATGCTCACTTTGCTCAAAGAGGATCTCAAAGAGCGCTACAACAAGCCTGGCAATGTCTACCTTGGCCTGGTCCATCGTCTCGACCGCCCCGTGGGAGGTGCGATGGTGTTCGCAAAGACGTCTAAAGCAGCGTCGCGGCTGTCGGATGCAGTGCGCAGCCGCAGCTTTAAGAAGCTGTATGCCGCTGTGGTGCACGGTACCCTGCACCGTCCTTCGGGACGCCTGCAGGATGCACTCAGCAAGGACAGCCGCACCAACACCGTCACCGTGGTTCCTAAGGGAACGGAAGGGGCCAAGGAGGCGGTGCTGGATTACAAAGTACTTGCAGAGCAGGATGGCTTCAGCCTGCTTCTCATAGAACTGCATACCGGCCGTCCCCACCAGATCCGGGTCCAGCTCAGTCATCTCGGCCATCCCTTGTACGGAGACCAGAAATATGGCAGCCGGCAGAACAAGCCGGGACAGCAGCTAGCGCTCTGGTCCCTGCTGGTCAGCTTGTCTCATCCCGTCAGTAAAGAGCAGGTGCAGCTCCGCTCTAATCCACCCGCGACTTACCCCTGGAGCCTGTATCCAGAGAGTTTGGTTTCCTCCGCAGTAGATCAGCATTGCAGCACATCATAAACGTACGGCTGGAGCCTGAGATGATCAGGCTCCTTTTTGCTGCTGCCAAGCATGTCATTTCAGCGGGAGAACCCTCCGCTAGCCAACTTCGCGGGGCATTGTGCCCACCTTGCCTAGCAGATATACCAGCAGCTGCTGATTATGGGAAGAGATGCGATTAAGCATCTGATTTAAATATTCATTTCTGACCTGAATACCGCGCTGCATCTCCTGACGTCCGATGGTCGAAATGCTGACCCACACAATGCGGCGATCTCTCTCATCCCGCTCCCGAATAATGAGTCGGTTCTTCTCCATGCGATCCAGCAGCATGGTGACCGCAGCTGGACTTGTAGCCAGATAAGGGATGAAGTCCGAGGGCTTCATTCGCCTCCGCTCCTCCAATACCTCCAGCACAGTCAGCTGCGCCTCCGTGAGCGATGGAGCCAAGCCCTGCTCCATATGCAGCTTATAGTCTTTAGCGATCCTGGACCATACCTTGGCAAATTCATGAGAATGCATGGTTAAACCTTCCCCTTTCTAGTTTGTGATGTGTTCCCCGGATCCTCAACGATGAAGCACCCGGCAGCCCTTTTTCCGGTAGTTTATAGCGTTAAGTTTCGTCTCACAGGAAGCTTATTCCTGCCGAAAATGATAAAAAATAAAACTTCCAAGGAAGCGACAAATGCCGTCAGCCTCATCCCGACAAGGTGCTTCAGACATGCCCTGGTTTCGACATATTCATGTCACTGCACGGCTTGCACACAAAAAAGCATCCGCTCCCCAAGGTCCGGGAAACGGATGCTAAAGCATACTTTCATATTACATGCCTGGCGTTTTAAATACAGGCTGCTGAATGATGTCCTTCAGCTCGCCTTTGCGGCCGACATCCGCCAGCAGCTTGCCAATGGATTTCCGATCTCCAATGGGTGCCTGCTCGGTACTGAAATGATACAAGCTGTTGTCCTGGGCATATGCAGTCAAGGACAACGGCTCTTTACAGTAATAAGCGCCAATGAGCCGGCTTCCATTCGGTTTTACTCTCTTGCCCTCCTTGAATTCAAAGGTCACAATGCCTTTGCCTCCCCGACTCTGGGCAAGATAATCAGCCAGCAGCGAGCGTTTGCCATAGCCCAGATCACTAATCACGAAAATTTCACCCTCATCCTCAGTAACCCATAGAGCGGCGATAACCTGATCATCTTCACGAAGCTGGATGCCTTTAACGCCCCCCGATACACGTCCCATCGGGTTCACCTCGGATTCCTGAAAGCGAATGCTCATGCCGGCAGCTGTAATCAGGACCAGATCCTGATTACCCTGGCTCATGCTGACGGAAATGACCTTGTCCTCTGCTCCCAGCTTGACGGCTGCTACGGCACCAGACCGTTTGGTCTCATAATCCTTAAGCTCCGAACGCTTAACTTGACCCTTCGCGGTGACGAAGACGAGGCTCTGACGGGCCTCTTCAAAGCTGGAAATCGGAAGAACCGATACAATAAGATCCTCTTTTGCCAGCTGAATGACGTTGACGATGGCGGTCCCGGCTTCCTTCCACTTGTACTCGGGAATCTGATGCACCGGCAAGACAAAGTATTGACCCCGCTGCGTAAATATAAGCAGATTCTGAAGGGTATTCACCTCCAGCACGCGGGTGATGTAATCGCCCTCTTTCACGCCGGAGCTGTCCAGCTCACCTCCAGAGCGGGTGAAGGACATACGGCTTGTCCGCTTGACGTAGCCATCCTTGGACAGCGTAACCAGCACATCCTCTGCAGCGACCATGACCTCCAGGTTTACCTTGATCTCTTCAACCTCTTCTTGAATTTTGGCACGACGCTCGATTCCGTACTTCTCGCGAATCTCCATCAATTCCTTGCGAATGACCTGGATCAGCTTCTTATCACTGTTCAGAATTCCGCGGAGCGTGTCAATCTTCTTCTCGAGCTCATCAAGCTCCTTCTGCAGCGAGTGTATTTCCAGATTCGTCAATCGGTACAGCTGCAGCGTTAGAATGGAATCCGCCTGACGCTCGGTGAAGCCGAACATCCACTGCAGATTGTTCTGTGCATCCTGACGATTCTTCGAAGCCTTGATCGCTGCAATGACCTCATCCAGAATGTTCAGTGCCTTGACCAGACCCTCCAGTACATGAGAGCGGTCCTCGGCCTTCTCCAGCTCGAATTGAGTCCGGTGTGTGACGACCTCGCGCTGATGATCAATATAAGCCTGCAGCATGTCTTTCAAACCAAGCTGCTGCGGAGCTTTGTTCACAATGGCGACCATGTTGAAATTGTAATTGACCTGCAGATCTGTTTTCTTCAGCAAATAGGCAAGGATTCCGTTCGCATCGGCATCCTTTTTCAGCTCGACAACAATACGCAGGCCTTCCCGGCCGCTCTCATCACGAACCTCGGCAATCCCCTCAACCTTTTTCTCCAGACGAATGTTCTCCATTGCAGTGACGAGTCTTGCTTTTACAACCTGAAATGGGATCTCCTTAATTACAATCTGCTGCTTCCCGCCGCGAAGTGATTCAATCTCGGTAAGGGAACGAAGATATACCCGGCCTTTCCCGGTCTGGTATGCGTCCTCAATGCCCGATTGTCCCATGATAATTCCGCCTGTCGGGAAATCCGGTCCTTTAATAAAGGTCATAATCTCGCTCAGCTCAATCTCCGGCTTCTGCATCAAGGCAATACAAGCATCGATGACCTCCCGCAGATTATGCGGTGGAATCTCTGTCGCGAAGCCGGCGGAAATGCCGCTGGTTCCGTTGACCAGCAAATTCGGGTACCGAGAAGGAAGCACGACAGGCTCCTTGGCAGTGTTATCGAAGTTGTCCTTAAACAGCACCGTACGCTTCTCAATATCCCGCAGCAGCTCCATGGCAATCGGAGACAGGCGGGCTTCCGTGTAACGCATGGCAGCCGCAGGATCATCATCCTGAGAGCCCCAGTTGCCGTGACCGTCGACAAGCACATGCCCCATCTTCCAGGGCTGCGCCATCCGCACCATCCCCTCATAAATCGAGGAATCCCCGTGAGGATGATAATTACCCATAACGTCCCCAACCGTCTTGGCGGATTTACGGTATGGCTTGTCCGGCGTGTTGCCGGAATCGTACATGGCGTAAAGAATCCGGCGCTGCACGGGCTTTAGGCCGTCACGAACATCGGGAATGGCACGATCCTGAATTATATATTTGGAATACCGGCCGAAGCGGTCGCCGACGACCTCTTCCAGAAATGCCGGCAAAAACTGTTCTGATAAACTCATGGCTTCACCTTCTATTCCTCAAACTCTGCGAAGTTGACATTATCCACGATCCAGCGCTTACGCGGGTCAACCTTATCGCCCATCAGCGTGGATACCCGGCGCTCCGCCTTGGCAGCATCCTCAATCTGAACCTGCAGCAGCGTTCTGGATTCCGGATTCATGGTCGTTTCCCACAGCTGCTCCGGATTCATTTCCCCAAGACCCTTGTACCGCTGAAGCTCGTAGCTCTTGAACTGCTTTAAATAGTTTGCGAGCTGGGCTTCATTCCATGCATATCTTACCGTTTCCAGCTTGCCGGATTTGCTCGAAATCTTGTAAAGCGGCGGCTGGGCAATATAGACGCGCCCGGCGTCAATCAGCGGCTTCATGTAGCGATAAAAGAAGGTCAGCAGCAGCACCTGGATGTGGGCGCCGTCCGTGTCCGCATCAGTCATGATAATAATTTTGGAATAATTGCTGTCGCCTGCCGAGAATTCATTGCCGATCCCGGCGCCGATCGCTGCAACAATAGCACGGTATTCTTCATTCTTCAGAATGTCTGCAAGCTTGGATTTCTCTGGGTTCATCGGTTTGCCCTTGAGCGGTAGAATCGCCTGCAGCTTGGAGTCCCGTCCCTGCTTCGCCGAACCGCCCGCGGAATCGCCTTCGACAATAAACAGCTCTGTCTTGGTGAAGTCCTTGGACTGGGCAGGAGAAAGCTTGCCGCCCAGATTGGAGCTTTCGCTGCGCTTCTTCCCGGTACGCATTTCGTCTCTGGCCTTCCGAGCCGCCTCCCGGGCTTTAGACGCCTGTATGGCTTTCTTCAGGAGGGTCTGGGCAATCTGCGGATTCTCTTCCAGGAAGATCTGCATTTTGTCAGTGACAATGCTCTCTACCGCACTCCGGGCAGAAGCACTTCCCAGCTGATCCTTCGTTTGTCCAACGAACTCGACCTCGGACATTTTGACGCTAATAATCGCCATCATGCCTTCACGCAGGTCGCCGCCCTCCAGATTCTTATCCTTCTCCTTCAAGAGCTGGTTCTTGCGGGCGTACTCGTTCATGGCCCGGGTATACGCAGTCTTGAAGCCGGTCTCATGCGTGCCTCCGCCCCGGGTCGGGATTGAGTTTACGAAAGATGCCAGCGTCTCGGTATAGCCGGCGTTATATTGCATCGCAATTTCGACCTCGATGTCTTCTTTCTCCGCAGAGAAATGGATGACATCATGCAGTACATCCTTGCCTTCGTTCAGGAAAGCGACGAACTGGCTTGCCCCGCCTTCGTAAAAAAATTCATCCTGATTCCCGCTGCGCTCGTCCTTCAGCACAATTCGCAGTCCGGAGTTCAGGAAGGCAATTTCCTGCAGACGTTCAGCCAGCGTGTCATAGTTCAAATGGATGCCCGAAGCAAAGACCCGGGCGTCCGGCTTAAAGGTTACCTTGGTTCCGGTCTTATTCGTATTGCCCGTCACTTCAAGGCCGGTCACCGGCTCGCCTACATGCTCACGGCCCTTCTTGTCCTGCCAGTATTCAAAACGCTGACGATGAATTTTGCCGTCACGGAAAATCTCGACCTCCAGCCATTCTGACAGCGCATTCGTTACGGAAGCACCGACACCATGAAGACCCCCGGACTTCTTGTATCCGCCGCCGCCGAATTTGCCGCCGGCATGCAGGATCGTAAACACGACCTGTGGTGTCGGGATCCCGGTCTTGTGCATTCCGGTTGGAATGCCCCTGCCATTGTCTATGACGGTAATGGACTGGTCCTTGTGCAATTGGATTTCAATTCTCGTGCAGTACTTCGCCAGGTGCTCATCGACTGCATTATCCACGATTTCCCATACGAGATGGTGCAGTCCGGATGAACTTGTGCTGCCTATGTACATGCCTGGCCGCTTGCGTACTGCAACGAGGCCTTCGAGCACTTGAATGTCGTCAGCATCGTATCCCGGGCGGCCCTGGCCGCTCTGTGATGACTCTGCAAACCCATCGATCTGTTCGACCATTCATGCTCCTCCTTCTTTTCTTCGCTTAACCTTGACACAATATAAGGTGGTTTGGCTTAAAATGCAAACAAATGTTTTTATACTTTGTACATTTTAATTCAAAATATCCCTTCTCGTAAAGACGGTGAATGAAATGATCACCGCGGCAAGACCCCAAACCGCCAGCACAGCCAGTGAAAAATTCAGTGTCATGCCCTCAATTGGAGGCAATCTGCCTTCCAGATATCCTGGAAGATTCAGGTTCACCATAAACAAATATTTGGCGCTTGTCCAGGCTGATGCCATATTCGTCAAAATTGTACCAGAGATCAGCGCAGCCATCATCACGACGATGCTGGCGGCTGTGCTCCGCACCAGCACAGAAACCATAAAGGCGAGTAAAGCGACACATACACTCACAAACCAGGTCAGGCCACCCTGCATAAGAATATATTGCCACTGTGGAATCGCATGTACGGAGGATAGATCTACCTCTGTACCTGTAATCTTAAAGCCGGTAAATACGGGCAGCTGCAGGCCTTTATAGCCGAAGGCAAGTCCGGATATGCCGTATGCAAGGATATAAGTGGCCAAAATGATGAGCGAGACGAATAATATAAGCGTGATCATCTTGCTGAGCAGAATCTTCCAGCGCTTGACCGGGCGGGTCAGCAGCATTTTGATCGTGCCTGTTGTTCGTTCTCCAGACACCAGGTCTGAAGCGACAGCCATAATGAGCAGGGGAATAAACAGTGAAACCGCATTGTTCATAAATTCCCTCGTAAAGTTTACGCCTGTCGGCTGATTGGGATTTACATCCTGATCCAGATAGTACTGCATTTGCTGAATATAAATTTGCCGGTATTTTTTATATTCTTCGGGAATACGGTCACTTCCCAAGGAATTCTGATTATCAATAATGCTCTGCTGCAGCTCTAATCGCCAGTCGTCGTTAAATTTCCCTTTGTTTCGCTCTGCGGACTTGACCTGGGCATACGTGAACATGGGCACTAGGATCAGGATGACGAGAAGAATAACGTAAAAACGCTTTTTCTTGATGACCTTGATCGTCTCATTCTGGATCAGCGGCAGTATATTATTCAATGCTCTCACCCTCCGTCATCTGCAGGAACAGCTGTTCCAGTGTAGGATTGATCCGGCTGACACCGAACACCTCAATACCTGCTTCCATCAGCTTGCGAACCGCTAGAGGAGTCATGTCCTCCGACAGTATTGTGACCAGTGCCTTCTGTCCCATTCCAGCCAGGACAGAATCATCCAGCACCTCGCCAGGCTTCTCGATAATTTCACAGCCCTCTACTGTGGACAAAATGGATTGAGCCTCCGCCTGGGAAGACACATGCCAGATGACATAGCCGGAGCTTCCCGCAATCAGATCCTGAACTCCGCCTACAGCCAGCACGGAGCCCCGGCTAATAATGGCTACCCGGTCGCACAGCAGCTGGATTTCACTAAGAAGATGGCTTGATACAAACACCGCCAAGCCCTCCGCAGCCAAGCGATGAATGAACTGTCGCATTTCCTTGATGCCCTTGGGATCCAGACCATTGGTTGGCTCATCCAGAATTAACAGCCTGGGCCGGCCAAGAAGTGCCTGGGCAATTCCCAAACGTTGACGCATGCCGAGGGAATAGGTGCGAACCTTGTCGTGAATCCGTTTATCCATTCCGACAATGTCAACAACCTCTGCGATCCGCGCCGCATCCACACCCGGCTGCATTCTTGCAAAGTGCTCCAGGTTCTCCCAACCGGTCAAATAGCTGTACATCTCCGGATTTTCGACAATAGAGCCGACATATTGCAGCGCCTGCTCCTGCTGCGTGTTTACATTGTAGCCGCAAACCTTAATCACGCCTTCGGTCGGTTTAATCAAATCCACCAGCATGCGGATCGTTGTTGTTTTACCCGCACCGTTAGGACCCAGAAAACCAAACACCTCTCCGGCGCGAATATCAAAGGTTACATCCTTGATAATCCATTTTCGCCCGATCTTTTTCTTCACATGATTCACAGACAGCACGATTTCATCTGACGCATGTTGCATACCTTGCAGCTCCTCCCGTGAGTTCAGTGGCTTGAATAAAGAAGTGTAAACAGGTCATCCTCGGCTATTGAAGGCCTTGCGCGATTCGATCTGCGATCTGCTGATAGCCTTCTCCATTGGGATGGAAATGGTCTCCGGACAGATACTGCTCCAGTTTACCTTGAAACAGATCAAAGGTCGGAATCAACATCGCATTGGCATCTTCATTAATAACCTGCTGGGCCGCATAATTCCAGGATGAAACAGCCATATTCCCAGGCAGCAGCAGCCCTTCAATATCTCCGAACGGATGATAAAGCCCCAGGTATAGAATGCGGGCGGTAGGATTGATTTCACGGATGGACTGAATAATCTGCTTCAGCCTTTCCGTTGCGGCAGGAATCTCCTGCACCAGCTGCTCCGGATCCAATGCAGCTTCCCCGCTTTGGGCTTGAGCATTATCCGTAAGTCCGCTGTTTTGAAACAGATCATTTCCGCCAATGGACAATAGAATCAGATCTGACTTCTCCAGCGCATATTGCATGCCCGAATCCTTCAGATTGGATAGCAATCCCTCCGTTGTCAGTCCGTTGATGGCCAAATTGTTTAACAGCTCACTCTGGACTCCGATCTCATTCAGTCTTGTGATGCTGCGCCGAACATAACCTTCTCCGCTATTGTCTCCCGTTCCTTTCGCGAGAGAATCTCCAAGCGCAGTGACCTTGACTCGTTCTGGCAGCGGAGGCAGCACGGAGGTCTTTTCTCCGTCTTTCTCACCAGCAGGGAACTCTTCTGTTTCTGATGCGGAGCTCTCACTGGCCTCCTCCGCCTTCTCCCTTTCTGACGTCACCGGCTCGAAAGAATCAGCTGTCGGCTGATTAATATCCTGATACGCATAAATAAATCCGATGAGAAGCGTAATCGTCGCGGCGATCGAAATTGCTGCCGTCGTCCGCCATATCCATTTTGATGAGTTCAACTGTATCCCTCCGGCTGTTCATAGTCTTATCGTAGCAGTTCAAAAGGCGTTGATCCCTGCTGTATATGTACATAAACATAAAACTTCCCGTCGCATTTTGCAAATCGGCAAAAAGACAAAAAGCGGCTGTCCAAAAGATCTAGGGTCTTGCGGGATGATCTCGTTTGTTGTTATAGAGATGCTCCGCGCATATCCATTCCCCAAAACACAGGTAAGATAAAGAAACCGCCCTTTAGTAGAATGGAAGTGTCTAGCAACCATCTAAAAAGGAGCGGTCTCATTTGTACATTCAATAATAAAGACGTGGCAGTGCTGGGATCACCTCCCTGGCTCCACCACGTCTTTATTTTTTGCTTCAGATCTCACTTAAGTGAGCTGTCTCGTTAAACAAAAATCTACTTTTGAGACCGCCGCTTTCTATAAATAGTGAGCCTAAAGCCTTAGACTCCTCCGGCCTTGAGGGGAAGGCCGGACGTCTGCTTTACTGGCTAATAAATTCCTGAACCCAATGTCCGTTGTAATAGCCGACACCGATCATCGTAAAATTCGGAGACAGGATGTTCTTGCGATGACCTTCGCTGTTCATCCACGCCTTCATCACTTCCTCCGGTGTCCGTTGACCTTTAGCAATATTCTCACCGGCGTATCTGTAAGAGATTCCGTAAGCCTTCATCATATCAAATGGAGAGCCGTAGGTTGGAGATGTATGAGCAAAGTAATTGTTGCTGCTCATATCCTTTGCTTTATCTAGAGCCATAGCAGCAAGCTCCTGGTGAACAGTCAAAGACTTCAGTCCTGCCTTGGTGCGCTCCTGATTGACCAGCTCAACCACTTTGGCTTCCATAGCTGCCTGTTCGGTAGTTACGGGCGCTGCTGGCTGCTGCTTGGGCACTTCAGGCTGGCTTGGGGCTGGAGATGCGGGCTCACTAGGCTTGGTCGCTTCAGGCTGGCTCGGGGCTGGAGCGGGCTGCTGGGTTACACGCTCGCCAGGCACAAGCCATTTAAAGCTTCCATAACCCTGACTTTTTAAATATTGCTCGATTTGCTGCTTCAGTCCTGCATAGCGATCTGTCGAGGAAGCGGCAGAGGCCGAGGACGGAAAGAGCAGTCCAACGGACAACACTGCAGCCAGGCTTCCTGCCGCTGCTTTTTTCATCATATGTTTGCGCATAAGGTTCAATCTCTCCTTTGAGCTTTTTAATTTGGTTACAATTTTGTCACCAATATGTAATCATTGTAGCATGATTTAACCAATCCGCCATCCTGCAAAAGTTGGAAAGTGATGCTTCAACTGCTCTCGGAGTATAAAGAAAAACCCGGCTCCACTTAGGAGCCGGGCAAAGGAAGGGTAGGGCTACAGCTTTTTGGTGAACTGATAGCCGTTCTTTTCAAAGCCAATATGTTCGAAAAATGCATGTGCCGGGGCTAAGCCTTCCCGGTTGCCGCTTGTAAGAAACAAGAGGTTGCTTCCGTGCTGTCTTCCCCAGTTCTCTCCCCCGCGAACCAATCGTTTGCCGATTCCTTGGCCGCGGCAGTTTGAGGTTACGAACAGCGACGTAATTTGAGTGATTCTCTCCGTCATCGTGTAGGACTTGACCTGCCGAAGCATAATCATGCCTACTACCTTCCCATTCTGTTCTGCAATCAGATTGCAGTGGGACGAATTGCACGACATATTCTCCATCTGCTCCCGAATGACACTTTGTGTCGTCGGATAGGACAACTCGCGCATCAGGGACGTGACGGATTCCAGATCTCTGCTCTCATACGTTCGAATCAGCAGTGCAGGCGCAGACATAACGCTTTCCATGCTCATTTACCCTCAAGCTTCCCTTCTACTATGATATCAACTCTCCACTCTCTTATTTTCTTTCTTTCTCAGAGAGATTTCAAGTCCATATCGACAATTTTCCCCATATTGCCACAGGTTTCTTCTGCCGAAACTTACAGAAATTTGTACTGGGCCTCAATTAACCCATAATAAATTCCTTGCTGGGTCATCAGCTCGTGATGATTGCCCTCCTCCATAATGCGTCCATGATCCAGCACTACGATATGGTCAGCGTGGCGAATGGTCGAGAGCCGGTGAGCTACGATAAATGAGGTTCGCCCCTTCAGCAGCAGCTTCAGCGCCTCCTGAATTTTCAGCTCAGTCTCGGTATCTATGGAAGCCGTAGCTTCATCCAAAATAAGAATACGAGGATCCGCCAGCAGAGCCCGGGCAAAGGACAGCAGCTGTCTTTGGCCCATAGAGAGCATGTTACCGCGCTCCTCGACCTCGGTTTCATAGCCGCCTGGCATGCTGACGATAAAGTCATGGGCGCCGACAGCTTTGGCCACCTGCTCAATCTCCTCATCGGTTGCATCCAGACGCCCAAAACGAATATTGTCCCGAATGGTACCCGAGAAGATGAAGGTATCCTGGAGCACGATTCCGATCTGGCTTCGCAGACTGTCTACCGTAACTTTTCGGATATCATACCCGTCAATCGTAATCGTTCCGCTGGTGATATCATAGAAACGGCTGAGCAGATTGATGATGGTGCTTTTACCCGAGCCGGTGTGCCCGACAAGCGCGATGGACTGGCCTGCTTTCACATCCAAGTTAATGCCCTTGAGCGCTTGGCGCCCCGGTTCATATTCAAATACGACATCTCTCAGCTGAATGTTACCCTGAATCGCTGGAATTTTCTTTGCCGCTTCGGCATCGGCAATGTTCGGCTTCTCATCAATAAACTCGAAAATGCGCTCCGAGGATGCCATGGCTACAAGCAGCTGATTATACATCATGCCCAGCCGGTTAATCGGCTCCCAGAAGTTGCCGACATAGTTCGAGAAGGCAATCAGCAGGCCGATGGTCAGCTCATTGCTCTCAATCAAAGACGCGCCAAGCCAGAACAGAATTAATGTCCCGACACCGCCGGTAATTTCGATCATCGGTCCGAAGGCCTGGTTCATGGCTGAAGCTTTATCCCAGGATTTTTTGCTGTCCATGTTCATGGCATCAAAGAACTTCATGTTTTCTTCTTCTTGAGTGTATGCCTGCGTGACACGAATGCCCTGTATGGATTCATTCAAGTGCGAGTTGATCCGGGAGTTCTTTGCACGAACCTCCTGCCAGGCGCGACGAATGCGAACCCGCAGTGCGGTCGAAATCAAGAACATGATCGGAACGGTCACAATGACGGCCAGACCCAGCTTGAAGTTAATGGCCAGCAGGATGATCACAATCCCGAAGAGCTGGACACAGTCAATCATGAGGTTAACGACCCCGTTCGTAAACAAATCCTGAAGGGAGTTCACGTCATTCGTCACACGGACAAGCACAGATCCCGCCGGGCGTTTATCAAAGAAGTTAAACGACAGCTTCTGGATATGGCGGAACAAATCCGTCCGCAGATCGTAGATGACCCGCTGCCCGATAATATTCGTATACTTGATGCGGAAAATGCCGGTAATATACTGTACTACGAATAAGAGCAGAACGGCCGCAGCGATTTGATAAAGCAGGGTCAGGTTCGTGCTGCCTGTCTCGGCGCCTAATGCCTTATCTATAGCCATACCCGTCAAATAAGGCACCGTCAGCTTCGTCACCGTGCCAATCAGCATCAGGATGATGACTAACGGAATCATCTGCTTCGCATAAGGCCTCATATAGGAAGCCAAACGAGCCAGCTGCTTCCAGTTAAACGGCTTCTCAATCGCTTCATCATCCTGATACACAAAGCGTTCATTCAAGGTTTCTTTCGCCCCTGCTCCACTCGCGGAGGGCTCAGGCCGCCTCTTGCTCTTTAATCCTGCGCTCATGACTGCACCTGCCCTTCCACAGTTCCCCCCGAGCGTCTGGCGATCAGGTCGGCATATTGAATCTGATAGACATCCCGGTAAGGGCCGTCGAGCTCGATCAGCTCATCATGCTTGCCGCGCTGTACGATCACCCCTTCATCCAGAACGAGAATTTCATCAGCATGACGCAGTGAGGAAATCCGATGCGCGATAATAAAGGTCGTTCTCCCGTTCATAACCTCCTGGAACCCCGACTGAATCTCATGCTCGGTTTCCATATCGACGGCACTGGTGGCATCGTCGAGGATGAGTATTTTAGGGTCCTTCAGCAAAGCCCGCGCAATGGCGATCCGCTGCTTCTGACCTCCGGAGAGGCCCATTCCGCGCTCCCCGACCACGGTATCGTAGCCATGCTCCATCTCCATGATGAAATCATGCGCCTTCGCCAGCTTGGCTGCACGAATAATGTCTTCCATGCTTACATTTTTCATGCCGTAGGCGATATTATTGCGAATGCTGGAGGAGAACAGGAACGTCTCCTGAAATACGGTCGCGATCTGGCTGCGAAGGCTGCGGACTTTAATGTCCTTCACGTTCACTCCATCGAGCGTAATGCTGCCGGAGTTCACGTTATAAGCATGCATCAGCAGCTGAATGATCGTTGATTTACCGGAGCCGGTTCCCCCTAGCAAGCCGATAACAGATCCTGGTTTGGCATGAAGCTGAATATCTTTAACTGCCGCCATTTTGTTTCCATAAGCAAAGGTCACGCTGTCAAACACGACATGCCCCTTGACCTCATCGGGCTTCAGTGTTATGGCATCTTCACTGTCCTCAACATCGACCGGCTGATGGAGCAGCTCCAGCACCCGCTCTCCGGAGGCTTTGGATTGAGTGTAGTTGTTAATATGAAATCCAATGCCCCAAAGCGGTCCGATGATGTACCAGATCAGACTGAAAAAGGCAACCAGCTGTCCCAACGTCAGCTCCTGATTAATGACCATACGTCCACCGAACAGCAGCAACAGCACGACACTGATGTTGGCAAAGAGCTCCATTAAAGGAAAGAAACGCGCCCACAGCGCGGACGCAAAAATCTGATTGCTTTTATAACGTTCATTACGCCCTGAAAATTTAACGACCTCATGCGGCTCCCGGGCAAAGGACTTGACGGTCCGCACACCGGTAATGTTCTCCTGCACGGCCGTCGTCAGCGAGCTCAGCGCCAGGCGCATTTCCTGAAAGGCCGGATGAATCTTGGATTCAAACCGCAGCGCTGTGACGACCAGGAATGGCATGCTGATCATGGTGAACAGTGTCAGCTTCCAGCTGATGGAGAACATCATGATGGAGCCGAAGGTGACCATCATGACCACATTCAGCAGCTGCGCAAAGCCAAATCCGATAAACATCCGAATCGCTTCCAGATCTCCCGTCAGGCGGGACATCAGGTCTCCGGTCCGCGCGGTATCATAGTACCGGAAGGACAGAAATTGGAGCTTTTCGTAACAGGCGTTCCGCATTTGATAAGCTAAGAAATTACCGAGCCTTCCACCATAAAATCCGTGTAAAAATTGCAGAAATGCTTTGATCGTTACGACCCCTACGACCGTGAGTGCCAGCTGAGGCACCAGGCCGAAATTTTCCGGTCTGATCGCATCATCGATCAAACGCTGCAGCAGGTACGGGTATACCAGTCCGAGCGCGGTCGCCATCGCCAGACACAGTATGGAAAGAAAGAGATAGACTCGTTTCTCCCAAAAGAAGCCCTGCAGTTGCCTGAGAACATTCATCTTAATCCTCCCTAATCTCAATACGAACAGTTATGTAGCATTTATGAAGTTTATCACCGACTTCCAAAAGCGGCAAAGACAAAAAAAAGCGGAATTGGCGATGATCTGACCTTCTGAAAGCGTTTCGTGCAACTTATCGTTTCTTCATGATGAAATCATCGGCTTTCCTCTTTAATTCTGACAATATGGTGACATTTTCAAAAAAGCATATCACCAAGCAAAAATACCTGACATCTTAGGCGTCGGCAGCACGTCAAAAAACGGCGAAACCGGGGCTGCATGACCCCGGATTCGCCGTTTCAATATGGATCTATTCCGCTTTACTCGCTAATGCTCTTCAGCTCTTGGGCCAGCTGTCGCCACTGCTCTGCAGACTGTCCGCCAGCAAGAGACGTTTGCATGGCCTTCACAGCCTGCTCCAGCTGCTCCAGCAGCACATCTCTATACTGCGTCAAGGCCACGGTCGTTTGCTCGGTGTAATGACGGACCAGCTCGTGAGACCTTGATGCAAGGAGAACGGCAATGTCCTCCTTCACTAACGGCTCAGCCTGCTCCCGCAGCTTGAGGCTGCCCTGACTTTCGAAGAAATGCCTCGGATTCTTGAACAGGCTCCAATACGGACCCCAGTCCTTCGGCTGCTGAAGCGCACTTTCCGGCAGCGTGGGAGCAGGCCACTCCAGTTCCAGACTTACGGACAAGGCGAGACCTTCTTCAAGCTCTTTAATACGATCCAGCACGCGCTGAACGGCTTTGGAGCAGAGCTTGCGCCCTGTCGCCTCCAATCTGAGCGTGGTAGCCCACAGCTCCTGATCCAGCTCCAGCGCCAGTGTGCGCTGAAGATCCTTCCCGCAGGCCGCGAACGCCGCCTTCAGACTGCCGCCATCCTCGCGCAGTACCGAGGGATGGAAGGCATCCTGGAAAAAGGAACCCATGGCATAATCAAGCCGCTGACGAACGTGGAACAACAGCTCACCACATTCCTCCTGCACATCGCGCTCATAGCTGATGACTGGCAGCTCTTCCAGCATACAGACAGCTTGTGTGCGGGATTCCTCCAGCCGCTGGGCTCTCACTTTGCGGCTGTCCGCGTCCTCCTCAGCCAGTCTGGCCCACCTCTCCGCTTTCCCAGAAGCCTCTCTAATGCTGTCCAGGCCTGCCCGCAGAGACAAGCCGGGCAGCTCCTCCACGGCAAAATGATTCAGGGTCTTCTCAAATGACAGGAAGCCGGAGGATGCCAGCTTGACATCATCTGCCGCCTGCTTGGCTCTCAGGGATTCCAGACTGGAAACCGGAAAAATGCTCGGCCGGCTAATGCCGCTTCGCTTCAGATTATCCTGGACATGCTCTACCACCTGCTCCAGCTCTTCCTGTGAGGAAGCCAGATCGGCCGCGTTGACAATGAAGAACATTTTGTCCAGGGTAAAGCTGTCCTTCACCCGGCCCAGCTGCGACAGAAACTGACGGTCGGCCTTGGAAAAGGCATGATTATAATAAGTCACATATAAAATAGCGTCCGCATTCTTGATATAGCTGAACGTGACACCGGTATGCCGTGCATGCAGGGAATCGGCCCCTGGCGTATCGACCAGCACGATGCCTTGCTCTGTCAGGTCACAGCCATAGTACAGGTCGATGCCCTCAACATAGCAGGACTTGGTTTCGTCGGCTACGAAGCCCCGGTATTCCTCCAGTCCCACGGTCATGATGCTGCCTAGCCGGGACTCCATGTCCTCCCAGCCGGCCGCTGCTGCCTTTAGAAAACCGTAATGCGGCAGCCCTGCCGGGTGAATACCGGCGGGGGTTAGCTCCTCTGCGGCCTTGCGCCAGCTGCTCTTGGTGGGCTGCTCCAGGCCCAGAACCTGAAAGGAATAGTTCAGATCATCCCACCAGGTGTCATAGGTCTTCATCTTCACTTCCGCCGTTCCGTGCAGATGGTCAGCATTCGGTGCCAGAATGCGATTGACCGCCGCGGTGGTCGGGTGCGGCGATACCGGCAGGACGCGTTCGCCCAGCAGGGCGTTGGCGAAAGAGGATTTGCCGGCGCTGAAGGCACCGAACAGCGCCATCGTGAAGGAGCCGCCCGCGAGGCTGTCCGCGCGGGCGTCCAGATCCCGCGCAGCTTGCGCCAGCGCGGGATGCGGCGCCAGCAGCGCCGAAGCAGCCCGCAGCTTCGCTGCCGCTGCTTCCAGGCGCTGGCGCCGGCCCCCGCCTTGCGGCACGCGGCGGGGCAGCCCTTCCCCCTGCGGCGGCGCAGCCGCAGGGGCGGGCTCGGCTGCGGCCTGCGGCTGCGCAGCCGGCTCGCTCACCTCCGGCAGGAGGCCGGGGGTGAGCGGCTCTGGCGGCGGCGCGAGCTGCGCAGCCGCGCCGCTGCGGGCGGCCTCCGCCTGCTGCAGCGCAGCATAGCGGGCGGCGGCCGCCGATTGCGCCGTCAGCTCTGCGTGACGGCGCGAGAGCTCGGCCACGCGGACTGAAGCTGCGTCCGCGGCGGCCTGTTTGAGGCGGTCCGCCAAGGTCAGGACCGCCTGCCGATAGCTCGCCTTGATCTGATCGGCGAGCTTCCGGCAATAGTTCAGCATATATTCTCCGGAGAGAATCGCCTGCGGCTCCACAGTCTGAAGCAGCAGCTCCGCTGTAACCCTCGGAAGCACAGAATCCAGGACCTGCTCCTGTTCTTCACCGAAAGAAGAGATGGCCTCCATGCTGCTCTTCCACAGCTGGCGCAAATGGAATTCGACCTGTGAGGACACCTGCTGCTTCAGCCGCTCCAGAAGCTGCTCCTGCCGTCGCTTCTTCTCCTCGCCCGTCTTGCCACTAGAGAACAGAAAGCCGACCTTAAAGCCGCTTTTCTGGCTCTCCAGCCAGGACAAGGCCAGGTCCCGCAGCTCGGCAGGCATCAGGTTTGCATTCGCCAGCAGTGCATCTCCTTCCTTGCGGAAAGCCGTTGCCGTCACCTCCGGCATATTCCGGGCAGATGAAAGCTCGGCCTCTTCCTCCGCAAGACGCTGATTCAGCGCCTCCAGCGCAGCTTGGCCCCCAATCTCCTCCAGCAGCGCCTCCTTCTCCTCCTGATGACTTCTCGCAAATGCCTCTCCATGAGAATGCGCGACCTGCCGTAGCGAAGAGGCTACACTGTAGTCCAGCAAGGACCGCGACTGCTCCAGGAGGCCGGCAATGACGGACTGCAGCTCCGGCCATTGATTATAGGGATAATCGTGCACCTTCAGTGAGATGCAGAGCAATCCCTGATATTGAATGTTCCACTGCCGGAACGCTTTGCGAACGTCACTCAGGTAAGACGCCAGGCTGAGCTCCTCATCTCGGTGCTTGTCGATCTGATTGACAATCAGATACAGCGGCTTCCCCCAATCCGACAGGCTCTTGGCAAACATAAGATTGCTCTCAGACTGAACATGATTGTAATCCATCACATAAAAAACAACATCGGCCAAATGCAGCGCGGAGTGAGTCGCCTTCTGATGGCCGTCGTCCGTGGAGTCCACACCTGGTGTATCCATCAGTACACCATGGCCTTGAAGCACCGGAACCTGATCCCACACCTCAATAGCACGGTAGTCGCCGCCAGCCTTGCAGTATTCAGCCAGCTCCTCGGTCGTTACCGTAATGCTCTCTTCGACGGCTCCGTCTGCCCGGTGGATCACCGCCTTGGCGTCTCCGTTTCGAATCGTTACAATATTTGCGCTTGTCGGCACGGGGCCGGATGGAAGCACCTTTTTGCCGCACAGGGCATTGATCATACTGGACTTGCCTGCCGAGAAATGCCCGCAGAAGGCGAGTGTTAATTCCTTGGCTTCCTGTTTCCGTTGAAGATCCTTGGCCAGCTCCGCGGAGGATTCATCATTCCACGCCTGGAATTGCGCAATGGCTTCCTGCAGCAGGTCTGCATTGAATCCGGTTTCATGTGCTGTAACAGCTTTCACTTGTCATTCGCTCCTCTTCCGATCCTGTCATCAGGGATGCTTGATTTCTCCATTCCTTCATTGTACCATCTCGCCGGAATATATGGAAAGAGGCCGCAGATCGGGAAGACTCCCCTGCGGCCTCGCTATTCCATGCTTTGTCCCCGGCTCTAAAGCTTACAGCGCAGCTGCGCTCTCGGTTTCCGGAATGAGAATTTCAAACACGTTTCCATGCTGCAAAATGGTCACGCCGCGGGATTTATCGCGCATAACGACGACCTCTGCCTTTTGCGACATCCGTTCCAAATAATTTTCCGGCGCTTCACCGGAATGGCTGAAGGTTACGCCTTCAACCTCCTTCTCTTCATTCTCTTCCAGCTGGGTTTCAACCACCTGTTCAAAAATGTCAGAGAACAATTCAAAATTATCCGTGTATACCGAGATGCATTTCATGTTTAATCCCATCCTCTTTGTCTACTTTGTGCCGCCAGCCTGCTAATCCTTATTCTTCCTGACGACTGATGTTTTCATACGTTTCTTTCCTTCACGGCACAGGTCCAGCAGCGGACATACCTGGCACATCGGATTTTGCGCCTTGCAATGATAACGGCCGAAAAAAATGAGCCGGTGATGCGTCAGTGTCCACTCATCCCGAGGGACGCGCTTCATCAGCTTTTTCTCGACTTCCAGCACGCTGTCCTTCCAGCCAGCCAGTCCCAGCCGCTTGGACACCCGCTCCACATGCGTATCCACCGCGATGGCCGGTACACCAAAGGCATTGGATACCACAACATTCGCAGTTTTGCGGCCCACACCTGGAAGCTTGACCAGCTCATCATGAGCCTCTGGCACTGCACTTCCATACTGCTCAATCAGAATGAGGCACAGCTGGTGTATGTGCTTCGCCTTGTTACGGTACAACCCGATCCGTCGGATGTCCTGCTCCAGCTCTTCAATCGGAACCGAGACATAATCCTGCGGGGTTTTGTATTTCTGGAACAAGTCCTTCGTCACTTTGTTCACTGTTTCATCGGAACATTGAGCAGACAGCAGCACGGCAATGGTTAGCTCGAATGCATTGTTATGATTCAGCTCGCAGTGTGCACCCGGGTACATAGCGCCGATGGTATCGAGAATGTGACGTACGGTAGAATTATTCATCGCTGGTCCTCCCGCAAAAAAAAGTCTTGATGCGAGCAAATCCCGCATCAAGACGGTGTTTCTCGTGTATCCCTCAGTGATAACTATTGTTTCACGACCTCTACAACGGTGCCGTTGTTGAAATACAGTACAATATTATCATTTTCTTTCAGGGATTGCACGGACAAGTTCTGATCATTTTGGTGAACAAATACGCTACTTGACGTACGGAAGCGATATTCATCCGTTGTGTACGTCCGTTTTACATAAATTTCGCCATTTTGAGATTTCCAGAACGTTTTTGATAAAGAATCCAGAACCTTGACTACGGTCACTCCGCTAATGTCCTTGTGAACCTCGACCCGGTCATTAAGGGTGAGGCCGGCCAAGCTTGTGGACACCGCGCCACCGCGGTTCATCTTGACCCCGCCTGCTGCCGAAATGACTTGCTGCGTTCCATTAAAGTCTTTCACGGTCAGCGTGTTAGCGGCAGCATCCACAGCCATCACTTGGCCTAGCGTCAGACGAACCTCCTGGATCGAGGTTGGCGTTGTGCCTGTAAACTGTACATTGACCAGACTGCCTGGCTTCAAGGCACTAATCTGAATCGGTTGGCCGTTCTCGTCACTCATGACGGTTTTGTCAGTGTAAATGAGCTTGGACACCCCATCGTGCTTAACCGTAAGCCGGTTTAAGGAAGGCTCCACCGATCCCACCTCAAACTGAACGAAAGCCTTGGACTTCAAGCTGGCCAGCATATCCTGGTTAGCGGAAAGCTCCGCATAGACCTCGTCGCCGATTTTAATATCCGAGAGCGAGGCGGAAGCCTTACTGTACAGCTCTACCTTCGGATTCGAGAATGGCAGCTTCACGGTTTCACCGTTGTCGGTGAGAATCGTAACCGTCTTGGCGGCTGTATTGATCTCCGTCACTGTGCCCTCGTACTGATAAATGACTTCCAGGGATAGTGCGCGGTTGCCCAGATGCTTGATGTTCACCTTTCTGCCAGAACCGAGCAGACCTTCAACCGCGGACAGCGAGCTGCCGGCCGAGGACTCCAGCTTGGTCTTCTCATCCAGGATCATCACGTGCGGCTTGCCGGCGCTGTCGCTTACCATCAGCCACTTCTTGGCTGCATCATATCTCGCTACGACCGCCTGCTTCATCAGCTCGGACTGACGTCCTACGACCGTGATCTTGGTGACCTGCTCATCGCCATTAATGATCAGCTCCACCTCGTCGCCGGCCTTCTCGTCAAAGATGAGGTCATCCAGCACCGGTCTTGCAATCCCGCTGACAATCAGCTCCGGCTGAGAGGCCAGCACCTTGATTTCCAGCTGCGTGCTGCCAGAACGTTTATACGTAATGAATTTCCCGTTGGGATCGGCTGAATACAGCATGGCGCTAACGGTGCGGTCAACGCTCTGGCTAATTTCAACGCTCTTCAGCACACTGTTCTCAACCGTGTAATTCACGACAGCTCCCGCCTTTAATTCAGAAGGTGTCAGCAGCTGGGTTTGGTATTTGATGATGGCTCCTTCATAGCTGTAGGTTTCTGCAGACCCCGTCGTGGTCTGCACCGTAAGCTTCTTGCCATTGAGATCCACTGACTGAATGACCCCTGTCGCCGTTTTGTTCACTACGCCATCCTTCACCGTGATCGCTACAATCTGCTTCTGTGGCGTAAAGGTTTCCCGCTGCACAGTTACTACACTGCCCGGCACCAATGTCTTGGGATCGGCAGGATCAATCTTGCTGCCGTTTTGATCCAGGAAGAGGGTATCTTTTGTGTAAGACAGAGACTCAAAGCTCGATCCCGTATCAAACCATATGACCTGGTCGGGGGACAGACGCTCAAATTTCCGTTCAAAAGATTCCAGCTGCTGCTCTTTATCCATAAGCTCGACATAAGCTGCTGCACCATCCTTCGCAATGACGGTTACCTTCGTGTAAGGCTGGATATCTCCTTGTGTAATGCGTCCGGCAGCCTCTTTCTCAAAATAGGCCGTGGAAGGCTGCAGTGAAAATGTCTGGCTCTGTCCATCGGTATACAGAGTCAGCCCGCCATCGCTCATTGAGGTGACGACGCCCTCATATTGATTCTCATACTGTTCATCTATGTAGGCCTGAGCCCGGCTAAAAAAGGTAGCCAGCTGAGCCCGGGTGACCGCTCCTTTCGGATCAAACCGATTAGCCGTCACGCCTTGGGCAAGACCCAGCTCAACGGCGGTATTGACATACCCTGCGCGGTCAGGTGAAATGCTGCCATGGTCTGCAAAGCCTGAAGCTTCCGACATGGCTGCTTGCGCATCTGCAGTACGGCCGATGGAGCGGATCAGCACCTCGGTAATCCATTCCCGGGTTGCCGTTTGAGCTCCCCAGATCATGCTGTCATCGGCATACTGCGATTCTTTCTCTTGATTGAGCAGGTTTTGCGAAAGCGCCAGGCTGACGTACGGTACAAAGTAATTATTTACTTTCATATTTGTCGGTAATGTCGCAGCCGTGCCGGTGCCTTCATTCACATTCAAATTCAAGAAACGGATTGCCATCGTCATAGCTTCCTGCTGAGTTACGGGATCATTAGGACGAAACTTGCCGTTATTACCAGTTATAATCCCTTGAGCCGCCAGTTTATAAATGTATTTTTCTCCCCAATAGCCGCTGACGACATCACTGAAAACAGGCGTCGAGAGCGCCGCGCTGACTGCTGTAGGTGCTGCAGGCTCTGCAGATACGCCAGTTCCCATAACCATAAGCCCGGCCATGACGGCGGAGACCACTTTTTTGGAATGAATATTTCTTCGTTTAGATGACATTGTTGTTGCTCCTTTCATTTCTGCTATACGCGTTCTTTGACATATTCGACAGCAGAATGTGATCTCCTTCCAGCAGCTAGCGGGTTTCCGGGTTATACAGCGTCACATGTCCCATCAGGCTCTCTACCTGCTTACCGTCGAGCAGCAGCTGAATGGTTTCCACTTCATCAAATTGAAAGTAGGTGCCCTTGAGCGCCCGAATTGCAAAATCCTCTCCCGTGGAGCCCATGTTTGCCGTATCCGGCATATGCAGATCCAGTGTCAGATCTCCATCCTCAAATGACAAGGAAAGAAGCTTCATGTTACTCCAGAGCGGAACCATCTCCTGAGATGTGCTCTTCTGAAGCGCATCGTAAGCCGCCTGGTATTTCGCTTTTTCATCGGTATACGTAATCTTGGCTGTATCCTCGAGAAGCTCCATCAAATCAGGATCAGTATAGTATACTTTGATCTCTTCACTTTGCTGCGCTGGCTCGGCTTCTTCCTGAGGCGTTGACGTAGAGGGGGCTTCACTGCCCCCTGTGCTTCCGCCTGCACCCTGCGTGCTGGATGGCGTCTGTGACGGCGCCGTGGTAGTGCCTTCGTTTCCGGCCTCTGCAGTCTCCTGGACAGGAGCTGCCGGCTTCTCCTCCGCAGGGACAGGTGCTGCCCCTGGTTTCTCTCCGCATGCCGTTCCTAGCAGCATAAACGCTGCCAGGAACGCCGCAGACCCTATTTTTTTATTCATGAGTCCACCTCCATCTGCCCTGCATCACTATTATTTAAAATATTCATTGAGTCCGTTCACAATCGACTTCGCGACACGGTCCTGAATCCCGGAATCGTAGAGCTTGGTTTCATCCGTTTTATTGGTCAGGAACCCGACCTCCAGCAGAATGGCCGGCATCGTGGTCTCGCGGATGACGTGGAAATTCCCGTATTTCACTCCGCGGTCCTTCAATCCAACGGCATTTAACATATTTTTATGAATGACCGTCGCCAACGATTTACTGGACGAACGCTGATAAAAGGTCTCCGTTCCGGAAGCCGTGGCAGGTCCCGCATTGGCATGAATGGAGATAAAGACATCTGCCTTCAGCTTCTCGGCAATTTTCACGCGGTCACTCAGCTCCAGGAAGGTGTCATCACTGCGTGTAAGGACAACGTCGATCGTTGAGCTGTTCTCCAGCAGCTTGGCCGTTTTGAGAGCGAGACTCAGGGCAAAATCCTTTTCCTTTTTCTTCGAGACGCTGATTGCGCCAGGATCATGACCCCCATGTCCGGCATCAATGACGACGAGCTTTTTGCTGCCTGCTCCCGGAGCAGGAACCGGCTCAGAGCTTGTATTCAGGTCCACTGTAAACAAGCCGTTAGGTTCATTATGAAGCGTATAATTTTTGGGATAATTCAGATCAATGACAATGCGAACGGTTGACGGGCTGTCGCTGTACAGCGAATACCGGACCGATTTCACATCTGGATATCCGGTTACCGTCAAGGACCCATTGTTTGTAGCGTCCAAAATATTACTCGTGCTGAATTGCTCGGAGAATGCCGCATTCTCTACATCAATGACAATCCGGTCCGGCGAGGTCAGCTTCATAATCTTGGGCTTCATCGTTCCTGTCGCCGCTACCAGCAGGCGATTGCTGCTAAAGCTGATTCCGTCAATCGTTGTCAGAGTACCGTAATCGGACTCACTTGGGTTTGAGACGCCTGACTCCGGGGTAATAAGGTATACTGCTTTCTCTTGATTGTTCCAGCTGACATTCATGCCCATCTGCTCACTCACAAACCGGATGGGTACGATTGTCGTGCCTCCGCGCAAGAGCGGTGCCTTAACCATGCTTACACGCTGACCATCAATGGATGCACTGCTGCTTCCGACCACCATCTCGACGGTTTTTCCTCCGCCTTGAACCGTAATTTTCTGTGCTGCCTGATTCCAGCCTACCGTGTAGCCCAAATTCTCGGATACGACCCGGATCGGCACCATCACGGTTCCATTGATATTTTCCACATTGACACCTTGAGACAGCTGCAGCTCATTGCCGTTCAAATAAATCTTGGCACTTAATGCGCTTGCCTCAATGCCCTTTGGAAACACCAGCATGATGATGAACAGAAACATAAAAAAACCGAACTTCTTCATCCTTCACCCCTACCATCCTATTAATCTGCCATAAAATGGCGTAGACTTCCCGGCCTGTCCGACATTACCTGACATACAATAGACGCGTCACTCGTTCTAAAGTTGCGAAAATTTTTCCACTTTGCCAAAAAAATAAAGCAGCCCTAAGCAGATTGCTTAAAGGCTGCTTTACTTTATATAAGAATAATATTACCTGAAATCTACCGCTAGCTAATTAAGGTGTAGGACGCTTCATCGGATGCTCGAGGACAACATGTCCCATCAAACTCTCGACCTGTTCTCCATCAATAAGCAGCTGGATCGACTGAACTTCCTCAAACTGGAAAAACATATTCTTCATTGCTTCCAGAGCGTACATCTCTCCGCCAGCACCCAGATTTGCCTCAGCGGGCTTGGTGATATCCAGAACGAGCGCCCCGGCGTCAAATTCAACCTGATTCAGCGTAATGGCCTCATTCCACAATGGAACGAACTCTTCATCATCGCTCTGCTGTAGTGCATTAAAAGCTTTAGCGTATTTGTCTTCAGCGCCGTTGTACATAATTTCACCCGGGGCTTCAACGACGCCCATCAGCTCAGGATCTGTGTAGTAGAGGACTACCTTTTCTTTGCGCATCGGCTCCTCCTTCTTCTCTCCATCTGAAGCTGAAGTGCTGTTTCCTGCGGTCTGAGTACCTGCAGTCCCTTGTGCCTGCTGGGTGGTATCAACATCATCTTTGACGTTGCCCTCATCGGCACCTGCCGCTTGCTTTACCGCTCCCGTGTCTGCAGGAGGTGCTGCAGCCGGCTTGTCTCCACATCCGCTGCTCATTACCATTACAGCAGCCAGAATTGCTGCTGACCAATATTTACGTTGACTCATTGAACCGTCCCCCTTGGGAAGTACATTACTGTACTTTAAGATATTCCTTAATTCCATCTACGATGCTTTGTGCCACCCGGTTTTGGAAATCTTCCTTGAACATCTGTGTTTCATCACCTTTATTGCTTAAGAACCCGATCTCCAGCAGTACGGCCGGCATGGATGTTTCGCGGGTCACATGAAAATTTCCGTAAGAGACGCCACGATTCTTAAGACCTGTAGCTTTAGAAAGATGACTGTGCATAATTTTGGCAAAAGACAAGCTGGCATCCCGCGTATAAAAAGTCTCCGTTCCGTTGGCGCTGCTGGAATTGTTGCTATTTCCATGGATGGAAACAAAAACATCAGCCTTAAGGTTGTTAGCTATTTTTACCCGATCCTTCAGCTCCAGAAACGTGTCATTGCTTCGTGTAAGGACTACTTCGATCTGAGTTTCCTTCTCCAGGAGCTTCCCGACCTTCTGGGCAACGGCCAGATTAAAGTCCTTCTCCCAACGCTTGTTCACACTAGGAGCACCCGGGTCTCCATCTCCGTGTCCGGCATCAATGACAACGATTTTCTTGCCGCTGCTAGCCGGCTCCGCCGGTGCTGCGGTCTGCTCTATGTTTAAGTTGAGTGTAATTAATCCATTCTGATGGGTAAGCTCATACGCTTTGGACGTATGGAGGTCCAGAACGACACGCACGGTTTCCGGGGAAGCACTGAATCTGGCATAACGGATCTGCTTCACGTCGGGGTATCCTTCAAGCGGAAGGATCGTTTCCTTGCCCACTTGTTGATCCGACCCGGCAAAGGAGCTGGACAGAAAGCTTTGCGGAAGATCAACGACAATCCGGTCAGGGCTAGGAATACTAAAAACCTTAGGCGTCACTTTTCCGGATACGGCAATCAGCAGCTGGTTATCGACGAAGCTGATGCCATCGACGCTTGCCAAAGCTGAGACCGGGGTCACTTCTTCTACAGGACTGACAGCGCCGGGATTACTTCCCACTGATCCTGCTGGGGGCGGGCTTACTTGAACGGGTTCAGTCGCGACAGGAGGTGCGCTGCTAGTCAAATATACCGCCTTGATCTGGTTGTCCCACTCAATATCCATGCCCATCTCTGTACTTACAAAGCGCAGCGGCACCAGGGTGGTTCCCCCCTGCAGCATCGGCGGGATGCTCATCTGAACCTCGATCCCGTTCACCTGAGACTGTGTCTTGCCCACATTCATATGTACCGCCGTAACGCTGTCCAGCACAGAAACGGTCTGAGTGGACTTTTCCCATTTCACTTCATAGCCTAGGTTCTCGGAAACGACCCGAATGGGGACCATGATAGAGTTGTTGACATTTAACACCTTGACTCCGGACGGTAAATTCAGCTGTTCTCCATCCAGATAAATCTTTGCACCGCTTGCCTCCGCTTTTCCTGCACTGCCTAAACTCAGCAGAAAAAGCACCAAAAACATCAGCAGACCACACTTCTTCATACTCACACCTCTACCATCCCTATGAATTTAATGAAAGCGACGAGTACCCAAAAACCGCCATATTGGCTCAGCATGCGGCATTTTCCGGCTTCACAGCGAATGTTCCGCACTATATCTATGATTTTAACAGAAAAAACTTCCATATCCTACAGCGGATATGGAAGTTTTGAAGTTTTTTAGAAAGAAATATCGAATGCTGCCGGCTTAGGCGAACAAACGGTTGTGATGCTCCTGCTCGTAGGCATCAATGGCATCAGCATGCTGCAGCGTCAGTCCGATATCATCCAGACCTTGAAGCAGGAACTGACGACGATGCTCATCGAGATCAAACTGAATCTGAAGCCCTTGATCATCGGAGAGAAGCTTGTTCTCAAGATCTACACTCAGCTGATAGCCTTCATGAGCTTCAGTACGCTTGAACAGCTCTTCAACCTGCTCTTCCGACAGCTTGATCGGCAGAATGCCGTTCTTGAAGCAGTTGTTATAGAAGATATCCGCAAACGAAGGCGCGATCACAACACGGAAGCCGTAATCCATAATCGCCCAAGGGGCATGCTCCCGGGAGGAGCCGCAGCCAAAGTTCGCTCTGGAGATCAGTACGCTGGCTCCTTGATAACGCGGCTGATTCAGAGGAAAGGTTGTGATGACCTCTCCCTGCTCGTCGAAGCGCCATTCGTAGAACAGAAACTGGCCAAAGCCTGTGCGCTCGATTCTTTTCAAGAACTGCTTAGGTATAATTGCATCGGTATCTACATTGACCCGGTCCACGGGTGCAACCAATCCGTTTAATTTCGTAAATGCTTCCATTGTAAACTCCCCCGTCCCTTCTTAGATAACAGCTTCTTCAGATACAAAATTCCAGTCACGGACATCAACAAAATGTCCCTTTACAGCTGCTGCAGCTGCCATTGCCGGAGATACGAGATGTGTTCTGCCGCCACGTCCCTGGCGTCCTTCAAAGTTACGGTTGGAGGTCGAGGCACAGCGCTGTCCTGGCTGAAGCACATCCGGATTCATGGCAAGGCACATACTGCATCCGGCTTCACGCCATTCAAAGCCTGCTTCTGTAAAGATTTGATCCAGGCCTTCCTTCTCAGCCTGCAGCTTCACGCGGCCGGAACCGGGAACGACAATTGCAGTGACCTGAGGTGAAACCTTGTGTCCTTTTGCTACTGCGGCGGCAGCGCGAAGGTCTTCAATCCGTCCGTTCGTGCAGGAGCCGATAAATACATAATCAATCGGAATTTCTGACATCGGTGTACCTGGCGTTAAGGCCATGTACTCCAGTGCCTTTTCAGCTGCCTTGCGCTCGTTCTCGGTTTTGAAATCTGCCGGGTTAGGTACTGCGGAGGAAATGTCTGTACCCATGCCCGGGCTGGTGCCCCAGGTTACTTGCGGGATCAGGGTCTCCACATCGAATTCAAGCACCAGATCAAACTCGGCGCCTTCGTCAGTAACGAGCTGCTGCCAGGAAGCTACAGCACGGTCAAAGTCTGCACCTTGAGGCACATGCTGACGTCCACGCAAATATTCAAATGTCGTTTCATCCGGAGCGATCATCCCCGCACGGGCGCCGCCCTCGATGGACATATTACAAACGGTCATGCGCTCTTCCATCGACAGATCACGAATCGCTTCACCGGTGTATTCAATTACATATCCCGTCGCGAAATCCGTGCCGTATTTAGCAATTACGCCGAGAATCATATCCTTCGCGGTTACGCCAGGGTTACGGTTGCCCTTGAAGCGAACCTCCATGGTTTTTGCTTTGGCCTGCTGCAAGCACTGGGTCGCAAGCACATGCTCAACCTCACTGGTACCAATACCGAAGGCCAATGCGCCGAAAGCACCATGAGTAGACGTATGGCTGTCGCCGCACACGATAGTTTTGCCCGGATGAGTCAAGCCCAGCTCCGGTCCCATAACGTGTACAACACCCTGGTCAATCGTCTCCAGATCATACAGCGTTACGCCAAAGTCCCGGCAGTTCTGAGTCAATGTGTCAATTTGCTGCTTGGAGATCGGATCACTGATATTGTAGCGGTCTTTTGTCGGAACATTGTGGTCCATTGTTGCAAAAGTCAGCTCCGGACGGCGAACCTTACGGCCGCTCAGGCGCAGGCCTTCAAAGGCCTGGGGAGAGGTTACCTCATGCACCAGATGCAAATCAATATACAGGATGCCGGGCTTGCCTTCCTCCTGATGGATCACGTGATTGTCCCAGATTTTCTCAAACATTGTCTTTTTACTCATTCATATCACCCCATTAGTTCATTACGTCCATATTAAAGAGAGTTGAATCTCCCTTTTGCTTATACGTAATATAGCATGTTCCTCTTGATTGATCCAAGATATAAAATCTATAAAAGCAATAGGTTCCAGCTATAAATGACTTCTTACTTTTAAATTCAATGATAAACTAATATAATTGAACTATAAATTTCATAGGTATTGCCTATAACGGAGTGATGATATGGAATTACGCCAGTTAATGTATACCCTGCAAATTGCAGCGGACAAAAATTTTTCCCGGGCCGCAGAAAAGCTTCACATCGCTCAGCCTTCACTTAGCCAGCAATTGTCCAAGCTCGAAAAAGAGCTCGGTGTACTGCTGTTTCAACGGAATACCAGCACGGTCGAATTGACTCATGCAGGCGCCAGCTTTGTGGAGCACGCCCAAAAAATCATGGATGCCGTGGAGCAGCTTCGGCAGGAAATGTCGGATATATCCCAGCTCCGCAAAGGGAAAGTCGTCGTGGGCAGCATGCCGATCACCGGCTCACATCTGCTGCCGTGGGTACTCCCTGCTTTTCACCAGCAATACCCTGATGTCGAGATTGCATTACTGGAGGATTCCTCTGCCAATCTCGAGAAGCTGACGGCTAGTGGAAAAACAGATCTCAGCCTGTTATCGCTGCCATTAACCGAGCCATCCTTGTCCTGGGTGCCTATTGGAGAAGAACGAATTGACCTCGCCGTGCCGATCCGCCATCCGCTGGCGGCGAGAGCGGATAAGGGCAGCCCGGTGCCCGTCGCTTTGGAGGAGCTGAAGGACGAAGCCTTCATTGTGCTCAAAAAAGGTCAAGGCTTCCGCCAGCTGACGTTCGATCTTTGCCGGAATGCCGGCTTCGAGCCGAGGGTGGTGTTCGAAAGCAATAACATCGAGACGGTCCAGTCGCTCGTTGCCGCGGGCATGGGCGTGACCCTCGTTCCCCGCTTCATCGTGCGGGCCAAGCGCAGCGAATTCATTCCTGTGTATTTGCCGCTTGCAGAGCCGGTCCCCAGCCGGACGCTGGTCATAGCGTATCGAAACGGCCGATATTTATCCAAGGCTGCGGAAGCGTTCATTGAAACCTTCAAGGAAGTCATGGGCCGCCTGGCCGAGAGCGACCGCTCCATCTGCAAGGATTAAGTCATTAAGAGGTAATGTAGGCGAAAAACCGAACTCGATTCGACTCAGCGGCGCTATGCGGTCCAACGAACTCGAAAAACCGAACTCCTTTCGCCGCTGCGGCGCTAGTGGGCCAACGAATGCGAAAAACCGAACTCATTCCGCCTCCACGGCGCTATGCGGTCCAACGAATGCGAAAAACCGAACTCATTCCGCCTCAGCGGCGCTATTCGGCCCCATGAACGCGAAAAACCGAACTCGTTCCGTCCCCACGGCGCTATTCGGCCCCATGAACGCGAAAAACCGAACTCGTTCCGTCCCCACGGAGCTATTCGGCCCCATGAACGCGAAAAACCGAACTCGTTTCGACTCAGCGGCGCTAGTGGGCCCAACGAATGCGAAAAACCGAACTCATTTCGACTCAGCGGCGCTATTCGGTCCAACGAACTCGAAAAACCGAACTCATTTCGATTCAGCGGCGCTATGTGGTCCAACGAATGCGAAAAACCGAACTCATTCCGCCTCCACGGCGCTATGCGGTCCAACGAACGCGAAAAACCGAACTCGTTCCGTCTCCACGGCGCTATTCGGTCCAACGAACTCTAAAAACCGAACTCGTTCCGCCTCCACGGCGCTGGTGGGCCCAACGAATGCGAAAAACCGAACTTATTCCGCCTCAGCGGCGCTATTCGGCCCCATGAACGCGAAAAACCGAACTCGTTTCGACTCAGCGGCGCTATGCGGTCCAACGAACTCGAAAAACCGAACTCCTTTCGCCGCTGCGGCGCTAGTGGGCCAACGAATGCGAAAAACCGAACTCGTTCCGTCCCCACGGCGCTATGCGGTCCAACGAATGCGAAAAACCGAACTCATTCCGCCTCAGCGGCGCTATTCGGCCCCATGAACGCGAAAAACCGAACTCGTTCCGTCCCCACGGAGCTATTCGGCCCCATGAACGCGAAAAACCGAACTCATTCCGCCTCCACGGCGCTATTGGGTCCTACGAACTCGAAAAACCGAACTCATTCCGCCTCCACGGCGCTAGTGGGCCCAATGAACGCGAAAAACCGAACTCGTTTCGACTCAGCGGCGCTATGCGGTCCAACGAACTCGAAAAACCGAACTCATTTCGACTCAGCGGCGCTATTCGGTCCAACGAACTCGAAAAACCGAACTCGTTCCCGTCCCCACGGCGCTTTCCGGCACAACGAACTCGAAAAACCGAACTCGTCCCGAAACAGACCACCACCAGAGCCCAAAAAGGCGATGCCAGGGAATCTCCCTAAACATCGCCTTTTTATTAATCATCAAGCTTCCCTGACACTCTCAAACCGTCTTCACCGCTAATCCCGCCAGCGTCAATCTACAATCCCAGATTATGCTGATCCAGGCCAGCCCTATCTACTTGCGCAGATTGTGCTTGTCCACCAGCCGGTTCTGGTTATCAGGAATGCGGGCCTTGTCTTCAATGGCATCGTTGCTGCCGCGGCTTCCGCCCTCGGATACACCCTCTACAAAGCTGCGGAACTGATTCTTCTGCTCCTGAATGGTTTCCTGGCTGTCCTGCTCGTTGTGATCTTGATTGGCCATGGCTTCATACCTCCTTGTTGGGGAATACACATAGTATACCCGTGACCTCAAGGATGAAACGCTGGATTCAAGGTGATCAGCTCAGCTTGTACAATCCCGGTCTGCGGTCTTCAAAGACGGGAATGCGGGTCCGAACCTCATCCGTCAACGCCGGATTCAGCGCCCCCCGGAGGATACCTTCCTCTTCGCCGCCCTCCACAACGATGTCGCCCCAAGGGTCAATGATCATGGAGTGACCAAAAAAAGTAGTGTCCCCGCTTGTGCCAACCCGATTACAGGCCACAACATACATTTGATTCTCAATGGCTCGGGCCGTCAGCAGCGTTCTCCAGTGATGCAGCCGCGGATTCGGCCACTCTGCAGGAACGAACAATACCTGAGCACCCTTCAGCGCAAGCGTTCTCGACAGCTCTGGAAAACGGACATCATAGCAGATGGATGCACCGGCTGTAAATCCGGGCTGAAGATCAAACACTACCGCCTGATCTCCGGCAGACAGATGCTTCTCCTCATCCATCAGTCTGAACAAATGAATCTTGGAATACATGGCTTTCTGCTCACCTGCAGCGTCATAAACATACATCGTGTTATAGATCTGTCCGTTCTTCTTCTCCGCCACAGAGCCGCCGACGATATGCACCTGATGTCTCTTGGCAAAAGAGCTCAAAAGCTCCCTGGCCTGTCTGCCGTCCGGATCGGCCAGCTCATGAATGCGTTCCAGCGCGTAGCCTGTGTTCCACATCTCAGGCAGCACCAGAATATCCGGCTTCTGCCCCTCGGAAAGCGCAGTCTCCATAAGCTTTTTTATATGTTGAAAATTGGCGGTCGGTTCACCGATCTGAATATCAGCCTGAATCAGCACAATGTTCACAGAAAAAACTCCTTTCGTGGCATGCTGCAATATCCTCATCATATCCCGTAAACTCTGTCGTTTCAATAGAACGCCCCAAAGCCCTCTATACAGCCCTGATAAATCGTGATAAATTTAGGTTCAAAGAAATCATGACGTACTCTTTTTGGCGCAGGAAGCAGTACAGAACCGGAGTGACTTTAACATGAATTTGAACCTTAACCCGCCATTTGAAATCCGCCCTGCTGACATCATGGCACAGCTGCCAACACAATTTTTTGCCACGCTGGTCGGTAATGTAAGCCGTTTGACTGCTCAAGGGCATGATGTTATTAATCTCGGACAAGGCAATCCCGATCAGCCGACACCAGCTCATATCGTAGCCCGGCTAAAGGAAGCAGCCGATAATCCGCAGTATCATAAGTATTCTCCGTTTAGCGGCTACTCTTTTTTGAAGGAGGCTATTGCCAAGAGATATAAGGAGGATTACCAGGTAGACCTGGACCCCGAGACGGAGGTGGCCATCCTGTTTGGAGGCAAGACCGGGCTCGTCGAGCTGCCGCAGATTTTGCTGAATCCCGGTGAGCTTTGCCTGGTGCCCGATCCCGGTTACCCCGACTACTGGTCAGGCGTTGCTCTGGCCAGAGCCGAGATGAAATTTATGCCGCTAGTGGAGAGTAACGATTATTTACCTGATTACAGTGCCATTTCGGATAGAGACAAGGAGCGGGCTCGGCTCATGTTTTTGAATTATCCGAACAATCCGACCTCAGCGGACGCCCCGTTATCCTTTTACGAAGAAACTGTGGCATTTGCTGCACAACACGGCATTGTGGTTGCAAGTGACTTTGCATACGGTGCGATCGGCTTTGACGGTCATCGTCCCGTCAGCTTCCTGCAGGCAGAAGGCGCCAAGGATGTAGGCATTGAATTTTACACCCTCTCCAAGACCTACAACATGGCCGGCTGGAGAGTCGGATTCGCTCTCGGCAATGCGAGGATCATCTCACTGATCAATCAGCTTCAGGACCATATGTATGTCAGTCTGTTCGGAGGCATTCAGTCTGCGGCAGCCGAAGCTCTAACTGGTCCGCAGGACTGTGTGCGGGACCTGGTGTCGGTTTATCAATCCCGCAGAGACGCTTTTCACGACGCTCTAAAGGGAATTGGCTGGAATGCAGCCAAGCCTACAGGCTCGTTCTTCAGCTGGCTGCCGGTACCCAAGGGCTTCACCTCGGTCTCGTTTGCCAATCTTCTTCTTGAAGAAGCCCATGTCGTCATGGCACCGGGTGTTGGATTCGGAGCACATGGTGAAGGCTATGTGCGTGCCGGCCTGCTAAGCAGTGAAGAGCGCCTGCAAGAGGCCGCTGCCCGGATTGGTAAGCTGGGCGTATTCTGAGCCATTGATCTTTGAAAAGCAGAAGCCGTTGTGGTATTCTTGCTAGTAATTATAAACCGAACTCATAAACGTAATGACGGGATCAGTACGACAGGTCCGGCGCGCCCAGAGAGCGAATTCCTCAGGCTGAAAGAATTCGCCGTTTAGCCCCCTTCCGAAACCTAACCCCGAACGGCCTGCCCAGCAGGACAGCACCCTCTGTTACAGGGAAAGAGCCGGATGAGTGACCTCATCAATAAAGGTGGTACCGCGGAAGTTAAGCTTTCGTCCTTTGTCATACAAGGACGAAAGCTTTTTTTATGGCTATATCAAGGATATAGAACAACAATGAGGAAGTGATTGTAATGCCTTCACGTGTCGTCGTCAAAATCGGCAGCAGCTCCCTAACCACTCCGGAAGGCGGTTTAAATGCCGCTGCCATCCAATTTTATGCCTCCGAGCTGGCGCAGTTAACCCAAGAAGGACATGAAGTGCTTCTGGTGAGCTCCGGTGCCGTCGCTGCCGGTTTCCGCAAGATCGGCTATCCGGCCAAGCCGCGCCTGCTGCATGAGAAGCAGGCGGCCGCAGCAGTGGGCCAGGCTCTGCTCATGGAATCCTATCAGGCCGCCTTTGCCGGGCATGGGCTGACAGCCGCCCAGATCCTTTTGACCCGAACGGATTTCTCCAACCGAAAACGCATGAACAACGCCAGCCTGACGATTGAAGAGCTGCTGAAGCAGGGTGTCATTCCGGTCATTAATGAGAACGACACTGTATCTGTGGACGAGCTGAAATTCGGGGACAATGATACCTTGTCCGCGCTCGTGGCCAACATGGTTCGAGCCAGGCACCTCATCATCCTGACGGATATGAACGGCTTGTATACCGCTGATCCCCGCAAGAATCCTGAAGCCGTCCGGTTTCAGGAGATTGAGGAGATTACCGAAGAGATTTATGGACTGGCTGGCGGGTCAGGCAGCAATGTCGGTACCGGCGGGATGCGCTCGAAGCTGGATGCGGCCAAGATTGCCACCCGTGGAGGCGTTCCCGTCTTCATTGGCCGGGCAGATCAGCCCGGCGAGCTGCTTCGTGCACTGAAGGGCAACGGGAACGGCACCCGTTTTGCCACCCAGCTCTCAACCTTGCCCATGAAGAAGCAGTGGCTCGGCTTTATGTCCTCCCCTTTTGGAACCCTTATCGTGGATGATGGAGCCGAGAAAGCACTGCTCCACGGCGGGCACAGCCTGCTTCCGGTCGGTGTGAAGAGTATGGAAGGACATTTTCAGCTCGGTGATGTGGTTGAGGTAATGAACAGCCGCCGCGAACGTGTGGGCCGGGGGATTGTCAATTATGATTCCGAGCAGCTCCAGCATATTATAGGCATGTCGACCCGAGAGGTGCTCGCCGCTCTTGGCGAGGTACATCGCCTGGAAGTCATCCACCGGGATGAATGGATTACGTTAAAGTGATAGGATAAGGAATAGAAGGAGGCTTGCAGCCAATGAGTGAAGTGAGAACCAAAGCCGGTCTTGCCCAGCAGGCAGCTCCGGTACTGAATAAACTGACGACCGAACAGAAGAATCAGGCTCTGCTGAGTATGGCAGATGCCTTGATCCAGCGCTCCGCCGAAATCATTCAAGCAAACGCCGAGGATTTGCAGCGCGGGAAGGAGCAAGGAACCTCCCCCTCCCTCCTGGATCGTTTAGCTCTGGATGAGTCCCGCATCCAGGGCATTGCAGAAGGACTGCGTCAGATCGTGGAGCTTCCCGACCCCGTGGGAGACACCCTGGATACGATGGACCGCCCGAACGGCCTGTCCATCACCAAGATCCGGGTTCCAATCGGCGTCATCGGGATTGTGTACGAGGCCAGACCTAACGTGACGGTGGATGCGGCCGGGCTGTGCCTGAAGAGCGGAAACGCCGTCGTTCTCCGAGGGGGCTCTTCAGCCATCTCCTCCAACAAAAAAATCGTCGAGGTTCTTCATGACGCTATGGCAGCAACGGCTATTCCGAAGGATGCGCTGCAGCTTAT
The DNA here is from genome assembly GCF_017582705.1 of Paenibacillus sp. F411. Lineage (NCBI taxonomy): Bacteria > Bacillati > Bacillota > Bacilli > Caryophanales > Paenibacillaceae > Paenibacillus > Paenibacillus sp. F411. Next base: position 325,096 of record NZ_JAGFIP010000002.1, read on the forward strand.
TGAAGATACCGATCGCGCTTCCGTGGATGAAATGCTGAAGCTGAACGGGCTGCTGGATGTCATTATCCCGCGCGGCGGCAGCTCCTTGATCCAGAATGTTGTCATGAATGCCACCGTTCCGGTCATCGAAACCGGCGCCGGCATCTGTCATACCTATCTTGATCAATCAGCTGACCCTGTAATGGCAGAGCAAATCAGCCTCAATGCGAAGGTGCAGCGCCCTTCTGTCTGCAACTCTATGGAGACTTTGCTCGTCCACGCCGATTTTGCAGCGCAGCACCTGGCTGGCCTGCTGGAGAAGTTCCGGGAGCAGCAAGTCGAGATCCGGGGCGACGAAGCGACCAAAGGCTATGCTTCCTGGGCACTTTCAGCCTCGCCGGAGGATTATGCTACAGAGTATAATGATTATGTGCTCAATGTGAGGATCGTAAATAACCTCGATGAAGCCATTGAGCACATCGCTGACTACGGTACCAAGCACTCCGAGTGCATCGTATCCGCCTCCAGCGAGAATGCTTCCCGCTTTATCCAGGAGGTAGACGCTGCAGCGGTGTACCACAATGCTTCCACCCGCTTTACAGACGGGTTCGAATTCGGATTCGGCGCCGAAATCGGCATCAGTACCCAGAAGCTTCATGCACGCGGCCCGATGGGCCTGCCGGCGCTGACCTCCACGAAATACATCGTGAGCGGCAGCGGCCAGATCCGCCAATAAACATGACAAGGAGGAATCATCTGTGTGTCAATCTCCCCAGAACCGCCCTTTAATTGATAAAGCCCTTACCTTCTACGGTGCCGGCTCCATGGCGGAAGCGATCGTCAAAGGCCTGACCCAACGCCATGTTATTGAACCCGAGAATATTACGATGCTGAACCGGAGCAACCTCCAGCGTCTGCAAGAGCTGCAGCAGCGATACGGAGTCCGCACGGAGAATGATCCGCAGGCCAAGCGTGAGATCTTAGCCGCAAGTCCAGTGATCGTCCTCGCGATGAAGCCCAAGGATGCGGCCAAAGCGCTGAAAGAGCTCGGAGCATTTCTGTCACCAGATCAGCTGCTCGTCTCGGTAATTGCCGGCTTATCAATACAGACCACCCAAACTCTGCTGGGGCAAAACCAGCCGCTGGCGCGGACCATGCCGAACACATCCAGCTCGATCGGCCTGGGCTCGACCGGGCTATCCTTCTCTAAAGAGATGACAGAGGATATGCGCAGTCTCGTAATGACTCTGTTTCAGGCTGTCGGGGATGTCACCGTCATAGATGAAGACAAGATGGATGTTCTGACCGGGATCTCCGGCAGCGGACCCGCTTACTTCTACTACATGATGGAAGCCATGACAGCGGCCGGAATCCGAGGCGGCCTGACTGCGGAGCAGAGCCATGAGCTGACGCTGCAGACCATCATGGGCGCGGCCCGCATGGTTCAGGTGACCGGGGAGCAGCCTTCTGCGCTGCGGGCCAAGATCACATCTCCGAATGGATCGACCCAAGCTGCCCTGGAGCGCCTGGATCAGGGAGACTTTTTTGAAACGGTTATTGCTGCTGTAAATCGCTGCGCCGAGCGCTCCCGGGAAATGGGCGCTGCGCTGAAAGGACAAGCCCAATGAGCTACTGTATTGCAACGTATCGTATCCATGATGACCATGCCGATTTTCATAAAAAAGCCCAGTCCATCGCGGTCGGTATGACCGTTGGCAGCTGGACGGAGCTTCCACAGGCCAAACGGGATGCGATGAAGAAGCATCTGGGTGAGGTGTACGCTGTTGAGGTTCACGAATCCCCGGACGGCTCTGCCGGCACCCGTTACGCCGACATTCGCATTGCTTACCCGGATATTAATTTCAGCCGGGACATTCCGGCGCTGCTCGTCACCGTGTTCGGTAAAATATCTATGGATGGCCGGATCAAGCTGACCCATCTAGACCTTTCGTCTGATTTTCTATCCTCTTTTCCGGGCCCCAAGTTCGGCATTGACGGCATCCGCGAGCTGTTGGGCGTGAATGATCGGCCGCTCCTGATGAGTATTTTCAAATCCGTGATCGGTCTGAGTGCTGCCGAGCTTCGGGAACAATTTATGAGACAGGCACAAGGCGGTGTAGATCTCGTTAAGGATGACGAAATTCTTTTCGAGAATGACCTGACCCCGATTACGACCCGAGTTCGTCTGTGCATCGAGTCAGCGAACATTGTTGAGCAGGAAACCGGACGCAAGCTCCTTTACGCGGCCAATCTTACCGGACGGACCTTTCAGCTTCGGGATCAGGCGCTGCGAGCCATTGATGCCGGAGCCAATGCCCTCCTGTTTAACGTGCTGTCCTATGGCTATGACGTCCTGCAGGAGCTGAGTGCGGACCCCGAAATTACGGTTCCTATTATGGCGCATCCTGCTCTCGCCGGAGCCATGTATCCGTCGCCTCATTATGGCATTGCCGCGCCCGTTCTGCTGGGCCAGCTGATGCGGCTGGCAGGAGCCGATCTGGTGCTGTTCCCTTCACCATATGGCTCGGTCACCATGCCTCGGGAAGAAAATCTGTCGATCCGGGACGAGCTGCATACAACAGCCCTTGGGGTTAAACGGAGCATGCCTGTTCCATCCGCTGGCATTCACCCTGGACTCGTACCTAAAATCATTCGTGATTTTGGCAGAGACGTGGTGGTGAACGCAGGGGGAGGCATACATGGTCATCCTTTGGGGACAGAGGCCGGCGGGCAAGCCTTTGTGCAGGCCATTGACGCTGCCATGCATGGAGTCCCGCTGTCCGAATATGCCGAGGCTCACCCGGAGCTGAAAGCTGCACTGGAACTTTGGGGAGGAGAATAATACAGCATGATGATGAACAAGCAGCCTGTCGTCTTTTGCGACTTCGACGGCACGATTACAGACAATGATAACATTGTCGAGATTATGAAGCATTTTTTGCCGGAGGGCTATGAGGAAGTGATGCGCGCTACAGTGGAGCGGCAGATCTCTATCAAAGAAGGCGTCGGACGCATGTTTGCCCTCTTCCCTTCCTCCCGGCGTGAGGAGATCAAGAGCTTCGCGTTAGAGCAGGCCGTCATTCGTGAAGGCTTTCAAGAATATTTGCAGCATCTGCAGGACCACAGAATCCCGTTTTATGTAACGAGCGGCGGGATCGACTTCTTCGTTAAACCGCTTCTGGAGCCGTTTCATATTCCGGAGGAGCAGATTTACTGTAACAGTGCTGACTTTAGCCAGTCCCAGATTACGATTACCTGGCCTCATCCTTGTGAAGGCAGCTGCACCAATCAGTGCGGGATGTGTAAGGTGACCGTGATGAAACAATTCCCTTCCGATCAATATTACCGTATTTTAATTGGGGACAGCATTACTGATTTCGAAGGAGCCAAGATCGCCGATCTGGTGTACTCGCGCTCTACACTGACCAAGCGGTGTGAGGAGCTCGGGGTTCAGCATGTTCCATTTCAAACGTTCCACGATATCATTGAGGATATGAAGCAGAAGACGCTTCAGGGGGTATGATAAATGAGATTTTCAGAGATTACTCTAGAAGAGAAGCAAGGCGCCCTTCAAGAGCTGAGACAGGTGAAGGAGCTGTTTGCACAGCGGGGCTGGTTTCCCGGCACGAGCGGCAATCTGTCCGTCCGTGTGGGTGAGTTTGACCGGGAGGACTTTCACTTTGCGATCACTGCAAGCGGTAAAGACAAGTCTGCCCATACGCCAGAGGATTATTTGTTTGTGGATCAGAACGGCAAGCCCGCTCAAGCCACGGCACTGAAGCCCAGCGCGGAAACCTTGATCCATTGTGAGATTTACCGTGAAACAGGCTGTGGTGCGATTTTTCACGTGCACACCGTGTATAATAACCTCATCAGTGAATATTATGGCGAGGAGGGCTTCGTGCCCGCCCAGAGCATCGAGCTTATTAAAGCGTTCAATATTTGGGAGGAGGATGCCAGCATCTCCATTCCGGTGCTCCCGAATTACGCAGATATCCCGAGTATTGCCAAGCTCGTACCGGGCGTATTGAACCAGACCATCCCGGGAATTGTACTTCGCAATCATGGAATTTATGCCTGGGGCAAGAATGCCTTTGAAGCCAAGCGGCATTTGGAGGCCTTTGAATTCATTTTTGAATACTTGTACAAAAAATTGCTGCTGGACGCCGCCCGCCCAGCAAAATAACCAGTACTCCAAGCCAAGGGCTGCCTGCCAAGATCCTGTATCTTAAAGGCAGCTCTTGTTCTTATGATATATGCATTTCCTGCACCAGCAGCGGCACAATCCATTGACGGAAAATATCGATCTTATGACGGTCTTTCTTCCGCTTATCCTCCGTAAGAACAACAACGGTCTCCAGCTGGGGAAGGACATACACAAATTGCCCCCCGAAGCCGCGGGCATAGTAATAGGACAGCTCTACCCCTTGTCCAAAGCCAGAACCTTCGCTCCTCTCGTCCCTAAACGTGTCCACCCACCAATGCCAGGCATAATGCCCGGAGCGCGGCGGCTCTGTGGCCATCCTGGGCTCTATAGACTGCTGCAGCAGACGCTCTGAGATGAGCTGAGTCCCGTCAAAGCACCCTTTTTGCAAATACAGCTGGCCGAAATGCAGCAATGACTTCGGTGTCAGCTTCAGTCCGTAGCCGCCGGTATGCACCCCTTGCGGATCCATTTCCCACGCGTATTGTTCAATTCCGAGTGGACGAAAAAGCTGCTCCTGTGCAAAAACAGCCGTAGGCAGCCCCGACGCCTTCATCAGAATTCCAGACAGCACCTGAGAATTACCCGAATTATATTCAAACCGGCTGCCCGGCACCTCACACAGCGGCTGCTCCAGCACAAATTGAATCCAGTCGGGGGATCTCGTCATTCGCGGAAATGATTTGGGACCGCCAAATTCAGTCCAGCTTATGCCGGACGACATCGTCAAGAGATGCTCCAGCGTCATCTCCGCTTTGTCCCTGTCTTCCGACGCTGCAAGCTGTGGAAAAAATGTCGAGACCGGCGTGCCTGCTCCCGGCAAAATCTTTTGATCCATAGCGATACAAATTAGCGCGGACAGAATGCTCTTCGTACAGGAATTGATTTTGGCCGGCTCCTTTTCTGCAGCCGCATCCCGGTAATACTGGAATTGCAGCTCTCCTCTGCAGCTAATGAGGCAGCTTCGCAGATCCACCTCTGCCATCTCATGCCTTAGCTTCTTGAAATCCATCATCACTCCAACTTTCTAATGCTTAATGATTCATTCTCTCATACCACTTGCCCGGTAAACAACCGCTTCATAAGGCAGAAGACGTCCATTACGCTCCAAACCCGTCGTACAATCGCTGTGATCCCTGTAGCTTCCGATGACAAAGACAGCCTGTTCTGCCCATGCCACCTCAGCACAGGAGAGCTCATAGCCGGCTTCCTCTCCCGTAAAGTTCAACAGGACCAGCCATGCCTCATCCTCCATCCAGCGCATATAAGCTAGGATTTGGCGGTGATCCTCCAGCACCCATTTGAAATCGCCGTAGACGAGGGTCTCGTGCTCCTTCCGCAGCCGGATGATCGATTTATAGTAATTCAGTACGGAATGAGGATCTTGTGTTTGCAACTCCGTGTGAAGCTCTTGGTGCTTGGGATGCACCGGCAGCCATGGCTGCCCCGTGGTAAACCCGCCTTGATCACTTTCGTTCCACGGCAACGGCGTCCTGGCATGGTCCCTTGATTGACGGCGGATTCGCTGCATGATCTTCTCTTTGTCTTCTCCGCGCTCCTCAACCATCAACTGATAGTACGACAGAGATTGCTGATCCTTGAAATCCCCGATCTCCTGCAGCAAGGGATTGTGAATCATACCTAGCTCTTCTCCCTGAAAAATAAAAGGCGTACCTCGCAGCGTCATCAGCAGCGTAGCGATCATTTTGGCCGATTCCACCCGGTATGTCTCCGGGTCTCCAAAGGTATCCACCATCCTTTGCTGATCATGGTTGCTGACATAGATGCCGAACCAGCCCCCATCTTCACCGATGTCCTTCTGCCATCGGCTTAAGACACTTCGCAGGTCCTCTAAGGTCCAGTTCTGGCTCTGAAACTCATCCTCCCGAGAACGTCCTAAGGTTGCTGCTTCCGGAGATAAAATCATATTCATTTCGTGCCGGGCGGGGTGAGTATACATCAGCACATCTTGATTTCTTACCTTCGATGCCTCTCCAGCTGTAAAAATAGGGTAATGACTGAACACCTCCTCATTCATTTCCTGCAGATAGGTATGAATATGAGGTCCGTTTTTAGTGAAAATGTCACCATTCGCCTGAAGCTTCTCCTGATTGGTATCCGGAAACCGCTGATCCTTGGACAATGAGTTTATGGCATCCAGACGAAAACCGTCAATGCCGAGCTCCAGCCAAAATCTCATCATCTTGTACATCTGCTGCCTCAGCGGAGGATAATCCCAGTTCAGGTCCGGCTGTCTGGCATTGTACAGGTGCAAATAATACTGCTCTGCCTGATCATCCCAGGTCCAGGCTGGAGTCCCGAGATAAGAGGTCCAGTTGTTAGGAGGGCCGCCATCACTGTTGGCGGGACGCCATATGTAATAGTCTCGATACGGGTTGTCTGCTGCTGAGCGGGACTGCTGAAACCAGGGATGCTGATCCGAGGTGTGATTTAACACTAAATCCATAAGCACCCGGATTCCCCGCTCATGCATTTCGTGGACAAGCCGCTTGAAGTCGTCCATTGTGCCATATTCGGGCTGGATCTCGTAATAGTCGGAAATGTCATAGCCGTAATCTACATTGGGAGAAGCATAGATTGGCGTGAGCCATACCGTATCCACTCCCAGATCTTGAATATAATTCGCTTTAGAGATTAGTCCCGCCAAATCACCGACTCCATCTCCATCGCTGTCCATAAAGCTGCGAGGATAAATTTCATAGATCACGCTTTCCTTCCAATACGCTTTGTACATCTCTCCAGCCCCTCTCTCTATATAATAGCTGCTTCCAAAAAGTATGCTATAGCTCTTTATAACCGCTGAATCGCGCAAGGAAACGAGCAAGCCGCTGCTCCATGACATTGTGATAAAAAAAACCGCCGCCTCAAACCCACCAGAGGGCTCGAGACGGCGAGTATTTACTTACGCACCAGCCAAACTGGCCGGCTGCTTGACGTATATTACCTGCCGATGTTACGGAACTTCTGGGCATAGGCTCTGGCCTCTTCGGCATTGCGCACCCGATTCCGACTCCATTCCAGCAAAATCCGGTCGATGTACCTGAAATGAACCTTGCCCGCGAATACGGCTTCTTTCAGCGCGAGCAGAATCAGCTCATCAGGATAGCGATCCTGATCCAGCCAGCCCGAGATCGTCTCCAGCTCCATGGGAGACAAGGGGCGGCCAAACTCCCGTTCAAATATCCGGAACAGATTACGTTCCTCCTTCACGGGCTGCTCAGCAGGCGGCCAGGCCTCTGCGGCACGAGACTCTTCCGAGAAGCGCTGGCCTGGCTTAGGCATCATCTCCGGCGGGGAGGACTGCTGTGAAGACAGCAGCGCCGCAAGCTTCTCATAGACTCCTTGCAGATTGTAACGCTCATACTGAATGCCGGCGTTCGGATCCCTGAATTCATCAATGGTGATCCACTGCGCCTTCATGAGCTTCTGCAGCTGCTCTGCGATCGCCTCCATCGGCGTGCCGGTCACTGCCTGAAGCTCTTCCAGGGATGGAAATGCATTCTGTTCATTCTGCTGAAACGACAGCAGATGAATGAGCAGCATACACTCCCTGTCGCTAAGACCGGCTCTTCGATAATTCCGCAATAAAGCATACGGAAGCAGCGTAACGCCCTGCTGCATTCCCGCTGCGGCACCGTCAGCCCAAGCTTGGGAAGAGCTCTGTACCTGTTCCTGTGACTGTCTTTGGTTCGCCATGTAAATCAAGGGTACAGCCTGTAAAGCGTTCGAGGGAACGGAATAGTTTCACGCACGTGATCCAATCCGCAAATCCAGGCTACAGTCCGCTCCAGTCCCAGGCCAAAACCGGAATGCGGCACGGTACCATAGGTTCTAAGGTCCATGTACCACTGGTAGTTTTCCATGGACAGCTCATGCTCCTTGAAGCGTTCCTCCAGCAGTTTGGGATCATCAATCCGCTGAGATCCGCCAATAATCTCGCCATAGCCCTCTGGGGCAATCATATCCGCACATAGTACAACCTCAGGACGATTCGGATCCGGCTTCATATAGAAGGCTTTAATTGCGGCAGGATAATGAGTAATAAACACTGGCTTCTCATACTTCTCAGCAATCGCAGTTTCATGCGGCGCTCCAAAATCCTCGCCCCAGGAAATTTCATGGCCCTCTGATTGAAGGAAGGAAATCGCTTCATCATACGTAATTCGCGGGAATGGAGCCTGGATGACTTCCAGCTTCGCCACGTCCCGACCGATCGCTTCCAGCTCTTTGCGGCAGTTCTTGACGACTGACTGCACAACATGGCTGATAAACGCCTCCTGGACCTTGAGGCTTTCCTCATGATCCGTAAACGCCATTTCCGGCTCGATCATCCAGAACTCAATCAGGTGTCTGCGCGTCTTGGATTTCTCAGCACGGAACGTCGGACCGAAGGAGTACACTTTACCCAACGCCATCGCAGCGGCTTCCATATACAGCTGACCGCTCTGCGTCAAATAAGCATCCTCTTCAAAATATTTCGTGTGAAACAAATTGGTCGTTCCCTCTGCCGATGTCGGCGTCAGAATTGGAGGGTCCACCAATGTAAAGCCGTTATTGTCAAAATATTGCTGCACCGCGCGGATAATCTCTGCCCGAATAACCATGACGGCGCGCTGCTTCTGGCTGCGAAGCCACAAATGGCGGTGATCCATCAGGAAGTCTACGCCATGCTCTTTCGGAGTAATTGGATAATTCTCTGTAATATGAATAATTTCGATCTCGGTAATTGTCATTTCATAGCCGGACTGACTGCGCGGCTCTTCCCGAATGATGCCGGTCACGTATAGTGAGCTTTCCTGAGTCAGACTCTTCGCATCATTCCATAGCTGCTCTGACACTTCACTTTTGACAACGACACCCTGAATATATCCGGTTCCATCCCGCAGCTGCAGAAACTGGATCTTGCCGCTGGATCGCTTGTTCTGAATCCAGGCTCCAATCCTTACGGTCTCTCCTGCATGCTGATGAACTTGAGAAATTACACTTTTGGTGGTCATGCTTGTTCTCTCCTTAAACTGCTACTGTTGATTAGCCGCTGTTACGATGTTATGGGTATCCCTGGCAATAACCAGCTCTTCGTTCGTCGGAATCACGAGCACCTCTACACGGGAATCCGGTGCAGAAATCCGTCTCGGTTCTCCGGAACGAATGGCGTTCAGCTCTGCATCCAGCTTGACGCCAAGGAAGGTCAGCTGCTCCAGCACCTTTTGACGAAGAACTACGGAATTCTCGCCTACACCTGCCGTAAATACGAGCACATCGACTCCATTCATGGCCGCGGCATAAGAGCCGATATATTTACGCAGACGATATTCATACATCTCGAACGCCAGTGTCGCATTGGCTTCGCCCTTATCCATGCCCTCGGTAATTTCCCGCATATCACTGCTCACACCGGAAATCGCCAGCAGGCCGCTGTGCTTGTTCAGCATGGAATTGACTTCGCTAACGCTCAGCTCTTCTTTATTCATTACATAAGGTACGATCGCAGGATCTAAATCACCGCTGCGTGTTCCCATCATAAGACCTTCCAGCGGCGTCATGCCCATGGAGGTATCTACAGACTGACCGCCCTGCACAGCCGTGACGGAAGCCCCGTTTCCGATATGGCAGGTGATGATTTTGAGCTCCTCAATAGGCTTGTCCAGGAACGTCGCAGCCGCTTGGCTTACATATTCGTGGGACGTGCCATGAGCGCCGTAACGGCGGACTTTATACTTATTATAAAGAACTCTTGGAATGGCGTACAGGTAAGATTTTTCAGGCATCGTCTGATGGAAGGCCGTATCAAATACGACAACCTGAGGCACATTCGGCATGTTAGTTTCGGCAGCCTTGATCCCCATCATCGAGGCAGGGTTGTGCAGCGGCGCCAGATCAAACAAGCGACGAATCTCGGCTTTGGCAGCATCATCCACGAGCGCAGACGCCTTAAAGGCTTCACCGCCGTGTACCACACGATGGCCGACCGCCTGAATCTCTTCAATAGAAGCAATCACACCATGCTCCTCATGGGTCAGCATGCTCAGCACCTTACGGATCGCGGTAATATGCTCCAGAATTTCACTAACCTCACTGACCTCCTGTTTCCCTGCAGGCTTGTGCGTCAATATTGAAGAATCCATTCCGATTCTTTCCACCAGGCCTTTGGCCAGAACCGATTCATCATTCATATTGTACAGCTGATATTTCAGGGAAGAGCTTCCCGCGTTAATGACTAATATTTTCACAGCCGGTCACCGTCCTTATCATACTTAAAGAAGCCTTCTCCGGTCTTGACACCCAGATGACCTGCACGCACCATCTTTTTTAATACAATGGATGGACGGTACTTAAGCTCACCAAATTCCCGGAACATCCGCTGCAGTGCTGCCAGTACAGAGTCCAGGCCGAACCGGTCCGCCATTTCCAGTGGTCCGTGCTGGAAGCTGTAGCCGATCCGCATGGCATCGTCAATATCCTCTGGCGAAGCAACACCCTCCTGCAGAAGATGGAGTGCTTCATTAATCAGGAGGCAGATCATGCGGCTTGATACAAAGCCCGGGGACTCGTAAACCATGATGCCTTTTTTCTCCACTACCTCTTCTACGAAGCGTTTGGTTTCAGTAAAGGTATTTTCAGAGGTTTTGAGACCTCGGATAATTTCGACCAGATCGACCTTCGATACCGGATGGATAAAGTGCATGCCAATGACCCGCTCGGGATACATGGTTGAGCTGGCCAGCTCGGTTAAGCTGAGCGAGGAGGTATTGCTGGCAAGTATAATGTGAGCCGGGCAAACCTGGTCCAGCTGCTCAAATACGGCTCTCTTAGCATCCAGATCCTCTGTAATCGTTTCGATAACCATGTCACAGGTCCCCAGCTCCGCAAAATGCGTCACCTTCTGAATGCGGCCCAGAATGAGCTTCTTCTCTGCCTGGGTAATTCCCCAGCGCTCCAGCTGCTTATCCAGACTGGTCTCAATCATATGATAAGAGTACTCAAGCTTTTCTGGCGTTTTCTCAACCAGCATGACATCGAGGCCTTTAGCGGCAAGCATTTCAGCAATGCCCTGGCCCATCGTCCCTCCGCCGATTACGCCGATTTTTTTGAAGTACATGGTTTACTCCACCCTTTCCTTAACATCCTATACTTTATTGTACCCTTCTTTCTGTAAACATACATTTATACGGGCACGGAATATAATAATATCTTAGCACGCTCAAAAAGTAAAAAAAAACAGCCAAGCATAAGAATTATGCTGGCTGAAGCGTGTTTTCACGGAATTGACAACGGAATTGCTCGCCGGATAAAATCTCTTCTCTCATCAGAATGTCCAGAGAGTGATCAAAGATCTGATGATGCTGTAGCAGCAGCTGCTTCGTGCGGCCCATAAGCTCCTCCAGAATCGTATTATTCTCTTTCATCAGCTCTTCGGTCGTAACCATATTCATATTGACGATGCCAAGCGAAGTCAGGCCGGACTTCATCATCGTCTCTACGATCGAAATGGATTGCTCGAAGTCGTTGCTAGAGCCCGTGCTGCGTCCCCCATAATAAATTTCTTCAGAGGCGGCTCCCGCGAGCGCAATCATAATCTGTTCCTCCAAAAAAGACTTCGTGTACAAGTACTGCTCCTGCTGCGGATTGTGCCGGACATAGCCCAGTGCCTTACCCCGCGGGCTTAAAGCAACCTGCTTTACGCTGCCTGGACGAACGAGCTCTGCCATAATGGCATGACCCAGCTCGTGAATAGCTACTCTCTTTTTCTCTTCGAGATTCGATTCCCGGTCGGAGCGTTCCCCCATCATTACCTTGTCAATCGCCATGGATAAATGGCGGTGATGAATCATTTCACTATTTTCACGCATCGTGTAGATTGCGGCTTCGTTCATGACACTTTCGAGCTGCGCACCAGAGAAGCCATAGGCTTCTTCCGCAATTTTGTCCAGATCCACATTCGGGTGCAGCGGCTTGTTGCCGGCATGCAGATTCAGAATATGAGAACGCCCCTTCTTGTCAGGCAGGTCTACCTGAATATGACGGTCAAAGCGTCCCGGGCGAAGCAAGGCGCTGTCCAGCATTTCCTTGCGGTTAGTAGCTGCAATGACGAGAATCTTCGGCGACTCCGAGGAATAAATTCCGTCCATTTCTGTAAGCAGCTGGTTCAAGGTCTGGTCATACTCCCGCTGCTGTCCGCCTTCACGCTTTCCCCCGATGACATCGATCTCGTCTATAAAAATAATGGCGCTTTGCTTATTCTCTTTGGATGCCCGTGTCCGTGCATCCTTAAACAAGTCACGAATCCGTCCCGCACCGACACCGACATACATTTCGACAAACTCACTGCCTGAGGCAGCGACGAAGACCGAGTTCGTGTAATGCGCCGCCGCCTTCGCCATCAAGGTCTTCCCGGTTCCCGGAGGGCCTGTCAGCAAAATCCCCTTCAGCGGCCGAATGCCGAACTTCTTGATCTCTTCATGCCGGTTCAGAAAATCCAGTGCTTCCCGGAGTTCCTGCTTGGCATTGTCCTGACCGCCGATCTCTTCAAAGGTCAGCTTCGCGGGCGCCGCTTTCTTCCGTTTCCGATCGTTGCCGGCCCCTACTGCGATTCCGCCTCTCATCTTAAGGACCATAAACAGGGCCCCGACCAAAGCAGCCGCGATCAGAATCGGCACCACGTTCAAGCCGATAAATGCCATAAATATAAACAATACAGGAACAAAGCCAATCAACGCTTCCTTACTCCATTTAGGCATGATTCCATACCTCCATTGTGCCGGGATGACGCGGCAGGATTATAAACTTGCCCGAGGTTCCATCGGACAGGCTGACATACACGTTCTGATCATCAATTTGCGCGACCGCTTTCAGGTTCGGCCTTTGATCGGCCAGCTGGTTCAATGCGGTTTGAATATCGGTATACTGCCGGTTATCCATAGCCTGGGCGACGGAGAGCATGGCGCTGTCCCACCACTCATTCAGCACTTCCGAGGAATGATCAGCCACCTCGATCATCAGCTCCCGCTGGTCAATGACGCTTTTACCTTCCTTCTGGATCTGGGACACCAAATCCCGAAGATCGGTTTCTGGCTGTAAATCGAGTTTCAAAGTGACCGTATTGCGTTTAATATCTATCTGAGAGTCATTGACTCCCTCATATTGTGACAGGACTTGAGCAATAGGATTCTGAAGAGCATAGTGACGGTACAGAAACCAGCCTCCAAAAAGCACGGAAGCCGAAACGACAACTGACAGCAAGATGGGAAATATGCGGAGCTTCAAGGTCAGTTCATCCTCTCTACATAAAGTGTACATAGGAAAGTATATCATTATAGCATTTACGACATAGTAGTTTTGAATACAAATAAGAGTATATCACATTATATATACGATTTCATTTACAACTGTGAAAATATTGAAAACAATTTGTTGTAAGCGCATTCATAGTATTGCACACCAATAAACACGCTGCCTCTGCATGAAAGGCGCGTGTTTATTCATGCTTATGGATTCGGTAATATAATATCTTCTCCGATCGGTTCACCATCGGCGAATCGAAAGAAACGGTAGCCTGTCTTGCCTTCATCACGGAAATGAAGCTGCCAGACATATTCATTCTCGTACATTCCGGGAACGAGACGCAGCATTGAGACTTCCGGAAACTGGCTGGAAATCAGGGAGGACATCTGCTTCTCACTCATGCCATCCTTCAAAGACTCTGCATGCACAAAGTCCCCTCCTGCAGGCACCCCGTCCTTCGTGAATTTCACCCATACCATAATGTTCTCACCCTTGGTGTCCAGCCCGGAAGCAACCCAGTAATTACTGTTCTCATCCCACACGGAGCGGTAGGTTTTCTCGACCTTGCCAAGTCCGCCATATTGCCTTGCAGCCTGAACGGCTGCCCGCTCTTTCTCCCAGGAGCGGGACATGACATCATTGTAGTAGATTTGAACAAAGAGCAGAACAAGCAATATGGCAGATAAGGTGAATAAGATACGTTTCGTTTTGGTTTTCAATTCAGTCCCCTCGCTCCCGCCATTATTGGGTCAAGAGAGCCTCGAAGGCTAGCTGTGCTTCCCTGCGGATTTTCTCTTCATCCAGGGTCAGGCAAGCTCCATTCTTCACGAGCTGTCTGCCATCCACCCATACATGCTTTACATCCTTCGCCGAGGCAGAATAAACGGCATGAGAGATAAAGTCACTGTATGGCAGAAAATGCGGCTGATCCGTGTCCAGTGCAATGAAATCTGCTTTCATGCCTGCCTTCAGACGTCCCACCTGGTTCAGGAACAAGGAATCCGCTCCATATTCGGTGCCCATTCGCAGCGCCTCTGCAGCAGGAACAGCAGTAGGATCTCCACTGACGCCCTTGTGAATCAGAGCAGCGAGTCGAATTTCTTCAAACATATCCAGGTTGTTGTTGCTCGCCGGACCGTCTGTACCGAGAGATACCTTCACTCCCGCTTTCAGGAGCTCCGGTACACGGGCAATGCCGCTCGCCAGCTTCAGATTACTACCGGGATTATGAGAGACGCCGACCTGATGCGCGGCTAGAATGCTGATCTCCTCATCGGTAAGATGTACGCCGTGGGCAATCAGGCTAGGCCGGGAGAACATGCCCAGCTTCAGGAGATGCTCCACCGGCCGGACACCGTAATCCTTCACATTTTGCTCTACTTCATTGCGGGTCTCACTCATATGGGTATGCATCGGCAGATCCATATCGATGGAAGCCTGTACAAATTTCTCAATATATTCCGGCGGGCAGGTATACGGGGCATGTGGAGAAATCATCGTTGTAATTCGTCCATCCGCTTTTCCATGCCAGGATTTGGCGAAGTCAACCGCCTCGTTCAGCTTTCTCTGTTGTTCTTCCGGTGAGCACAGGCCGATCACCCCGCGTGTCAACACCGCCCGCATTCCGGATTGCTTCGTCACAGCCGCCACTTGATCCATATGATCATACATATCCAGGAAGGTCGTTGTGCCGCCCTTCAGCATCTCAAGAACGGAAAGAGAGGTACCCCAATAGACGTCTTGGGCCGTAAACTTCCCTTCCATTGGCCACATTTTCTCCTGCAGCCATACCTGGAGCGCCAGATCATCACCATAACCTCGCAGCAACGACATCGCTGTATGTCCATGAGTATTAATCAATCCCGGTAAAAACAGCAAATGGCTGCCGTCCATGACCTCGGTTGCCTCATCGATTTGCGGCTCCTCTTCCCCGATATACGTAATGATATCGTCCTCGATGAGCATGTATCCCGAAATGACAGTCTTTCCTTCCTCCATCACGGCAAAGGTGCCGTTCTTAATGACCTGCTTCCGCGGTGTCATTGTTCATCTCCTCCTTCCCATTATCCAAATAGTAAGCCAGGCTTTGCAAATCTGTCGTAAAATCAGCCGTATGAATACGGATGTGAGATGGAGCCTTCAGAATGACCGGCGCGAAATTCAATATGGCCTCAATTCCAGCTGCAACCAGCATATCCGCAACATTTTGCGCCTCAATGTCCGGGACGGTGATAATGCCGATCCGAATGCTCAGCTTCTGAATCGTATCACTCAGCTCCTCCATCGGCAGCACGGTCAGGTTATTGATGCGTGTCCCCACCTTAGCGGTATGAGCGTCAAAGACCGCTACGATTTTCATATTATCCTTCAGAAAGGCATTATAGTTGGATAATGCATGTCCCAGATTTCCTGCACCGACAAGCACCACGTTAATTTGCTGATCCAGCTTCAGAATCTGGCGAATCTTCTCAATCAGATAAATGACGTCATACCCGATGCCCTTTCTCCCAAAATCCCCGAAATACGCAAGGTCCTTGCGAATCTGGGCAGGATTTAGATCCAGCCTCTGTCCCAGCTCCTGCGAGGAGACGGTGGCAACCTCTCTCTTATGCAGCTCATTCAAATAACGCAGATAGACAGGCAGTCTGCGAACCACAGCTTCCGAAATTTTATCCGATTTCATGCTTGCTCCCCCTATAGATTAAACTCAAGGCCGAACACTTTAAGTCTCTAACACTGGAACACTAACACACCTTATTCATGAATCAGGCTGAAGCCATTCCTCAATCCGAGATACCATCTGATCAGATCGCATATGCTCCATTTTCGGTCCGGGTAAAGAGTACAGAAAATACTTGCCGTAATAAGATTCAATAATTCTTGTATCATAAACAATGACGATGCCGCGGTCATTTGCAGTTCGGACGAGGCGGCCGAACCCTTGCTTGAAGCGGATGACTGCTTGCGGGACAGACAGCTTCATAAACGGATTCTTCTTCTGCTGCTGCAGCAGCTCACTCTTCGCTTCAACCAGCGGGTGGCTTGGCGGCTGAAAGGGAAGCCGGACAATGGCCAGGCAGGTAAGGGCCTCTCCTGGAATATCAACACCTTCCCAGAAGGAGCTCGTGCCCAGAAGAACCGAGGGACCGCTATCTTGAAACCGCCGGATCAGCTTGCTTCGACTCACGCCGTCCATCCCCTGTCCCAGCACGTGAATATCACGGGACTGCAGCAGCTCCTTTAACGGTTCATAGACTTGTCTCAGCATTTTGTAGGAAGTGAACAGCACCATCATTCGGCCCTGGGTCGCCACGGCCGCGTCAGCCAGCGACTGCACCAGGCTGCTGAGAAATTTGGGATCTCCCACCGTTCCCTTCACGCTCGGGAAGTCCCGGGGGACAATGAGCAGCGCCTGCTCCCGGTACTGAAACGGAGAAGGCAGCTGCACGGTGTCCAGACGGCTCTGTTCCGAGGCCTCCTGCAGCCCCAGGTTGTCAATCATATATTGAAATGATTTATCGACAGACAGGGTCGCAGAGGTGAGAATCACACTTTGCTTCTTATCAAAGAATAATGCCTTCAGCTGCTGCGATACGTCAATCGGGACAGCATAAAGCTGAAGTGACTTGCTGCGATAGCTGCTGTTGGCCTCCATCCAGTATACCGTTTCCTCGTGAGTCAGGCTCATAAAAAAGCGCAGCTCCTCCCGATGGGCGGCGAGGTCCTTAAACAAGCCGTTCAGATCCGTCACCAGACTGTCAGCGCTGTAGTCATCCAGATCTTCTCTGAGCTCCTGGATCAGCACATCTCCCTGCCGGGATAACTCTCCCAGGGTCAAGTAGATCTGATGCTCGATCTGCTGCAGCTCGGTCCAGGCCTTTGGCAGCTTCGACTTGGACAGCCGCAGCGTATATTGTCCTGCGTCGCCGGGAAGAGCATCCCCTCTCTCCGGAATGAGCTGGAACAGCTGCTCACTAAGCCGGTCCCAATGCTCTTTCACGCTAATAAGATCGGGGATCAGCCGATCCACAACCGCAGTCCAATCTCCAGATTTCTCATGGCCGGAGAGCTGGAGCAGCTGCCGAAGCGCCGGAAGCTGGCCGTTCTTGCTGTCCTTGTACAGACGCATCAGCGTATGCACGACCGAGAAATATTTCACGTTCAGTCCCAAATGCTTGCCAGCCACCTCTTCCAGCTGATGCGCCTCATCAATGACAAGGTTCTCGTAGGGAGGCAGCAGCTGATGGTTGGCCTTCACATCCGTAAATAGCTTGGAATGATTGGTAATGACGACATCTGCCAAGCCCGCTTCATGTCTCGCCCGGTGGTAGTAGCATTTCTTGAACCAGGGACAGGCTCTGCCCAGGCAGGAATCGGAGTCGCTGGACACGCTATCCCAGAACTCGCCGTTTCGTCCGCCCAGATTCAGCTCCTCATCATCTCCCGTCTGGGTCTGAGTCAGCCACACCAGCATTTGAGCAGCAATGATAACATCTTCCTTCGGAGAGGCGAAGTCTTTTCTGTTTATTTTATGTTCAAATTTTCGCAAACACAAATAATGCTGCCTTCCCTTGAAGACGGCTGCTTTGAAAGGAAAGGGCACAACCTGATTCAGAAGAGGCACATCCCGCTCCCGCAGCTGCTCCTGCAGATTAATCGTATGGGTGCTGACAATGACCTTCTCTTCCTGCTTGACGCTCTGATAAATGGAGGGCAGCAAATAGCCGAGCGATTTGCCTGTTCCGGTTCCTGCCTCAATCAGCAGATGCTTGCGTTCATCCAAGGCCTCCATGACCTTGTTGAACATCATTTCCTGCGCTTCACGGCTCTCATAATGAGATAGCGTTTGCTGTAAATTGCGCTGAACCTGCTCCATAAATTCCGGAAAACCCACGTTCTTGAGCGGGTTACCCTCCTCTTCATCACGTACAGGCGGAATATCTGTCCAGTCCTCTACAGCCAGGGCAAGCTGACGATAGAACGTATAGCCGAGCTCACTCTCCTCATCCACCGGATGACGCTCCCGCTCTTCTCTCAAGCCATCAAAGAACCAGCCCATATCGCTGTCCTCATCGACAAACAGATCAGCCAGCCTTTGAATAGTCAGCAAGGGCAGCTTCTCCAGCTCCTCGAAACATTTCAGCAGAATATGTGCTGTTGCCAATGCGTCGCTGTCGGCCTGATGCGGCCGGTCATGCTGCAGACCGAACTCAGCAGAAACCATGCCCAGCTGGTAGGTGTGCAAGGAGGGGAAGCATATTTTGAGAAAATGTATAGTGTCCAGAATCCGGCCGCTGAAGGGCAGGTACCCGCAGCGATCCAGTGCATTCTGCAAAAAATTAAAGTCAAACGTTACATTGTGGCCAACCAATATCACATCGTCCAGTAAAGGAACGAGCTGCATCATCATCTCTTCCAGCATCGGAGCATCTTTAACATCCTGCTCCGTGATCCCAGTCAGTCCCGTGATAAAGGGAGGTATCGGGATTCCCGGGTTTACATACGATCCGAATACACGGGAAATATGGCCGCCTTCTTCGATGATCGCCAGGCCTACCTGGATAATCTCATCTGTGGAATGGCTGCCCGTCGTTTCAAAGTCCAACACAGCATATTTCATTGAGCCAAATTCCTTCCCTACAGTCTACCTATCAGCATACCAGAAGTTACGCTTTTTGAACATTCCACACCCTGCCGGCACAAAAAGACGATGCTGCCATCCGCTTCTTTAAAGCGAAGGAGCATCGTCTTCGTGGCTTATAACAGCGAGATCAGCGGACTCCCGTACTGCAGTTCTCCCCGCTTTTGGTGGCAGACCTGCAGGTTGTTCAGAGGATCCGGCAATGTAGGATCCTGTTGAATCGCCAGAGTAAAGAACTCTGAGGCCTTATCCCTTGCTCCCTGAATCACCTGTATACAGCCCATTGCATTGTAAATGATGGCCTTCAGCTTCTTGTCCTCTGCACCAGGGAGCATCCCGAGCAGCTGCCTTGCAGCCTCTGACGTTTCCCCCAGATGCAGATGGGACATGGCAAGGTAGAGCCGGATTAAAGGACTGTCCGGGTATGATTCGGCCGCTGCCGTGAATTGAGATAAGGCAGGCTCAAACATCAGCAGCTTGTAATAGCCCTGTCCCCGGATAAACGTCTCCAGCTGCAGCTCCGGCGATCCGGTCGGCGGAAATCCCGGAGGTGCAGCCGTGTTCTCACGAAACACCGCCATTCTCTCCTCGAAGCGGAGCCACTCGTCAATGATGCCGTCACTCATCTGCTTGAGCAAATTCCAATTGTGCACCAGCGCTTGCTTTTGGGGGCCTTGAGCGGCAGGGTAATGCTTCACAATTTCATCGAACATGTTGTTCATTTCATCGAATACATGCTGAAACATGGAGTGCATCCCACCCTTAACCTGATAAATGAGTGATCAGTGCAGCCGACCTGATATCATTTTTTGTTAAGACGGGCGATTTCATTCGATGTCATGCCGTTACTTTCTGGTGTCATTCCCTTATCGCACCGTGGCGTGGATTTCGCGGTGCTCGGTTACGAGCGGCTTGTTGTTTCCATCCACAATGACGACGATCGGCTCATGCACCGCCGCTTCTTCTCTGGACAGCATGGCATAAGAAATGATAATGACAGAGTCTCCAGGCTGGACCAGCCTTGCAGCAGCACCATTCAAGCAGATCACGCCGCTTCCGCGCTCCCCTTTAATGACATAGGTTTCCAGACGGGCTCCATTATTGTTATTTACAATTTGAACCTTCTCATTTTCCAGCAAATCCGCGGTGTCCATCAAATCCTCGTCGATCGTAATGCTGCCGACATAATTCAGATTGGCTTCTGTGACCGTGGCGCGGTGAATTTTGGATTTCATCATCGTTCTGAACATCAGTTATACACCTGCTTTCGGTTGGTAAAGTACATTATCAATCAAGCGCGTCTTTCCGAATTTCACAGCTACTGCCAATATAACCGTCTCTGACAGACTGGATAATGTCGCATCGTCACTTACAGCCTGAAGCTGTGGGAAGAGCAGCACTTCAGCGTAATCAATCTGGGCCAAAGGGGCTTTGCTAATGACAGACCGCAGGTGCTCTTGCACCTCAGGAGCCGTCCTCAGGGAACCTTTTGTAATGCCTTCCAGCGCGGTACTAAGGGCCTGTGACAGCGATAAAGCCTGCCTCCGCTCTTCCGGGCTGAGATATACATTTCTCGAGCTCATCGCAAGTCCGTCCTGCTCCCTGACAATGGGGCAGGGGATAACCTGGACCTCCAGATTCAGATCCGTCACCATCTGCTGAATCACCGCCACCTGCTGGGCATCCTTCATTCCGAAATAGGCATAATGCGGCTTTACGATATTAAACAGCTTGTTGACTACCGTTGTCACACCGTCAAAATGACCGGGGCGCGAAGCCCCGCACAGTAATGTGGTCAGCTCGCTCACCGCCACCTTCGTCTTGACCGGCTGTGGATACATCTCCTCCATGGTGGGCAGGAAGGCGATATCCACACCCTTTTCTTCAGCAATATGAAGGTCGCGTGCTTCATCCCGAGGATACGTCTCGAAGTCCTCCCCCGGTCCAAACTGGATCGGGTTCACAAATATGCTAAGCACGACGGTGCCGCATTCCATTCTTGCCCGCTCCAGCAGGCTGCCATGGCCCTCGTGCAAATATCCCATCGTGGGCACAAAGCCGATCGGTCCCATCCCTTTGGAAGTGACTCTCGACAGCTCAGTGCGAAGCGCTTGAATGGTACGAATGATCTGCATCAGCTGTTCACCTTATCCTTTTCCCGGGTGGCGCCGTAAAGCGTCGTCTCTACAGCCTTCTCTGCTGCCGCCTTGCCGCCAAAGACATGCTCTTCTGCCGGAAAAGACCGATTCTTGACCTCTTGAACATACCGGGACAGCCCTTCCGTAATGACCGCGCCAATGTCAGCATAATTCTTGACGAACTTTTTACTGCGGTAGTCTGACGTATACTTGAGCACATCATGATAGACGAGCACCTGTCCGTCACAGCCGCGCCCTGCACCAATACCGATGGTCGGAATGCTCAGCTCCTGACTGATAACGGCTGCTGCTTCTTCCGTCACGAGCTCCAGCACAATGGCAAATGCGCCTGCCGCCTCCAGTGCCTTGGCATCCTTCATCAGACGAGCTCTGTCCTGCTCATCCTTGCCCTGCACCCGATAGCCGCCAATCTGATTCACCGCCTGCGGTGTCAAGCCGATATGTCCCAGCACGGGCACTCCGGCGCGGACTACGTGCTGAACGGTGTCTGCGATTTCCGCTCCACCCTCCATTTTGACAGCATGGGCATGTCCTTCCTGCATCAGCCGGCGTACCTGGTCAAACGTATGATCGAGACTGCCGTGATACGTCAAGAACGGGAGATCCGCGACGATAAAGGTATGCTCAGCGCCCCGGGCTACTGCGCGGGTATGATACACCATATCCTCGATCGTGACCGGGATGGTGGAGTCGTAGCCCAGCACCACGTTGCCCAGAGAATCTCCAACAAGAATCATATCGACCCCGGCCTTCTCCGCCAGCTGTGCCGAAGGGTAATCGTATGCTGTGAGCATACTGATCGGGGTTTGGTCCTGCTTCATATTTTTAATTTTAATGATGTTTAAGCGTGTTTTGCCTGCCATGTGACACCATGCCTCCTTCAAATGACTTTGTGTGAAAACACAACAAAAAAACCTTGTTTAGCAGTACAGCTAAAAAGGTCCGATAGGCAAAAAAGAGTCACTTGCGATCGTCCCTTCTGTCTCGGTCCTTTCGGCTCAGAGCAGAATCCACAGATCTGTCCATGCAGTATGTTATTTGCTTGTATTGCTTCAATCTATATCCATCTTCAAAAGTGCAGTTCCGAGCAGCCCCGGATACCGCCTTTGGTTATGAGTATACCAAAAATAAAATGATTTCACTACCCCTTCTGCACGGGGCTAATACGGATATCACCGGAAAAAACCGGATAGTGGCTGCCGTCGCTTTTCTCAATCAGCAACGCACCTGAAGGATGAAGACCTACCGCCTTGCCTGTCGTGACCCCGGCAGGAGACTGAACGCTGACTTCGCGGTTTAATGTAATGGAGGAGGCTTCCCACAGGCTTGCGATGGGTTGAAAACCGTCACGGTTATAGATTTTGTAGAGCTCCTCCAATTCATGCAGCACCGAAAGAATCAAATCATTCCTGTCTACCGCTCTGCCGCTCTCTTCTTTCAGCGAGGTGGCAATAGGCTGCAGCTCTTCCGGGTAGCTCTCCTTGGAAATATTCGCACTGATTCCAAGCCCGGCAATGCAGTAGCTGACACGATCATCCTCAGCCTTGGACTCCAGCAGGATGCCGCATATTTTTTTGTCGTTAATTAGAAGATCATTCGGCCACTTAATGCCCGCTGCAAGTCCGGTCGTATTCCGGATACCTCTTTGAACAGCGACACCGCAGAGGAGTGTCAGCTGCTGCACCAGATGCAGCGGCTGCGACGGCCGCAGGATGATGCTCATCCAGACGCCTTTCCCATATGGAGAAAAGAAGGATTTTCCCATTCGTCCGCGTCCTCCTGTCTGTTCCTCAGCCAGGACCACCGTACCTTCAGGAGCACCCTCTTCCGCCAGTCTTCTTGCGTCCTCCTGCGTGGAAGGCGTCGTTGATAAAATATGCAGCTCTCTGCCCATGCCTCCTTGTAGAAGTGTCTTCAGCTTCTCCTGCTCAAGCGGCATCGGCAGATCCGTAATCCGGTAGCCCAGACGCGGCAGAGCTTCAAACTCATAGCCCGCCTGTCTCAGCTTGTTAATCTGCTTCCATACCGCTGTCCGGCTGATCGACAGCCTGCGGCTGATTTCTTCTCCGGACAGAAATTGCTCCGGCTGCTCCAGAAACATATCCAGCAAAGACTCTTTCTTAAATTCCTTCATCAATAATCACCCGCTTTGCTTCTTCAATAAGTAAGGTTGTGTCATTGCCGACCTGTCCGGATGCTGCCAGCAGCAGCAGATGACTGAGCAGCGGCTTCATCCAGGGGCCGCCGCGGCGGCCCACTGCAGACAGCAGCCCGTCACCGGTCAAGGCGAGCTCTCTCAGGCTCTTGACCGGCATGCCGCTCAGCCAGGCTCTCGCCTGCGGAATGTCTACTGCTGGAGTACCGCCCGCTGTCTGAACAGCCTGCTGCAGCTCTAGCCACAGAGCGGCAATAGGCTCTCCCGCAATCAATACACAGCGAATCCATAATAACCGTGCCTGCTCGGATGTAAGGCCTTCGCTGTTCTCGGTCCAGGCCTCCTGTAGCTGCAGCAGCTTTTTTATAAGCTCCATCCGGCGGTTGGAGAAGGTCCATTGCCGCAGCAAGGGGGTCGAGGATGGAATACGGCAGCCTAGAAGGAGAAGGGCGTAACGAACGTCCACCTGCTCCGGGCTGCTCATCCCCACCGCAGGAATTGCAGAGATATAAGCAGACTGATGGCCACGGTATGGAAAAGGCACCTTCACATGTTCGTACAGCCGCCCTTCCCGAATCAGCTCCAGACCGCGCAGCGGATCGGGACCGGACATTAGCTTATCCAGCTCGGTTCGAATTCGTTCCATTGCAACCCACCCCAGGGTTGATCTCTGTTCCAGCAGTGCTGCCCAAGTGTCTTTAGCGATCATAAATCCAAAATTGGAAGCAAACCGGATACAGCGGATCATGCGCAGGGCATCTTCTTGAAACCGGACCTTCGGATCTCCTACACAACGAATCAGCCTGTCATCAATGTCGCTCCTTCCTCCGAAGGGATCGACAAAGCGTCCATCCATGGCGAGTGCCATAGCATTCATGGTAAAGTCACGCCGCCGCAAATCCTTTTCAATATCATCGACAAACTCCACCTCGGACGGGCGGCGATGATCCTCGTAGCCTTTTTCAATGCGGTATGTCGTAACCTCGTAAGCGTGTCCATGCATAAGTACGGTAACGGTGCCGTGCTTCATCCCCGTAGGAATGACCTTCTCGAATAGTGACAGCGTCACTTCGGGCAGCGCATTGGTCGTAATATCCATATCATTCACTGTCCGGCCCATATACTCGTCCCTGACGCAGCCGCCCACCCAGAACGCCTCATGTCCTTCGCCCTGCAGAATCGAAATCACTTGGGCACTGCCATCTGCCAAATCCTTATCCGCATGCTTCCAGATTGTATTGTTATGAAGTTCTGCCATGGCACCCCTGTTCCTCTCGATACAAACAGCAAAAAGCTGAAGAACCATGCCCTGCTAGCACACAGGAGATGGATCCTCCGCTTTCTGCCCTAATACCCGGTAATAAATTTCTTCATATTTGCTGCGAATTTTCTCATTGCAAAATTCCGTTTTGGCACGCTTCAGACAAGCGGCCTTCAGACGCTCGGCAAGCGCGTCATTTCTTAGCAGCTCCATCGCGTATCCGGCCATGGCATGACTATCACCAATCGGTGCCAGGAATCCGGTCTCTCCATGGGTAACCAACTCCGGAATGCCTCCAGCAGTAGAGCCAATGGTTGGTACTCCACAAGCCATCGCCTCCAGCGCGACCAGTCCGAAGCTTTCCTTCTCGGAAGGCAGCAGCAATACGTCCGCCATAGACAGCACATGTGCAATTTCATCCTGTTTGCCCAGAAAATGCACATCGTCCGCAAGACCCAGCTCCTGGATTCTGCACTGAATCTTCGGCAGATCCGGTCCTTCGCCGACCAGCAGCAGCTTCGCAGGCAGCTCCCCACGAACCCGGGCAAATATATCGACCACATCCTGTACCCGCTTCACCGGACGGAAGTTCGAGATGTGCATCAGCACTTTCTCATGGGGCTGTGCATAATCCCGGCGCAGCGAAGCCGAGTCCTTCGGGTAATAGACCCGGGGATCCACAAAGTTATAGGTCAGGTCAATCTCCCGGGAGATATCCAGCACAGAGCGCGTCTCCGCAATCAAATCCTGGGAGACGGCCGTCACCGCGTCACTTTCGTTAATGGCCAGCCGAATGAGATCCTTCAAGGATTCGTCCTGCGCCAGCACTGTAATATCTGTTCCATGCAGTGTCGTGACCACTTTCAATCGGTCACCAACCATCTGCTTGGCCAAAAAAGCACATACCGCATGCGGCACCGCATAGTGAACATGCATCACGTCCAGCTGCTGCATATTTGCCACTTGCGCCATCTTGGTCGCAAGAGACAAATCATATGGTGGATAGCGGAACACATAATAGTCGTTCACTTCAACTTCATGATAGAAAATATTTTTATGAAAAGCTCCCAGGCGAAAAGGAATGCTGTGGGCAATAAAGTGCACCTGATGCCCTTGCTCTGCCAGCAGCTTTCCCAGCTCCGTTGCCACAACCCCGGAGCCTCCAAGGGAGGGATAACAGGTGATGCCGATCTTGAGCGGCTTTTGTTTCACGGGATCAACCTCCTTCACGCACACTATGTACTTATGTTTATGCTTTCATGGTGTCAAACAGATGAACGGGAATCGGCGTCTTGGAGGCAAAGCCTTCTGCATAGGGAATCAAGCTGCGCTGTCCCAGCAAAGAATCGCGAGCCCGTACACGTTCAATATACCCTTCCGTGAGCGGTGTTGATACGGAGTCGGGATTTCCTTTTTCAAATTGGGACTGATAGCAGGATAGTGCCTTTATCTTATGGTCATAGTATTCAGTGATATCTACAATCATATCCGCCTTGCCCAAATCATTAATGAAATAGTAATAGAGCTGCTTCACATGGACGGGCGGAAGATCCGGCATGTACCGTCTCAGCTTGGCATTGAACACCGCTTCTTCCACCAGCCGGCTGCAGGCCACATGATCCGGATGACGATCCTCCCAGTACGGCGCAAACACGACAGAAGGCTGATAGGTGCGAATAACCTCAACAATTGGCGCAATATGCTCTGGCGTTATAAAAAGGCCTCGATCAGGCAGATCCAGGTTGCAGCGCAGACTCAATTCCAGCGAACGTGCAGCCGACTCCGCTTCGGTAAGCCTCAGCTCTACGGTTCCATTGGAGGACATCTCCGCCTTTGTCAGATCACAAATTCCCACCGCATAACCCGCAGTGGTATGCTTCGCAATTGTGCCGGCCATCCCAATCTCGGCGTCATCAGAGTGCGCGCCAAAGACGAGAATATCCAGCTTGAGCGGCTCTGTCATCACTGATCTACACCCGGCTTGTACTTGTGTACCAGCTCGCGCCAGCCTAGATCGCCCCGGTCAAGAGCCTTGACCAGCACCTCGGCGGTTGCAATATTTGTAGCTAACGGAATCCCGTATACATCACACAAACGAAGCAGTGCATTTATGTCCGGTTCATGCGGCTGAGCCATTAATGGATCCCGCAGAAAAATAATTAAATCCATCTCGTTCTGCGCTACCATAGCGCCGATCTGCTGATCTCCCCCGAGCGGACCGGAGGCAAATCGTTCGATCTGGAGTGAGGTCTGTTCCATGATTCTCGTGCCGGTAGTCCCGGTGGAGAACAGCTTGTGGTCCTCGAACACACTTTCATAAGCAAGCACGAAGTTAACCATTTCCTCTTTCTTCCGGTCGTGGGCGATAAAAGCGATATTCATCATATGGTTTCTCCTCTTCTCTCTACTCAATAAAATGATCGAAGCCGTAAATCATCCCTGTATATTCCATAACCTTCTGTACCGCCATTTTTACGCCAGGCATGTAGCCTGCGCGCTCGTAGGAGTCATGGCGAATTTTCAGGCTTTGTCCGAAGCCGCCGAAAATAACCTCCTGCTGGGCAAATACGCCAGGCAGGCGGACACTGTGGATTCTGAAGCCATTGTAATAGCCGCCGCGTGCGCCCTCAATGACTTCCTCCTCGCTCGGATTGCCTTGTCTCAGCTCCTCCCGGTTCGCTGCAATCAGCTCCGCGGTCTTGATAGAGGTGCCGGAAGGGGCATCCAGCTTCTGGTCTCCGTGCGTTTCAATAATTTCGACATGCGGCAAATATTTCGCGGCTTGAGCTGCAAATTTCATCATCAAAATAGCGCCGATGGAAAAGTTCGGGGCAATCAGGCCGCCGATTCCCTTGCCCTGACACTGCTTGTCCAGATCTTCAATCTGCTCCGGTGTAAACCCGGTCGTTCCCATCACAGGCCTTACACCGTGCTTAATGGCCAGCGCAGTGTTACCATAAGCCGACTGCGGATTTGTGAAATCCACCATAACATCCGGCTTGCTCTCTACAAGCGCCAGCTCGAGATCTGAGGTTACGATAACTCCGCATGGCGGCAGGCCCACCAGCGAAGCGGCATCCTTGCCGCTATCGCTCATTCCAACGGCACAGGCAAGCTCCAGCTCCTCATCCTGCAATACCAGCTTCACAACTTCCTTGCCCATACGGCCGCCTGCACCGATCACAGCCACTCTGATTAGGTTAGACATTGTATTCCCTCCGATGTTGTTATGAATCATGCATATATAGCTTTAAGCGCTTTTTAAGTTCTTCCATTAATTGCTGCAGACTGCTTTCCTGCGGATATAGCCCAATGACATCCTTCAAGGCTGCCATGGCCAAGGCATGCTCATTCAGCTCACTGTAAACCATGGCAAGCCATACATACGCTTCCGGATCCAGCGGGTCCAGGGACACCGCCTGCTTCAACTGCTGGACCGCCTGATACAGCGCTGTGGAAGTGTATTGTTCCGGCTGCTCCAGCAGCTTCCGGGCCCCCTGCACCAACGTCCGGGCTTGCAAATGCTGAAGATGCAGCACATAAGCAGGCTGGTCCGGCTGCAAGGCTGATGCTTTCTCCGCATGCAGCACAGCCTGCTCCAGGTATCCGCTGCGACCGTACGTGATCGAGCAGCGGTAATGCACCTCTGCGTCCCCCGGGTTCGCCTGCAAAGCCTGTTCAAACCAGCGAATCGCCTCTTCAAAATCGTTCTGCAGGATGCAGCGGTAGGCATTTTGAATATACGGGTTATTGTTCAATGGCTGTTCCTCCCCTGCGCTCAGGTTTGGTACAGCATATGTAAATAGAGCCTAATCGGTGTTTATTCGAGTCCACCGGTCTTTATCACGCGTATTAAATTTGTGCATGACCTTATCATGCGCCGCAGCCAAGTCAATCCCCTGCGCATTGGCAAAGCAAATGGCAATGAACAAAATATCACCCAGCTCCATCTCAATGGAGTTCTCTTCTTCATCCGCCTTTTTCGGCTTCTCTCCAAAGCGGTGGTTCACTTCTCGTGCAAGCTCCCCGACTTCTTCTGTCATTCGGGCCATCATGGATAAGGGACTGAAATATCCTTCCTTAAACTGAGAGATGTACCGGTCCACTTCGCGCTGCATCTCAGCCATAGACTTCTCCAAGCACGTACCCCTTTCCCACGCCAGCATATGACATGCCGTTATTCGCGGCCGCTTTTCTGTAATTCATCGACAGCATATGCGGCAACGTTTTAAACCTATGTTATCGTAAAGACGATTTGAAAACAAATTATTTTTTATTATCCCTTCAATTTGGCATACTATGGAGAGCAACGGGAGAAATGACGAAGAAATACTTATTCTATAGGGGATGTGAGGAATTGCTGT
Organism: Paenibacillus sp. F411; assembly: GCF_017582705.1. Taxonomy (NCBI): domain Bacteria; kingdom Bacillati; phylum Bacillota; class Bacilli; order Caryophanales; family Paenibacillaceae; genus Paenibacillus; species Paenibacillus sp. F411. The sequence goes on from NZ_JAGFIP010000002.1 coordinate 354,162, forward strand.
GACGGTAGCCAAGCTGTTAATTCATCTGAAAGCGGTCATTCCAATTCTGGCAGGAACCGCTGTCTATGCCTTCGGACTGCTGTACTTTATCATTCCAAACGAGCTGATGGAGGGCGGCGTAACCGGGATTACCGTGCTGTTAAATTATGCTTTCGGTGTATCGCCTTCCCTTTCCACCATCATCATCAATGTGCCCATCTTCCTGCTCGGAATGAAAATATTAGGAGGACAGCAATCCATCTACACCGGAATCGGCATTGTTTCACTGACTTTTTTTCTCTGGATTCTGGAGGTAGCCATTCATTCCGGCTGGATTGTCCCTTTCCGAACAGAACAAGATTACATTCTAGCTTCTTTGTATGCAGGTGTGACTCTCGGCGCAGGGCTCGGCATTGTGTTTCGGTTCGGAGGAACGACCGGCGGCTCGGATATCATCGCAAGAATTTTAAACCGTAGATTTGGCTTCAGCATGGGACAGGTCATTCTCGGGCTGGATATTCTCATTATCGGTGTGTCCATTCTTTACATTCCGCTAGCCAAAATCCTGTATACGCTCGTCACGGTATTCATTGCCTCACGAGTCATTGATTTTATTCAAGACGGCGCCTATGCCGCCAAAGCCTTCACCATAATCAGCGATCAAGCTCCCGCGATCGCGGATAAGATCACTTCCGAGCTGGACCGCGGGGTGACCCTGATTCCAGTCGTTGGCGGCTATTCCAGAGAGGCCCGTCAGATGGCCTACTGTGTCGTGTCCAGACAGGAAATCCGGCGATTGAACAGCATTGCGAAGTCTCTGGATCCCAGAGCTTTTATCATTGTCAGCGATGTTCATGATGTGCATGGCGAAGGATTTAAAGAAGAAGACTAGCCCTAGAATCAGGGCTAGTCTTAAGGAAGGTTGCAGCTATATTTAGGGAGACCAAGGGCGATAGCCATCATGGGCTCCTTTATATTTACGGTACCCCGCAAATGTTAACGCCGCCAAAATAAAGGCCGGCAATAACAGCTGACCCAGCCAAGGCCCACGGGCTTCTCCCAATGGAGCCAGAACGGGCTCATCCTTCTTTTTCCCGAAGAGCAGATTTAGCAGTTCATCTCCCTGGGCAGCAGCCTTCTTGGCCTCTGCATAGGGAGCATTGGATACAGCACCCTTGGCAAAGGAAAGCCAGGAATCCATCATGGATACCTCTTCCGGCTTGCGCTGAACGATAACGGCAGGCCGGATGAGCTCATAATGATCATGAAGACGGGTGAACGCTGCCTTCATCCCCGGCCTGTCCTGCTTGGCGGCGCTAATCTCTACCTGCTGCAGATCCTCTCGGAGCACCTTGTAATATTGAAGCCAGATCCCGTCCTTGGGATGAGTCAGGCTATCTGCGGCCAGCCTCAGCTTACCTGCAGCAATCATCCATTGTTCCGGCTCCAGCTGAGCTCTGGCGGTAGTTTCCTTCATCTCCACAATGGTTTCAGCTAAGGCCTGAATACCCTCCACAGTGGTCAGTCCCTGAAAGGAAGAAGCTTCGAATTGCTGCTGCACCTTGCGCAGGGATTGCTTGACTTCTTCTACCTTTCCCTCCTGCACCAGCTTGTAAAGCTGCTCTGTTTCTTTAACCAAAGCCTCAGCCTGCAGTTTAGCTGCCGGCGCCGGCTTCTGATTGCTGTCTGAGTGACTGCCCCAGACTGGCGACACTCCCCAGAGAGTCCATATAGCCAGGAAAACAGCTAGCATGAAGCCGCTGTGAGTCATTTTGGAAATCATAGGACATCCCTCCTGAAGCTATGGATATGCTGCAGGCGGATTTTATAGAACATGGGTTATTGTCCAGTTATCATATCACGAGGTGCACGTCCGGCTGCCCGCATGGCCCACCAGGCTAAAGCACCGCTAAAGAGCGTCAAGCTGAAGGTGAACACCTCTACAGCAATCAGATCGTCATTTAACACAGAAGGAAGCCAAGGGAAGACCATAAACGAATAATCAATCATATCATTCAGCAGTGTATACGTGATCGCAGCAATTAATGCCGGGCTTTGGAGATGAAATAAACGCACGTACAGGAGCACCTCTATCGCCATGGCTGAATGAGACGCTACTAACATCCAGTCCTGCCACACCAGCTCATTGCCCTGCGCTGCGCCTGCAAAGATCATGACACAGGCCCATATGCCATATTTAATAGAGGTTACGACGGCAAGAGCTTGTATTAGTGGCTGCAGGAGAATGCCTGCCATTCTCTTTGGCGGATACAGCAGCAGGATGAGTGCAAGGCAAAAAAACAAGCTCGCAGTGGGACTATCCGGGACAAATGGCAGCTGCCACCATGGACGGAATTCCGCTGTATATTGAAGCTGTGCTCCGTACCAAATGTATCCATAGATTGTACCGAGGCCGTTACAGATCAGCAGCAGCCATAGAAACCATGACTTTGCCAGAAACTCACGGCTCCAGAAATACTTGATGTTCAAGCTTACACTACCTCCTCTACAAAAAAACCTGATCGCAGAATACGATCAGGTTTATTGTGGCTTAACTTACTTATTCTGATTCAGCCTTCTGACTTGCCAGCCAGGTCGCAAGCTGATCCAGCTCTTCGTCCGTTACCTGCGACCTCATGGATGGCATTTCTCCACGGCCGTTAACAATAACTTCAGAAATTTCTTCCTTGCTCAGTCGGTCACCTACGCCCAGAAGTGCAGGAGCGTTGCCCTGACCCTTCAGATCGGCAGCATGACATGCAATGCAGGTTGCTTTCTTGTAAATCTCCATCGCTGGATTATCTTTATCCACGATCGCAATGGTCTCCTCTTCCGCTTGCTTTGCATTAGAAGTCGGAAGACCCTGCTCATGCTTCGCATGGGCTTCTTCTTCACGAAGAATATGCTCTGCCTTTGTGCCCTGCTTCTCCAGCTCATGTGCGTAATGTGTCCAGGCAGCGTTGGTCAGATAGATAACAGCCGCCAGTGACAGAAACATCAGAGTGGAAGCGATCGGCCGCTTGTAGAAGCGGCGTTCTTTGCCGGTGTCCAGGAACGGTGCCAGCAGCAATGCGCCAAATGCCACACCGCTGACGCCGAGAGTACCCAGTACAACATAATCTCCGGAAGCATATGGAAGCTTCAGGTATTCATACAGAAAGAGAAAGTACCAGTCCGGCATCGGAATAACCGATGCTCCCGGATCTGCCGGGTAGCCCAGAGGTGCTGGCTCCGAGATCGTCAGAACCAGAAAGCCTACGAGCACGACAACCCCTACCATCCACTCCTTCAGAAGGAAGTTAGGAATAAAGGCTTCCGACTTTCCCGGATACGCCGTGTAATCAGGCGGGGTAATAAACCCGGCACCCTTCTTGACGCGGGAATCACCCACGAATACAACTTTTTCATCAGGCTTGAAACCGTGTGCCATAAGTATGCCTCCCTTCTTCTTATAGTGGTCCTGAGATACCTTGTCTGCGGATCATGATAAAGTGCCCTACCAAGAGAGCAAGCAGAACAGCAGGAAGGAAGAACACGTGAATAGCGAAGAAACGAGTCAGCGTCTCGGCCCCTACAATTGTACCGCCCTGAAGCAGTTCCTTAATAACCGGTCCGAGATAAGGCACAGAGTTCGCGATTTCAAGGGTAACTTTAGTCGCAAAGTATGCTTTGTTATCCCAAGGCAACAGGTAGCCTGTTAATCCCAGGCCCAGCATCACGAAGAAAATCAGCATGCCGACAACCCAGTTCATTTCACGAGGCGCCTTATAGGATCCTGTAAAGAATACCCGCATTGTATGTAGGAACATCATAACAATGACAAGGCTGGCTCCCCAGTGATGCATGCCCCGGACGATCTGACCGAAAGCAACCTTCGTTTGAAGGAACTCAACGCTTGCGTAAGCGTTTATAATATCGGGTACATAGTACATAGTCAGGAACATTCCTGACAGAATCTGAATCACTGTGATAAAAAACGTCAAGCCGCCGAAGCAGTATACAAATGCGGAGAAATGATGCGCAGGGTTAACGTGTTCCGGAACCTCATGGTCCGCAACGTCTCTCCAGATCGGCGTGATATCGAGACGTTCGTCAATCCAGTTGTAGACATTCTTTAACATCCGAATCTACGCCTCCTATTTTGCTACTGTATTTGGGATGATTGCGCCGAGGTAAATCCATCCGCCTTCCTCTTTCACGTCGTACATGTCCAGAGGTTGCGGCGCAACAACCAGGTTCTTGCCGTTCGCCGTATAGCGGGCGCCGTGGCAAGGACAATAAAATTCATTCGGATGGCTCTCATTATTGTTCCATCCTACCATGCAGCCCAAGTGCTTGCAGACAGGCGACAGCGCTACGATCTGTCCATCTTCTGTCTTGCTAATCCAGGCTGTCAGCTGTGCAGTGCTGTTATACCAGCCGTCCTGCTGCTTCAATTCGAAATCGAATTCTTGTGGCTCGGCGGTAATCTTGCTACCTTCCACTACTTTTACAAAAGATCCGTCTTCACCCTTTTGCAGGATTGGATCTACGGCGAAGCGGACCATAGGTATAACGACCCCTGCCGCCATGTAAGCTGTGGCACCGCCCAACGTATAGGTCAGAAATTGTCTGCGGGACATTTCCTTGCGCCGGGGAGGTTTGTGCGACTCTTCATGCTCGTCATTGTGGTTGTTATTCATCTGTATCAACCCCCTTTTGTCAACCGATCATTTGTTTTCAATGATTAAAATCACACGAATTACTAGGACATAATTATAATATATTAGGCACCTCTGACCGTCAAGAATTTGAATCCCGAATTTGGCTCCGCTTCCAAGGACGCTGTATGAAATTGTCGTATTTTCGTCACAATTATGTCAGGTTTGCGGTCCACATCTTGCTGATGGATTGACTTACTGCGGATTTTAGCTTGACTCCGGCTTCCTGCTGCAGCTTAGGAAGGGATAGAACCAATGAGCACTCGGGGACCTCATCTTGGGTAAGCTCATGGTCTGCCGTAATGACGACGACATACGCAAAGCCTGCCGCTGAAGCCTTGCTGCAAATGCTGGAAAGTAATACGGATGCCCCTTCACCGCCATATTGCAGAGCAGGATAAGTTACAACTCTCCCCTTGAAAGGGATTTCAATCAGATCCATCAGGTCACGAAGACGCTCCAGCGCAGCCGTAACCTCCCACGGCATCTCTTCCCCGCTCAAACCCGTATAAGGAATCAGGCAGGTATCTACGAATGGCGCCAACTCTCCCCATCCCTCTGCCTCCACTTCACTAAATTTCATTTAAGGCATCCTTTCTGTACAATAAAATAAACTTATAGCGATTAAGCCTTGTTGTCCTATTATAAGTTTCATTCTTCTTTTAGGCAAAAAAAAAAGAAGAAATGCGTAAGCATCTCTTCAATTTAATGTTTTCAGTTCATCCGTCAGGCTTCGGAAAGCCACCTTGTCGCCTGAAGCCAGAGCCTCGTCTATTTCTTTATACAGCTCCTCACTGCGATGTTTGCGCAATGCCTCGTCCCATACCATTTCTGCCGCAAGACCTAACATCACTTCATAAGTAACCTTCATTTTATCCATTCGGATGCACCTCCAAACTAAATGATTACATCGTTATCGTTATGCACTGTCCCGTGTCCAAGCTGGGGCGCGATCTCACCTGCTTTAATGCCTAAGGGTGTCATTCGAATGACCGTACCCAGCGTTTGGCTTTCTCCCAGACGTAGCATCCCCAGATGGAGCAGCATTTTTACAATCCGCCGTTCCAGGATCATCCGGGGTGTATCATAATAAAAGGGGGTTACCAGGCTTCCAACTGTAGCGTGGAGCGAATCCATCGTCACCCATTCTTTAGCGCAGCGGCCGAGCCAATACACCAAGGAAGGAAGGTTAGGAACAGCGCTCTTATAAATTTTTAACCAAAAGCGGAATAGCTGTATCATGCTGACTTGATTTCCTGACAGAATACATTCTTTTCCATGCTCCGTCAGGGTTAAGCCGGCAGGCGTTTCCTGAACCCACCGCTGTGCTACGGCATAGTCGTACAGCAGCGCGAAACGGTCGGGATACTCGGAGCAGGACCTGCCATAACCGAATCTCCAAGGTCCTTTTGTAATGAGAGACTCTTCGATATGTAATGTGCTGAGCAACTGCTGCTGCTGCTTTCGGTACATAAAGCCCTCGGCATTCAGGGTAAGCTCATGCTCCTGGAAATACCTCAGCATGAGCTTCAGATCCTCTGTAATCAGGCCCTGCTCCTCTCGGTACACTTCAGGTGGCATAGAGACCTGCAATCCGGACTTCAGGTGCAGACTAAGCTCCTCTCGAAACCGTTCCTTTAAATCCTCCGGGACATGAAACATATATTTCGTGGAGAATGTGAAGCCGTTGAACAGCCAGCCACTGCGTCTGTACCTGGACACGGCCTCCCTGGGTGACTCTAATGCAGTCCGTGCAGGCTTGGAGCCGGATGTCTCGTCAGACTTCTCCTCTAGTGAGGTATGACGTACGGCCGCCAGTAAATCCTCCAGACTATAGCTGCTCCGCGTGTCAAATACCAGATTGTTCAGAAACCGCAAGTCCCCTGGGGAGAAGCTTTTCCACTGTTCCTTCAGGAACTCTTTTCTGCCAGCTTTAATCAGTATGCTCTGAATCAATTCATGCTTGGAATTTCGCTTGCAGTCGCAGTCATAGTAACTGGCGATGTTGTTTAAATGGCTAATGTCGGCATAAGACAGCATGTCGGCTAGTTTCATTTTTTGCACCACGTCCTCACCTGTACTGCTGTATCGCATTTTTCATAAACCTGTTCTTTCGCTGACGTCCCTTTGGCTGATATGTTTAGAATTGACGGAAATGACGCCCGATAAACCTCCGGAACCAAATTTTGCTGAGATGCTCTATAGGTGAAAGGACAACAAAAAAAGGACCCTCTCCAGGTCCTTAGGTGTACCCACAGCACAGGTAAACACCCCTTAGTGCTGCCTTTCTTCTATTAAATGCTGAGTACAATTCAGCAAAAGAGGCGTCCATTTCAAATCCGAGTGCTCCATAATGGTGAGAGACAAATTGCCGATCCGGTCGATCTGCAGCGACATATCCAGGCCTGCAAAAAGCTGTGCCAGAAACCCGCCATGACTTACGACCAGAAAAGAATGATCCGGATACTTACATAGCATTTCCTCCAGAAACGCCTTCCCCCGCTTCAATAGCTCTGCATCACTTTCTTGCCCGAGGTCTTGAAGCTTCCAGTTGCTACCGAACATTTGCTCACGTTCTTGAGAGGTTAAGCCCTCCACCTTGCCGTAAGAGCGCTCCAGCAGGCGTGAGTCCGGAGATTTCATCGGAATGTGCAGCATGGAAGCCAGTATAGCCCCCGTCTCCTCTGCGCGGGACAAGCCGCTGCTCATGACAAAATCCCATTCATATGCCTCGGCAGCCAGACGCTTACCCAGCAGCCTCGCCTGAGAGCGCCCCTGTTCATTGAGAGGGATATCGGTCTGACCCTGAATTCTTCCGGCTGCATTCCATGCCGTCTCCCCATGCCGGATAAAGCCGATTCTCATGCCCTTCACCTGCCTTCATGTACATATGATTGTACTTAACGCCTTACTGCGCGGTTCAGCCTTAGGAGGAAATAGATCGCCAAGCTAACTCCAATAATGGATAGAATCATCCAATACTGCGGCTGACTGGGATCGATCCCTGCCACAAGCGGATCAATAATACCGCTGCCAGGTCCCGGAATATCATAATGTATGCTATTGCCGGATGCATCGGAGCCTCCTGCAATCCCGGTGGGCAGGATGCCTGTAGATGGAATCTCCTCTACCGCCTGCTTCTGAATATTCCCCCGGAAGGCGAAGATGAGCAGGCTGCTGACAAATAAAGCAGTAAAGCCAGCGATCCACAGCGACAACCGCCTGCGGAATATTCTTCCTGACGCCTTCTCAGGGCCATTCTCCTCCACCAGCCACGGAAAATCACGGTAAATACGATCCATGACGTTCCGGTTCATGATTTCTGCAGAGGCCAGGGAGGGCTCGAATTTGAGCTCCTGAACCATTTCCAGGCTTTCTTCCCAGGATTGATATTCCATCGCACAGGACGAACAGGTTAAGATATGCTGCTTCAGCCGGTAAACTCTCAGATCGTTGTCAGGGAGATCCCACACGATCTCCATCAGTTCCCGGGCTTCTTCGCATTTCATCTGCCTGTCATCCATTCTATGCCTTCAAATACTTGCTCTGCAAAATAAGGCTCCAGCTGCAGCTTCACACTGCTGCGGGCCCTGAACAACAATGATTTCACAGAGCTGACGCTCTGTCCTAGAATATCGGCAATCTCCTGGTAATCCAGCTGGTCGTACTCTCTTAGAATCAGCGCCGAACGCTGCTTCTCTGGCAAATTATTAATAGCCTCGCGGACCATCCTTACCTTCTCGTTCCGCAAAATAGCCTGCTCCGGGGCCACCTCTGGCGGTGCAATCGGAATAATTCCGCTCTCTTCGAGAGGCAGATTAGCCCCCCGCTGCTTGCGCAGCTCGCTAAGAACCGTATTCCGCGCAATGGTATACAGCCATGTTGAGAAGGAGGCATCCACCTCGCGGAAGGAATGAAGACTGCGAAATGCTTTATAAAAGGTTTCGGAGCATATATCCTCGGCCATCAGCTCCATGCCGGAGCTCTTCAGCATATGATAAACAAAAGCCATAATTTTACGTTGATATCTTCGCATTAATTCCGAATACAGCTCTACATTGCCTTGCTTAATTTCCATAATAAGTTGGGAATCGGTCATCTGATTTGTGTTCCTCCCTCGCCATCCTTCAGGACCTTGAATATGAATACATCTCTTCTGACAAGGACTCAAAGCTGCCGTAAGACCCTATAGCATACGCCTCATGATGTCTGACTATTCTATGTATTTGGCAAAATCCCCAAATCTTCTACATCGAACTCTATCATTGTAGCATATTTTGGAGCACATTTCATATTTTCGCTAGAGTAAAGGGCTGAAAATTTCAGCCCCTCCTCATCAAACCGTACGTGAGGTTTTCCCTCATACGGCTTTCCGATGTTCGTCATTCATGTGCATGCAGATTACAAGAGCGTTTTGAGTCCATGTTGTCTAGCCATGAATTTAACC